>CACLQX010000069.1 GCA_902609185.1 uncultured Bacteroidota bacterium | reverse complement strand
AAAATAATTGATGAAACTGAATCAGTAGAACCAGATTTAACCATTTCAGAAAAAAGAATTTTTGCATCACCACTTGCAAAAAAAATTGCAGCAGATAAAAATATTGATCTTGCCTCAATAAGTGGTTCGGGAGATAATGGAAGAATAATTAAAAGTGATTTAGATAATATTGATGCAACTTCCATTAATGAATCAATAGCTGTTGATAAAACAGTGAATACTGCGCAAACAATCACACCCACTATAAAACCATCAGTAAATATTACAAAGTCTGAATCATATGATGAGATTGATAATAATTCGATGAGAAAAGCGATTGCAAAAAGATTAAGTCAATCAAAATTTTCTGCTCCTCATTATTATCTGAGTGTTGAATTTAGTATGGATAATGCTATTGCTTTTAGGGAACAGTACAATTCTATCCCAAATACAAAAATTTCATTCAACGATATTGTAATTAAGGCCTGCGCTATTGCTCTTAGGGAACATCTCAAGGTAAACTCTCAATGGTCTGATGACAAAACAAGATTGAATCACCACATTCACATTGGAGTGGCTGTTGGGGTAGAAGATGGTTTGGTTGTTCCCGTCATTAAATTTGCAGATTCCGAATCGCTGCATTCTATAAACAGTATGGTTAGAGATTTTGCTTTAAGAGCAAAGTCAAAAAAATTAAGACCTGATGAGATTGAAGGAAGCACATTTACCATCTCCAATCTAGGAATGTTTGGTATAAATGAATTTACCTCAATTATTAATCAACCAAATTCTGCCATTCTTTCGGTTGGTAGTATTATAAAAAAACCTGTTGTGATTGATGATAAAATTACCATTGGTAATACGATGAAATTAACACTTGCATGTGATCACAGGACAATTGATGGAGTCACAGGATCTTTATTTCTACAAACATTAAAGGGTTATTTAGAAAATCCTGTAACTATTTTGGTATAATGAAAACAGTCATCATCACTGGAACCGGTGCTGGAATTGGTTTTGAGCTTGCACGAATCTTTTCTGAAAAAAACTATAAAGTTATCTCACTGTCAAGATCATCAAATATTGTTGAGCTTGGTTTAGAAAATATAAATCATGTATCATTTAATATAACAAATGATAATGATCAACTTGAATTGGTCAATTATTGTAAAAAAAATAAAATAGAAATTGATTTTTTAATTAATAATGCTGGTTTATTAATAAATAAAACATTTGACGAAATAACAGTAAATGACTTTAAAAAAATATATGATGTTAATCTGTTTGGAATTGTAAATCTGATAAAAAACCTTTTTGGTTTTTTTTCATCAAATGCTCACATTATCAATATTAGTAGTATTGGAGGGTTGATCGGATCATCGAAATTCAAAGGTTTAACCGCCTATTCATCTAGTAAAGGTGCTTTAAATATATTAACTGAGGTCTTGGCAGAAGAATATAAAGACACTCAATTGAGTTTTAATTCCCTGTGTCTTGGTTCTGTACAAACTAAAATGTTGGAAAAAGCATTTCCTGGTTATCAGGCAGAAGTCAGCCCAACCGAAATGGCAGAGTACATTTATAACTTTTCTGTAAACGGTAAAAAATTATTCAATGGAAAGGTCATACCAATTTCAAAATCGAATCCATAGTAATGCATCATATTAATCCTTACATTCCTAAAATGTCTGTGGAGGGCCTTATAAACTTAATTGATAATGAAAATTTATCTATCAAAGTTGTAAAAGAAAGAATAACCAAGCATGGAGATTTTAGAAAATTTAATAATCAAAATTCTGTAATAACTGTTAATAAATCTAACAATAAGTATCGTTTTTTAATGACCTTAATCCATGAAATTGCCCATTACTACACGTACAGAGATAACAGGTTTGCAAAACCTCACGGATTAAAATGGAAAAATATATTTAAAAAAATAACTGAACCATTTTTAAATAGTAATATCTTTCCCAAAAGCCTTTTAGTTTTACTAAGAAAACATATGCAAGACCCCAAGTCTTCATTTTCATATGACTCTGAGCTTTCAAAAGAACTAGATAAATATGATAATGACCATAGTGAGGATTTAGTTTATCTTGATGATCTACCACCAAATTCATTTTTTATCTACAGAGATAAAA
>CACLQX010000068.1 GCA_902609185.1 uncultured Bacteroidota bacterium | reverse complement strand
TGGCCAAATTGGAAAAGGAGCAATGGAAGCTATCGGCCGTCAGCCTGAAGCGAGTGGAAAGATACAGGTAGCGGGAATTATTTTTGCTGCATTGATTGAGGGAATTGGTTTTGCTGCTTTATTTGCACTCTAATAATTTTTAAATTTTATGGAAAAATTAATTGAAGAGTTTTCAATTGGTTTGTTTTTTTGGCAAACCGTTATTTTCTTGTTGTTAATCTGGTTATTGAAAAAGTATGCATGGACCCCGATCCTCAATACAATTAATGATAGGGAGGAAGGCATAAAGAATGCTTTAGAGTCTGCTGAAAAAGCAAGAGAAGAAATAAAGACATTAAAGGCTAGCAACGACAAGGTGCTTAAAGAAGCTAAAATTGAACGAGATAATATTTTAAAGGAAGCCAGTAGTTTAAAGAAGTCAATCTTAGAAGAGGCTAAATCTGAGGCGAAAACAGAAGCCCAGAAAATTATAGACAACGCCAACGACTCGATTAAAAACGAAAAGGAAGCAGCTGTTTCAGAAATTAAAAAACAAGTTGCGTCACTTTCAATTGAAATTGCTGAAAAACTTATAAAGGAAAAGCTTTCAGATGATGATAAGCAAATGAAAATTGTCGAAGAATTAATAAAAGACGTTAAACTTAAATGATCAATACTAGGGCAGCAAACAGATACGCAAAAGCTTTTTTGAGCATTACAGAATCAAAAAACGATCTGATGATAATGTTTAAAGATATGAGTTCTGTAAAAAAGGCATTTGAAGAATCTCATGAGTTAAAGTTATTTATTGATTCAAAAGTTATAAAAGACAATGATAAAGTAGAAACTCTGAAAGAGGTGTTCACTGACTTGTCAATTCAATCAACAAACCTACTTGTGCACCTAATGAATAGTGGTCGTATTGATTTGTTTGATGATGTTGCTAAATGCTTTGTCGATCTTTATAATAAAAAAGTAGGCAACCAAAATGTCACCTTGATTTCGGCGACAAAATTATCGGACGAATTACTAAGAGAAATTAAATCCAAAGTGAAATCCTTAACATCTAAAAATATTCACCTAACCAATAAAGTGGATAAAAATTTGATTGGAGGCTTTATACTTAAGGTTGGTGATAAGCAATATGACGCTAGCTTTAAACAACAATTGAAAAACTTAGAGCAAGAATTTTTCAATACATCAATACAATAAATTATGGCAGATATAAAACCAGCTGAAATATCAGCAATTATAAAAAAACAATTAACCGGATCAGATATTGGTCCTTCATTGGCAGAGGTTGGAACAGTTCTTCAGGTTGGTGATGGGATATCAAGAGTTTATGGTCTTTCAAATGTACAATACGGAGAATTGGTCATGTTTGAAAATGGAATGGAAGGCATCGTATTAAACCTTGAAGAAGACAATGTTGGAGTAGTTTTACTGGGGCCATCTAAAGATGTTAAAGAGGGGGATACCGTAAAGAGAACAGAAAGAATTGCATCGATTAATGTTGGTGATGGTGTAGTTGGAAGAGTAGTTAATGCTCTTGGTGAGCCAATTGATGGAAAAGGAAAAATTAAAGGAAAAATGTATGAGATGCCACTTGAAAGAAAAGCACCAGGCGTAATATACAGACAGCCCGTTAATGAGCCTTTACAAACTGGAATAAAATCAATTGATGCTATGATCCCTGTGGGAAGAGGACAGAGAGAGTTAGTAATAGGAGATCGCCAAACAGGTAAGACAACAGTTTGCATCGATACAATTATAAATCAAAAAGAATTTTTTGATGCTGGGGAACCTGTATACTGTATATATGTTGCAATTGGGCAAAAAGCATCAACAGTTGCTGGAATAGCAAAAACCTTAGAAGAAAAAGGAGCTCTTTCTTACACCACGATAGTAGCCGCAAACGCTTCAGATCCTGCACCTATGCAAGTTTATGCCCCTTTTGCTGGAGCAGCAATTGGAGAATATTTTAGGGATACGGGTAGACCTGCATTAATTATTTATGATGATTTATCAAAGCAAGCTGTTGCATATAGAGAAGTTTCACTTCTTTTAAGAAGGCCACCTGGTCGCGAAGCTTATCCTGGAGACGTATTTTATTTACATTCAAGATTGCTAGAGAGGTCAGCTAAAGTTATCAATGATGATGGTATTGCAAAAAAAATGAACGATCTTCCTGATAGTCTTAAGCCTGTAGTTAAAAGAATAT
>CACLQX010000067.1 GCA_902609185.1 uncultured Bacteroidota bacterium | reverse complement strand
GCATTAATGGATTTCAAAAATGGAAAAGTATTAATTGTTGTTGATGATGAAAACAGAGAAAATGAAGGCGACTTTGTTTTTCCAGCTCAAATTATTAATAAAGAAGTTGTCAATTTTATGATAAAAAACGGCAGAGGCTTAGTTTGTGTTCCAATGACATCAAAGAGATGTAAAAAATTATTATTGCAACCTATGGTAACAAAAAATACCGAGGTTATGGATACGGCATTTACTGTGTCAGTTGATTTGAAAGGAAATGGGGTCTCATCTGGAATATCTGCAAGTGACAGATCTAAGACAATCAAAGCATTAGTAGATTTAAAAACAAAGCCAGATCAATTAACTAGACCAGGTCATGTTTTTCCACTAGTTGCAAAAGATGGAGGGGTATTAAGAAGATCAGGTCATACTGAGGCTGCAGTAGATTTAGCCAGGTTAGCTGGCTTCTTGCCCGCTGGTGTAATTTGTGAAATCATGAATGAAGACGGTTCAATGGCAAGATTACCTGAATTAGTATTGGTCGCCAAAAAATTTAATTTAAAAATCATTTCAATTGAAGACTTGATAGCATACAGAATGAAGCATGATACTTTAATTCATAAAATCGATGAAACTAAGTTAAATGTTATGAACTCGAGTTTTAAACTACATGTTTTTAGTCAAATTAATTCTGATAAAATACATTTTGCAATTACATACGGTTTTTGGAAAAAAAACAATCCTGTTTTGACTAGAATGATTTCAACAAAATCAATCAATAGATCTGTAAATAGTATTCATAATCAAAGTGATCTTGAATTAAATAAATGTATAAATTCAATAATTAAAGAAAAAAGTGGTTCTATTATTTTTGTAAATCAAAGTAATGAAAGCTCTATTGTTCTTGAAAATCTAAGTAAAATTGTTGATACTGAAATTAAAAAACCTTTATCGTCAACAAAAAATAATAAGATGGACTCAAAAGATTTTGGCATAGGTGCTCAAATTTTAGAAAGTCTTGACATAACTAAAATAAAACTATTAACAAACAGCAACAAAGTTAAAAGAATTGGTTTAAGTGGATATGGTCTTGAGATTATTGGAAGAGTAAAATATTAAAAAAACCACAATTTAATTGATAGTAAAATAACAGAAATCAATAAAAAAATCTTAATTATTCCTTCACCCTTCACCACACTATATCTGCTTGACCACCACGCACCAAAAAGAGTTCCAAAACCTAAAGCAAAACCATAACCAAAATTTACAAGATCATTAAATAAAAAAGTTAAAAATGCACCAATTGTATAAATCAGGATTACAACACTTTTTGTTGCATTTACTCTAATCAAATTCATTTTGTTATAAAGATTTAGAAAGAGCATTATTATTAATCCAATTCCTGCATTAACAAACCCCCCATATATTCCAATGAGAAAAAAAACAAAACATGATACAACTAAATTTTTTCCATTTAATCTCTCACTCAAGCCTACTATTGATGTTTTTGGACCAGTTAATATTAATAATATTACAATTATCATTATTACAGAAAGTATTCTATTGAAAAGTTTGTCGTTTATATCAACTGCAATATATGCTCCAATTAAAGAACCAATTAAAGCAAATAAGCCAATGTAGATACTAAATGGATAGGTTGAAACTCCTTTACTTTTATATCCCATATTTGCTGAAAAAGCATTCATTATAAGACCTATTCTGTTAGTTCCGTTTGCAACATTTGACGGTAATCCTAAAAAAATTAAAATTGGTAATGTAATCAGTGAGCCACCACCTGCTAAAGTGTTGATTACACCTACTATACAACCAACTACAATTAAAACTGGATAATGCCAAAAGTTATCAATGAACAGCTCCATAAGTAATTTCGTATTTTATCAATAAAGTCTTTTTTCTTTAAATTTCAAAGATTTGTTAATTATATTTGTCACCCATTGGAGAGATGGCAGAGTGGTCGAATGCGGTGGTCTTGAAAACCATTGAGGGTCACACCTCCGGGGGTTCGAATCCCTCTCTCTCCGCATTTAGCCTTATGAAGTCTTTCATGAGGTTTTTTTGTTAATTACTTGCTAACTAAAAATTTAGATAAAATAGGGTAATTATTTATTTTAGCATGTGCTTTCAACGAAAGAAAATTTTTACATTAATAAAGAGGAAAAATTTTGTTCTAATACATACCACCCACTTCCAGTTGTACTTTCAAGAGGAAAAGGTGTTTATGTATGGGATGTTCATGGAAAAAAATATTTTGATTTTCTCTCCTCTTACTCTGCTGTAAACCAAGGTCATTGCAATCGAAAAATTTTAAATGCTTTTCTAA
>CACLQX010000066.1 GCA_902609185.1 uncultured Bacteroidota bacterium | reverse complement strand
ACCTGGAACCTCACACGGGGCTTTTGCAATTGGTTGGAATGTTCTTCAAGTTGAGACAGGTATTTCTAGCTACAGCATGGAGCATAAAAATTTAAACAACTCTGAAATTGATGGATATAAATTTAACTATTTGTTTAGATACGGATTACTAAATGACAAACTTGAAGTATTTCTTGAGGGCTCAGTTTTATCCAGAAATGTTTTGGATAATAATTATCAAAATAATTACTCAACAGAAATCAGTGAAACTCTAATTGGAGAACAAACAATAGGGTTTAAATATCTTGTTTTTGACCCATTTAAAAACAAAAAATGGCACGGTGAAAATTTTTACAGTTGGAAAGCAGGTAGGGTTATAAAATTAACAGATTTTATACCAGCCCTGTCTGTTATGGTTGGCTCTGGATTTAATTTTGATGATAAGATTAATTACAGTGATCAGTTTTTTGAAATGAAAAAGACGGTACACCCCGACCTATTGAATCAGAATATCACCAGGATAAGAAACTTTAACCATCCAATTCAAAATATTTCTCCATTTGTTGGTATTGCCACTCAAAATCATTTTAAAGGAAGATGGGTAGTTGTAAATAATATCTTTTATGAGTTAGCATTCAAAAACCCCACTTTGCCAGACTATCTTCCTAAATCAACCAATTATAATACATTAAATTACCTATTCACAATAACACACAACTTAAGAAATCCCAACTGGAGTATTTTCGGAGAGTTTCAAACTTTTAAAAATGGCGTTTACTCGGACCAGTTGTTCAAATTTGGAGCAGCTCACTTAATATCGAAAGATATTCAAGCCGACTTAAATATTGGAGGAAGTTTAAAAAATACACCAAGTCTGTTTTATTTAAGCCTTGGTTTTTCAAAAAGGTTTGATTGGCACATTGATATTACAGACGTTGAATTAAAGCAGATGAAAGACTTTAAGAAAAATCAAAAAATTCAAAGAAAAGCAGAAAAAGACTCAGAAAAACAACAGAGAAAAAATGATCGAAAAGGTAAAACTATATTGGACTTTTTTAAAAGAGGGGAAGTTTCAGAAAAGAAAAAAGTTAGGAAAGAGATAAAAGATTTAAAAAAGGAGTCAAAGAAACTAGATAAAGAAACCAAACGTCAAAATAGAATTGACAGAAAGAAAAATAAATGATAGAAGTCATAAAAGTTGAAAATAAAGAACAGGAAAGAGACTTCGTTATGTTTCCTTTTAAATTATATAAAGGTTGTGACTATTGGGTGCCTCCAATAATTTCTGAGGAATTGGAATCGATGGATAAAGAAAAAAACCCTGTTTTTAAAAATGCTGAGGCTGAATTTTATGTTGCAAAAAAAGATGGAGTTACTGTTGGTAGAATTGCAGCAATTGTAAACTGGGTTGAAATTGAAGAGCAAAAGAAAAACAAATTAAGGTTCGGTTGGTATGATACAATTGATGATTTAGAGGTTAGTAAAAAGCTTCTTGAATCTGTAGTTGAATTTGGTAAAAGCAGAAAGTTGGAGTTTGTTGATGGGCCAGTTGGTTTTTCAAATATGGACAAAGCAGGACTGCTCATTGAAGGATATGAAGAGCTTAACACCATGATTACCTGGTACCATTACCCATATCAAAAAGAGCATTTAAAAAAACTTGGATTTACTAAGCTAGCGGAATGGGTAGAATATAAAATCAAAATTTTCTCAGCAGATGATGCGCCAGAAAAAGTAAAGAAATTCTCAAAAATAATTCAGCAAAGGTATGAGCTTAAGGTTCTAAATTTTAAATCAAGAAAGGAGATTGTTCCTTACGTTGATAAGATGTTTGAACTATTGAATGTCACTTATTCAAACCTACAAACATATGTAACCATTAAGCAATATCAGATTGATTTTTACAAAGAAAAATTCATCAAATACATACATCCAGATTTTATTAAATGTTGTTTAGACAAAGACGGCAATTTAATCGCTTTTTTAATCACAATGCCTTCCTTCTCTAGAGCGCTAAAAAAAATAAATGGTAAAATGGGACTTATGGGTTATTTCCATCTTTTCAAAGCCCAACATTTTAACGAAAGGGTTTCACTTTATTTAATAGGGGTTGATCCCAAATACCAAAGTAAAGGAGTTACAGCGGTTATTTTCAATGAACTACAAAATACTTTTAATAAAAGAGGAATAGTAGAAGTCGAAACAAACCCAGAACTTGTTGAAAACAAAGCCATTCAGGCATTTTGGAAAAACTATCAAAGTACACTGCATAAAAGAAGAGCAACATTTACTAAAAAGCTTATATAAATGGACTTTAAAGATGATATTGTTGCTATATCCTCACCCGGTGGAATGGGGGCTATTTCACTCATTCGTGTTAGTGGAGAAAAAGCCTTAGAAAAAGTTAATCCATTTTTTAAATCGAAAAGTGGGAAAAGACTTTTG
>CACLQX010000065.1 GCA_902609185.1 uncultured Bacteroidota bacterium | reverse complement strand
CAAATTGAATCCTATTTGCAATTTTATCAGATTCTACAAGTTCAGGTTGATTAAAATAATTTTTGGGAGTAATGAAACTATTTTTTAAAGATGAGATTCTGTTTTTTATACTTTTTGTTTTATAAAAATCTTTATTTAGATTCATTTCTTTTACAATATTTGAAATTAACTTTTCAGAATCATAAGTATCATAAATTGTAAAGTTTGATGGAAACCCAATTAATTCTGATTCTGATCTCAAAATTCTTGCAAATATTGAATGAAATGTTCCCATCCAAATTGATTTTCCCTGTGTTTCTGATGTTATTTTTGAAATTCTTTCCTTCATCTCCTTTGCAGCTTTATTGGTAAATGTTAAAGCAAGGATATTGAAAGGGCTGATTCCTAAATTTAATAAATGAACAATTTTATAGGTTAATACTCTTGTCTTTCCTGATCCAGCACCAGCAATTACCATAAGTGGACCTTTAGTATGAAGTACCGGTTTTCGTTGTTCTTCGTTGAGTTTTTCTAAGTAGTTATCCAAATATTTATAATCAAGAAATCTACTATTAAAGTTAATAAATTAAATTTGAGGAGTGAAAGAAATTAACATGCATACATCACTACAATATATTAAAGGTATTGGTAAAAATCGTGCAAAAATATTAAGCGATGAATTCGGGTTGAAAAATTGCTATGATATTATTAATTTTTATCCATTTAGATATATTGATAAAAGAAAGTTTTATAAAGTTCGAGATCTAGTCGAAAGCAACTCATATGTTCAAATAATCGGTTTTTTTAAGTCTATAAAATATATTGAAAGTAATAAAAAGTTTCGTTTAGAGGGTTTATTTTTTGATGGTGAAAAAGAAATTAAAGTACTTTGGTTTAAGGGTTTAAAATGGGTTGAAAAGTCGATAAACAATAAACAAAAAGTTGTGTTATTTGGAAAAGTTAATTGGTTCAAAAATACCCCATCAATGATTCACCCTGAAATTGAACAATTAAATGATTTTACTAGAAAAAAAAGAATTAGAATAAAGCCTATTTATAAAAGTTCTGAAAAAACCGTAAACTCTGGAATGTCAAATAATTTCTTTATCAAATTAATTGATAGAATTTTGAAAGATTTAGAACAAAATATTAGAGAAAGTCTTAACATAGATATAAACAGAAGGAATGATTTGATGTCCAAATACTCCACTTATTTAAATGTACATTTTCCTTTAGATTTTAATCTTCAAAAAAAAGCAATATTTAGGTTAAAATTTGAGGAAATTTTTTTTAACCAATTAATCTTTCATTTAAAAAAGAATAAAATTAAATCAAAAAAAAGTTTTTACTTCCCAAAGATTGATTTAAAATTTAATTCATTTTATGAAAACAATCTAAACTTTGAATTAACATCCTCCCAAAAAAATGTTTTAAAAGACATCAGGAATGATTTTAGAAGTGGTAATCAAATGATTAGGTTACTTCAAGGTGATGTCGGATCTGGAAAAACTATTGTTTCTTTAATGGCTATGTTAATTGCAATTGATAATGGGTATCAATGTTGTTTGGTTGCTCCCACAGAAATTCTAGCGAATCAACATTTTGAAAATTTTAATAAATATTTAAATAACCTTAATCTAAATATTGAGATTCTTACAGGGTCTACAAAAAAATCAAAAAGAGTGACTCTTTTTGATGATTTAAAAAAAGGAGTTTTAGATATTTTAATTGGAACTCATGCAATTTTTGAAGAAAATGTGTTATTCAAAAATTTAGGTTTTGCAGTTATTGATGAACAACATCGCTTTGGGGTAAAACAAAGGGCTGAGATTTGGAAGAAAAATAACCCATCTCCTCACATTTTAATAATGACCGCAACACCTATTCCCAGAACTCTTACTATGAGTATATATGGCGATCTTGATGTCTCAATTATTAATGAATTACCCCCTGGAAGAAAAAAAATAAATACCCTTACACTTAAAGATTCTAAAAGGCTTAAAGTTTTTAAGTTTATGAAAGATCAGATAAAGGCTGGAAGACAAGTATACATTGTTTACCCACTCATTGAAGAGTCTAAAAAGATGGATCTAAAAAACCTTGAAGATGGATTCGAGAGTGTTTGTAGATATTTTGATAATGAAAAATACGCAATTGGGGTACTTCATGGAAAAATGAAATCTGAAAATAAAGATTTTGAAATGAATAGATTTGTTAATGGTGAAACAAATATTTTAGTGTCTACAACTGTAATTGAGGTAGGTGTTAATGTTCCAAATGCATCGGTAATGGTTATAGAAAATGCTGAAAGATTTGGATTATCTCAACTTCATCAATTAAGAGGAAGAGTTGGAAGAGGAGAGTATAATAGTTATTGTATTTTAATGACAAAAGATAAAATGAGTCCTGATGCTGAAACCAGAATAAATGCAATGATCTCAACAAATGACGGGTTTAAGATCTCAGAAATTGATTTAAAACTAAGAGGACCTGGTGATATACTTGGAACACAACAGAGT
>CACLQX010000064.1 GCA_902609185.1 uncultured Bacteroidota bacterium | reverse complement strand
CTTTTTTGTGTTAAAAGTTTTTGGTTTTTTTTATTTTTTGTTTTTAGCTGGAAGTACATTTTTTAGGTCTAAAAAATCTAAGTTTACTAACTTGGCAAGTACAACAAACAACTTCTCAGTTGGTTTAATGATGAATTTACTTAATCCAAAAGTTAGTTTATTTTTTATTGCTTTATTTCCAGGTTTTTTATTCAGTGATTCAATCAAGATTGAAATTCAGTTTTTAATTTTAGGTATTATCTTTTGGTTTGTAGCAACAATAATTTTTTCAATAGTTGTATTTATTTCCTCAAAATTTAAGGAGAATATTCAAAATTTTTTGAAAAACAGAAACATAGAATACCTGCAAGCTATTGTATTTGTTTTAGTTGCAATTTGGATAGCTAAATGAAGCTACTAAAATTATTAGACACTAAATCATCAGCTTTTTTAATACAGTCACTAACAGAAACACCTCCATAATAATTACCAATTAAATGAAAACCTTTATTTTTTGAATGAAATTGATTAACTGATTTTTCAATTTCTTCCTGAAATAAATTGTATTGAGGTATTCCCTTTTTCCATAAGTAAAAATTCGAATCTTCTAATTTACCATAACACTTTATGAGTTTTCTTAAATCATCTAAAACTAATTTTTGAAGATTTATTTTATCTTTCTTAAGAATACTTTTTTGTTTTTCACCACCAACCATTACAGTGTAAACTTCGAATTTATTTGAACATATGTGAGGAAAAATTTTACTACTAAAAATTACGCCCAAAAAATTTTTTTTGTCAGATGGTTTAGCCAAAATACCAAATCCATTCAGATTATTTTTTATATCTGTTTTTTGAAAAGAAAAATGAAATACACCAACAGGGTTATATTTGATATTAGATAAGATATACTTTATTTCATCCTCAAATATTATTTTTTCTAGCTCATAGGATGGAATTGAGCTAATAATGTTTTTACATACAAATGTCTTTTTTGTATTAGTTTTTAGCTCATATTTATTTCTATTTTTTTTGATTTTTATAACCTTAGTTTTAGTAATTAAATTTTTATCTAATCTTTTTGCAATTGCTTTTGTTAATCCATTAATTCCATTTGAAAAATTAAAGGATTCAATATTTTGTGTTTTAGAATTAAATAAACCTTTTAATATACTGCCAAACTTTTGTTCTAATGACCAAATCCTTTTTAATGCATGCTGTGTACTCATATTACTTGTATCACCAGCGTAAACACCTGTTAGAAATGGCTCGATTAAATTATCATGAAATTCTTTTCCAAATCTTTTTGAAATAAAATTTAAAACAGATGTATTCTTTTTATGAGGAGACTTAAATAACTCTAAAAAGAGGTTGATTTTAGATCTTATTGATAGTAGGGGAGTCCTTAAAAACTTAATGAAACTAATAGGAACAGCCTCAGGATTTTCATTAAGATATACATATCGATTTGAACTTATGTTTTTATCAGGGATAATTTTTTTATCAATTAAATTATAATCTCTAAGAATTTGATCAATTGAAGAGTTGTTATTTAAAATAGTATTAGGACCATTTTCATAAATAAATCCATTTTTCTTAATACTTTGAATAACTCCACCAGATGTTTTGTCAGATTCAATTATTACAAAATCTAATCCTTTTTTTTTTAAAAAATGTCCGGCACTTAATCCACTAATACCTCCTCCAATTATAACAGTGTTGATTTCTATCATTTTAGACAGCTACTTTTTTACTCCATTTAGCCAGAAGTTTTGCCCAATCATCATCATCGTTTAGGCATGGTACATAATGATACTTTTCACCTCCTGCCTCTAAAAACTCCTCTTTACCTTACATGGCTATCTCTTCAAGTGTTTCTAAACAATCTGTAACAAAAGCAGGGGTTACTATGACTAATTTTTTCTTACCCTCTTTTGCTAAACGAACAAGCTCATCGTCAGTATATGGTTTTAACCATGCCTCATTTGGAAGTCTAGATTGAAAAGCGTTGCTATATTTATCCTCATCAATATTCAATTTTTTCACTACAGCTTCGGTTGTTTCAAGAACTTGGTGTTTGTAGCAATATTGATGCGCATCAGATTTTGTTGAGCAACAGTTATTAACTTTATAACAATGACTTTTAGTTGGATCTGAAATTTTTAAATGACTTATTGGTATTCCGTGATAAGAAAATAAAATATGATCATAATCAATATTTTTTATCTTATCCTCAATCTTTTTACTTAATAGATTTATGTAATTTTTTTCCTTGTAAAATGGAGAAATGATTTTCAAATTAACACCAGGGAAATTATTTTTAACCTCCTCCTTAACTTTTTCAACTACAGTCTCATATGATGACATAGCGTAATGAGGATATAGTGGAAGAACAACAATTTCTTTGACACCTGATTCATATAGTTCCTTTATTCCTTTATTGATACTTATTGAACCATATCTCATTGCCAGTGCTACAGGAATATTAATGAACTTTTTCACTTTTTTAAATAAACGTTTTGATAAAACAATTAGGGGTGAGCCTTCTTTCCACCAAATTTTTTTATATGCCTTAGCAGATTTTTTAGGTCTA
>CACLQX010000063.1 GCA_902609185.1 uncultured Bacteroidota bacterium | reverse complement strand
GCTTGCCGTGATGAATTTGCATTGTTTTGGAATCAAAATGCGGTTCTAGTGCATCAAAATTATATGGTAGATTTGGAAGTTGAAAACTCATAGTATTTTATATTTTTATTTAAAATTAGTGAAATTATAATTACCATAAAAAGTTGTCATACAGATACAAAATAATTGATGCAAGTGCAGGAACGGGAAAGACATTCTCTTTAAGAAAGAATATTCTATTAAAGTTATTTTCAGGCGATGATTTTTCTTTTAAACATGTTTTAGCTGTCACGTTTACAAATAATGCATCAAATGAGATGAAACAGTCGATACTTTCAGACTTATTCGTTATTTCCACCAATCCAAAGAATTCAAAAGTGTTCTCAGAAATAAATAAAGAATTTGAAATCAAAAACGTTAAACAAAAATCACAAAAACTTTTAAAAAACATATTGAATAATTTTTCTTTTTTTCAAATATCTACACTTGATAAATTCAACCACCGCCTGATAAGAAGCTTTTCAAATGAGCTTGGGCTAGGTTATGACTTTGATCTTATTGTTGATAGAGATGAGTTTTTTGATTTATTGATATTTGAGTTTTTGGATAAAATTCAGGATAATAAGACCTTGCTTACTCTTTTATCAAACTACTCAAAAACAAAAGTTCTACAAAGTAAAAGTTGGGATATTGACTATGAAATAAGGGAGTTATTGGAATTAATTTTTGATGAAACAAACTATCTTAACTTTCTCAAGCTTTCAGAAAACCAAAACTTAAATCTCCAGCATTTAAAAAAAGATATTTTAAAAAAAACAAAAAGTCTTCAAACATCAATTAATAAAAAATGCAAGGAGTTTTTTTTACTCATTGATCAAAATTCAGAACATGTATTTGTCTATCTAAAAAATTTCGTAAAAAGCATTTCGATTAAAAAAATCAATGATTTAAAAACTGAAGCTATCAGATCAAGAGTTCTAAGTAATCAAATTTTTAAGAAGAGTTTTAGTGGAGAGCAGAATGGAAAATATTCAAATGCGACATTAAATGTTATTAATGAAATTCTGTCCATGGTTGAAAAAATACAAACCTATTCCAATATCTTCTCAAACATTGACTTAAATACTTTAGCTACTGAAATTATTAAATTTTCCAATGAATTTCAGAAAGAATCAAACATATTATTTATTTCAGACTTTAATAAAAAAATATATAAAGAGCTAATGGACCAACCCTCTCAATACATTTATGAAAAGCTGAGCGTTAAGTTTAAAGATTATTTTATTGATGAATTTCAAGATACCTCATTCTTGCAATGGCAGAATATTATTCCACTATCATCACATTCAGTGCTAAATGAAGGTGTAAACGAAAACCATGGAAGTATATTCCTTGTCGGAGACCCTAAACAATCAATTTACAGATGGAGAGGTGCTAAACCTGAAATTTTCTCATCATTAAAAAAAACCTCACCTTTTCATATAAAACCTGAACTTATACCTAAAAAAATTAATTTTAGAAGTTGTGAGCAAATTGTAAATTTTAATAATGATTTCTTCAAATTTATATCTTCAAAACTTAATCTGGACAAGGTTGACGAACTTTATAAAAATTTGGACCAGAATTCAAATAAAAAACCTGGGGGATTAACAACAATTACATTTATTGATCAAGAAAAAGACTACAAAGAGCAAACCAGCTTAAGTATTTTGAACATTATTAAAGATAAAATCAAAGAAGGTTACAATTATAAAGATATTGCCATATTATGTAGAAAAAACGACCAATGTAGTCAGATATCCTCTTTTTTAATTGAAAATAATATTGATGTAAGGTCTGATGAAATTTCTACTTTCTCATCAATTGAGGAAGTAAGAATATTAGTAAGGTTTTTAGGCTTGAAGATTGAACCTAAAAACAAGGAACACATTAAGGAAATTCTTAAGTACATCACTCAAGTTAATGATATGCGTGATAAATATGATTTTATTCAAAATAACTTAGATAATGGAATAGAATTAATTTTTGAAAAAATTCTTGATTTAGATTTCAAAATTTTTTACAGTTCTAGCGATTATGAGGCAATAGTTTACTTGATAAACAATATTAAATTCTTTGATAAAAACCTTTTACATATCCAATTTTTAATGGACGAAATTCTAAATTATGAACTATTAAGCTCATATAAAAAGGAAAGCTTTTACAGCTACTGGAACAATAAAAAAGATAAAATAAAAGCAACATTCATAAACAACTCTAACTCAGTTAATGTCTTAACAATTCACAAGGCAAAGGGGATGGAATTCAGCTTGGTTATACTGCCATACTTTGATTTTAGTTTGCAAAAGGCGAATTTTAAAACATGGATACAGTATCAATCATCTAAAATCACTACACCAATTTTCGTTGATTACAAAAACTCTTTGAAGTATTTTGATAATAATTCCAAAGTTATTTTTTATGAAAAAAATAACGAAATGATTTTAGACTCATTAAATCTCATTTATGTTGCTTTATCAAGGGCTATTTCTCAGAACCACATCATAACAAACACTCCTAAAGTTGAGAATTTCTCAAGTGTGGCAGGGATTTGTCATTCATACTCCAATCAAAACACCTGTGCTGTTGCCAATATAAACACATCACTTT
>CACLQX010000062.1 GCA_902609185.1 uncultured Bacteroidota bacterium | reverse complement strand
AAACTTACAAATAGCATATATTTGATTCTATTATGAAAACGATTGATGATTTCAATTTTAAAGATAAAAAAGTACTCATCAGGGTTGACTTTAATGTTCCTTTAGAAAACGGAAAAGTTATTGATTCAACGAGAATCCGTTCTGCTGTACCAACTATATTAAAAATTCTTCAAGACGGTGGAGCATGTATTTTAATGAGTCATCTTGGGCGACCAAATGGGTTTGAAAAGAGACTTTCCTTAATTCAAATTAAATCAGTCCTCGACAATATCTTGGCAATAAAAACAAAATTCTGCGAGGATTGTATTGGAAAAATAGCAAAAGAAGCATCTGATAAATTATCTATGGGTGAGGTTTTAATTCTAGAAAATTTGCGCTTTTATAATGAAGAAACCAAAGGAGATGAAATGTTTTCTAAGAAGCTTTCTCAGCTTGCAGATTGTTATATTAATGATGCTTTTGGGACGGCACATAGACCACATGCATCAACAACAGTGGTTGCAAAATATTTTGAAAACAAATTTTTTGGTAAGCTACTTGAAAAAGAGGTTCTTGCTATTAAAAGAGTAATTAGTAATGGAAAGAGCCCTATACTTGCTGTTTTGGGTGGCTCAAAAATCTCTTCTAAAATTCCAATTATCGAAAACATTATAGATAAGGTTGACGATATAATAATCGGAGGGGGCATGGCCTTCACATTTATTAAAGCACTTGGGGGTAAAATTGGACAATCCATTCATGAAGATTCTATGCTTAAAAAGTCTTTAAGCATTTTGAAATCAGCTAAAGAAAAAAATACAAAAATTCATTTACCAGTGGATGTGGTTTGTGCCAAGGAGCTTAAAGAAGGTGCCGACTCAAAAGTGTTTTCAATTAACTCAATCCCTAATGAATATGAAGGCTTGGACTCTGGACCAAAATCAGTAGAAAAATTTAAACAAATTATTTTGTCTTCAAGCACAATTTTATGGAACGGGCCAGTTGGTGTTTTTGAGCTCAACAGCTTTTCAAAAGGAACAAAAGAAATAGGAGAAGCAATAGCTGAAAGCACTAAAAATGGTGCTTTTTCACTAGTTGGAGGCGGAGATTCAGTTTCAGCAGTTAAGAAGTTTAAATTAGAAAAGGACGTAAGCTATGTTTCCACAGGCGGCGGAGCGATGCTTGAGAGCTTGGAGGGTAAAATTTTACCTGGTATTAGTGCGTTGGCAAAATGAAAAAGATTCTGTATGTAATAATCATTCTATCCGTTCTTCAATCCTGTGGAGAAAAGAATGCTGTTTATAAGCCGGAGTCATCGGGGAGAATTAATTCAATAACAGTTGTGCTTGACAATAAAAACTGGGACAATAAAATTGGAGATAAGATAAGGGCATTATATGCTGATGAATTTATGGGGCTCCCACAGATTGAGGAAAGATTTACTTTAAAGCAAATGCCTTATGAAACATTTGATGGTTTTTCCAGAACAAGCCGCAATATTATATTTATCAATAAAAAATCTGAGCTTGACTATGAACTACAAAACAACAAGTTCGCCAACCCTCAAATTTACCTAGAGATAAGGGGAACCAGCCCTCAGTCAATAATACAACAATTAGATTTATCAAGTAATGAAGCTATTAGAAAATTTTCAAATGGTGAAATTGAAGAAAATAAAAGAAGGATACTGAAATCAACAATGAACGAACTCAAGCCTATTGATAAATTCTCAATAAGTATTAAAATGCCTTCCGCATACAGCCTATATAAAGAGGAAAAAAACTTTATTTGGTACCAAAAACCTATTGACAAAGGGCATTCAAACCTGATAATTACCGAACTATTTGTTGGAAAAGATGTTTTTGATTACACAATAGACGAGGTAACAAGCTTGAGAGATTCTGTTGGTCGAAGTTTTTTACTTGGTAGAAATGAAAATAGCTTTATGATAACTGAAAAGGAATACCTTCCCCTTCAAAAAAAGGTTAACTATTATGGAATAAAAATGTTAGAAACAAGAGGGACGTGGGAGGTCCAAGGTGATTTTATGGGAGGACCGTTCATAAATTATATTGTGGAAGATAAGTTGAACAATAGGGTTCTTTTTGTAGAGGGATTTGTATTTGCTCCATCAAAAAGAAAAAGAGACAACATCATTGAATTGGAAGCAATTATAAAGTCGATAAAGTTTAAATAAGGTTCTATTTAGACTCCTTGTCCTCTTCTTTATCTTCTTCTTTAGTTGCTTTTTTAAATTCTTTTATGCCCTTACCAAAACCCCCCATAAGTTCAGGAATTTTTTTACCTCCAAAAAGTAATAGAATTACAGCTACAATTATAATTATTTGCCAAGGACCAATTGCATAAAATAAATATAAGCTCATACTAAATATTTAATGCTAATTTAAAAATAAAATTTACTCTTTCATTGATTGTAATGTAAAACTTACTGTTTGTTATATTTGCTATTCTAGATGGAAAGCTCAAAAAAGAAGAATATAAAAAAAAGAGAACCTAAAAACTACAGGCTTGTTATTCAAGAAGAAAAAACCTACAAAGAAAAATTTAAATTTAAACTTTCAAGGACCAATGTTTTTTTGACAGGAACTTTTATTTCCTTAATAATTGTTTCAATCACAACCTCGGTAATTTTCTTCACACCAGTTCGTGAATATATTCCAGGCTATGACA
>CACLQX010000061.1 GCA_902609185.1 uncultured Bacteroidota bacterium | reverse complement strand
ATTATTGTTTGTGACGGAAATTTTCATGGAAGAACCACAACAGTTATTTCATTTTCATCATGTGATGAAAGCAAAAAAAATTTTGGCCCACTGACTCTTGGGTTTGAAATAATAGAATATAATAATGTGAAAAAACTGGAGCAAGCCCTTAAAAAAGATAAAAATATTGTAGGGTTTTTAGTTGAGCCAATTCAAGGTGAAGGTGGTGTTATAGTACCTGATGATGGATATTTAAAAAATTCCAAAAAATTGTGCGAGAAATATAATGTATTATTCATCGCAGATGAAATCCAAACAGGCATCTGTAGAACTGGTAAAATGTTAGCATGTGATCATGAGGAAATAAAACCGGATATAGTTATTTTAGGTAAAGCGCTTTCTGGTGGTTTTTACCCAGTGTCAGGTGTTCTTACAAATGAAGAAATAATGGGTGTACTTAAAGTTGGACAACATGGTTCAACATTTGGCGGAAATCCACTTGGTTCTGTAGTAGCAAAAGAATCCATAAAGTTTGCCGTGGATAAAGATTTATCTAATAATGCAAGAATTATGGGAAATTTGTTTAGATACAATTTAGAAAAACTAAAAGTCAAGCATAAACTAATAAAAAAAGTTAGAGGAAAGGGCTTATTGAATGCCATTGTACTCGATTGTGAGGAGAGCTCAGAGATACCTTGGCAATTATCAATAAAAATGCGTAATAATGGAGTTTTGGCAAAACCAACCCAAGGAAATAAAATAAGATTTGCACCACCTCTAATTATAAATAAAAAACAAATATTGAAGGCAATTCAGCTAATTGATACAAGTTTTTCAGAGCTTAAATATGAATATTCTAGTAAATAGTGAAACATCAGATCTAAAGGAAGTTCTAATTGGTAACTCATATAATTTTAAATCACCCATAAACTTTAGAGACTTATACGACCCAACGTCATTAATAAACTATTTAAAAGGAAAGTATCCCATCAAGTTCAGACTACAAAACCAACTTTCAAGACTAAAGAATATCTTAATTAAATATGGAGTTGAGGTTCATGAACTTGATAATGTAGATACAAATCAGATTTTTTCGAGAGATCTTGGTTTTGTAATTGATGATAAGTTTTTTTTGTCTTCAATTATACCAGATAGAGAACTAGAACTGAAAGGCTTAAAATCTGTACTGAAAAATATTGATAATGTAGTAAGACTTCCAAAAAGTGCTCATATTGAAGGAGGTGATGTTGTAGTTGATAAGAATTATGTTTTTATAGGCTACTACGGAAAAAATGACTATAAAAATCAAATCACTGCAAGAACCAATAAAAAAGCAATAAAAATTATCAAAGATAAATTAATAGACAAAGAAATATTTCCTCTTGAATTAATAAAGTCCTCCCTTAAACCTTCGCTTAACGCTCTTCATCTTGATTGTTGTTTTCAGCCTGTTTCTAAAAATAAAGCAGTGATATGTAAGGAAGCTTTCGCAAATAAAATTGAACTTAATTTTTTAATCTCACATTTTGGAGAACATAACATATTTGAGATAACACTCAAAGAAATGTCTAAACTTTACTGTAATTTCTTTTCAATTAATGAAAATACAGTGGTAACAGATAAGAGATTTGGCAGGTTAATTAGCTGGTTTAGAAAAATAGGTATGAATGTGGAAATGGTTGACTTCACAGAAATATCCAAACTTGGTGGCCTATTCAGGTGTTGTACATTACCCCTCAGAAGAGAAAAAATATAAAATTTAGACTTTGGCTTATTTCTTGATGTTGTAGTGTTTGTGAAGTTACTTCGATTAGCTTTTTTAGCACCTTTTTTTATTTTTTCTCAAAATACAGGTGAGATATCTAATATCAGTAATGATTTCATTGTCGACCTAGCTTATATCAAAAGGGAACTCTCGATGCCATACAACCCAAACAGAACCGTAATTGAGGGAAATAAATATTTTTTTAAAAAACCCTCAAATGCTACACTCATATTAATTGATGGTGAAAAACCTCTAAATGTCATTACTAATTATAATTTGCTAGATCAAACATTTGATATTTTTGAAAATAATGATCCATTAAAACTACTTCCTAACAAAATTTACAAGGTTTTGTTCCCAGAAACCGAATTTGTTTCAATTAATAACAAGTTTTACGAAGTCATAGAGGCAAACGATGAATTTTCATTACTTGCTGATACCTATTTAGAAATTTTTTTTCCTGACTATACACCAGGTATTCAAGACAAGCCTGACCCAAAATATAGAAAAAGGAATTCGGTTTTTCTTTACTACAAAAATAAGTTTAATTATGTAGAGAGAAGAAAAAGTTTTTTGATATCTATGTTCAAGGAAAATATGGCTAAAGAAATCAATACATTTATGAAAAAAAACAAAATATCCCCAAGAAACAACGATGAACTGAAGTTTCTATTCAATGAATTTCACTCTTTCTTAAACAGATAATTCTAAAAATACTTTAGCTCTTCGTGCTATTTCGTTCCAGTCATTATTTTCAATTAACTTATTCTCCGCAATCCAAGACCCCCCAATCGCAATAATATTATCATATTTAGCATATCTCATAAAGTTGTCATGGTTTATACCGCCAAGAACAACGTATTTAAGACCTAAGTGTTCAAATGGACCATTTATTCTATTTAAATAATCAATACCACCCAAATTTTGAGCCGGGAAAAACTTAAGTTTATTAATTCCGTATTTAACAACAGATGAAATATCGGAAGGTGTTGAAATTCCAGGAATAAAATCAAAATTTAAATCAATTGACTTTTCAATAATTTGAGTATCCGTTGAGGGGGACAAGCCAAAATTTGCTCCTACATCTTTGGCAAAAATAAGATCGTCAAGAGATAGAATTGTTCCTACTCCTATATTCAATGGAATTTCTGAATTAACTATTTTTTCAATAGATTTTTTTGATGCATT
>CACLQX010000060.1 GCA_902609185.1 uncultured Bacteroidota bacterium | reverse complement strand
GAAAAAAAACTTGAACAATTCAACTAAATATGTTGACATAAAAAAAATTAAAAATAAACTAAATCAACTTAATGAAAATCATATAATAAATTCAACAAATATTTGTGATAAAATAAAAGCTAAACTTAATGATATTAAAATACCACTTGGTTACTGTCATGGAGATTTAACTTTTGAAAACATACTAATAAAAGATGAAAAAATTTATTTTATTGACTTTTTAGATTCTTATATTCAATCTCCATTAATAGATTATGCTAAATTATTTCAAGATATTTATTTTAAATGGTCATTCCGTAATTCAAAAAAAAGTACACTAAGGAATATTAAACTTAATCACATTAACAAAACTAGCTTAAATTGCAACTGGATAAAACATTATCAAAAAGAAATCGACATCTTGTTTGCAATAAATTTATTAAGAATTGTTCCTTACACTAAATCAAAAAAAATGATTCTTGAAATTTTAATTGAAACACATAAAATTATAGACAAATGGAAATAAATATGATAATCCCTGCAGCGGGTAAATCCTCGAGATTTAATCCAGGAAAACCGAAATGGTTGAGGACACATCCAAATGGTGAATTAATGGTTGAACACTCAATCAATAGTTTCTTGAATAAGGATGACATTAAGATTAATATTTTTATAATAACCCTAAAAGAGATCGATATAGAATTTAAAGTTTTAGAAACTTTAGGTAGTTCTAAAATAGAATTTAAAGAAATAATTCTTTTAAAAAACCCAACAAGTTCTCCTGTAGAAACCATTTATAAGGGAATAAAAAAGTCTAAGCATATAGACTTAGCTTTACCATGTTTATTGAAAGATTCAGATAATTTTGTTGAAATTGAATTTAATAAAAATACTTTAAAAAGTAATTTTACAGTTGGATGCGATTTAAATGTTTTCGATGTTTCAAATATTAAGAATAAATCATTTTTAATATATAATGATTTAAATAAAGTTACAGACTTCATTGAAAAAAGTGTAGTATCTGATACAATTAGTGTTGGAACTCATTTTATTTTAAACACTATAGAATTTATTTATAATATTGAAAAATTACTGAAATTAAATATAGATGAGGAGCTATATGTAAGTCATGTTATTGCAGATATGATTTTAGATAATGTTCAATTTAACGTTGTTTTAGCAAATAATTATATTGATTTTGGAACTCAAAATGAGTGGGATGCTATTTTCAAAAAACATACGACTTACTTTATTGATTTTGATGGAACGTTAGTGTATAACAAAGGGAAATACGGAGAGAATAATTGGTTTAAAAAAAATGATAAACCAATTAAAAACAATCTATTATTAGTTAGTGAATTACAGAAAAATGGTGGAACTATTATTATAACAACATCTAGGTGTAGTAGTTTAAAAAAATATATTACCGATTTTTTAAAAGAATATAATATTTTCCCTAAAGACATAATATGTAATCTTAACCACTCACCAAGGATAATTATAAATGATTTTGCAAACACAAACCCATACCCATCATGCGAAGCAATTAATATTCCAAGAAATGAAGATTTAACTAAATTTTTTAATTATGGCAAATAATATTGTAGGCATATTACTGGCAGGTGGTAGAGGAACAAGACTATATCCATTAACAAAAAATACCAGCAAACAGTTATTGTCAATTTACAATAAACCCCTAATATATTATCCACTTTCAACATTAATGTTAGCAGGAATAAGAAAGATTTTAATTATTTCAACCAAAGAGGATATTAATAATTATAAAAGTTTATTAGGAGATGGTTCACAATATAATTGTGATTTTCATTATAAAGTTCAAGAAAAACCTGATGGTATTGGATCTGCATTTATATTGGGTGAAAAGTTCATTGGGAAAGATAACGTCTTTTTAATTTTAGGAGACAATATCTTTCACGGAGATGATTTCATCAAAATACTCAGAGAGTCCATCAATAATTTTAAGTCCAATACAATATTTGGATATTATGTACAAAACCCTAATGAATATGGCGTGATTCAATTTGAAAATAATGAAATAGTTGATATTGTTGAAAAGCCATTAAATTATGTATCAAATTATGCCGTTCCTGGAATTTACTTATATGATAGCAGTGTAATAAATATTGCAAAATCTATTGGTTTTAGTAGCCGAGGTGAAAGAGAAATTACTGATATTAATAAATACTATTTATCACAAAAAAAATTAAATTATAAGCTTCTTAGCAGAGGGATTAGTTGGCTAGATACTGGAACATTTCAAAATATGAACATAGCATCAAATTATGTGATGACGTTAGAGGAAAGACAAGGCCTAATGATAGGTGCAATTGAAGAAATAGCATTTAGAATGAATTTTATAAAAAAGAATGAATACATAAAAATAATTGATGAAATGCCTAATTGCGATTATAAAAATAAACTATTAACATCAATAGATAATTAGTTTGAAATTAATTCGATTATTTTATTTATTTTTTTTTGTAGTTAGTTTCCTGTCACCAGTAACTTGGTCTAGCTACAGTATTATATTTGTATTTTTTTTGTTGGGTATTATGTCTATAGCACTAAAATTATCAAATTTTAATGCGAACATTAGTCTAGCAGACTATGGTGTACTTAAAATGAGTAACATAACTATTTTAGGTATATTTTTAGTTGGGTTTTTTTTATCAAATATAGCTTCAGTTTTTTATACTGGATCTAACTCTTTTGAATCAATAACCAATATAGGTTCAACTATTTCCAATTATGCCAACTATCAAGAACATTTTAAAAGTAATGTTTCCGAAGTAACATCATTTGACAGGATACCTTATGTACTAATTATTATTATACTCAAAGTTTTAGCTTTTTTTTCAATTTTTAACTTCGTCTACTTTAATAGAATAAAATACTTACTGCTCGCTGTACCATTGATAATGATAAATATTAGTAGAGGAACATCAATAGAATTATTTGAA
>CACLQX010000059.1 GCA_902609185.1 uncultured Bacteroidota bacterium | reverse complement strand
TCAACAGCATAGTGTCTTTGACTGTAAAGGTTAACCTCTTGAACCTCTTTGACAGATTCACATGAAAAAAGGATTGATAAAAGTATTAAGTAGGTTATTTTTTTCATGGTTTATTTTTTATGAATGATTTAATTATTTGTTTTGTTTCTTTTTCATCAGAAAGAGAAGGATTAAAAAGTAATGTATATAGTCTTTTGCCATCAACTGTCTCATTCAATTCTAAAGTTGATTTCAATGCATATATTTCATCCCAATGCGATCGTATTGATTTCCACTTTAATTTATTTTTTTCCCACCATTTTACTGCAGCAATACATTGTTTATCATCTACCTTGGTGTAAGTACTAAATCCTTTTTCATAAGCAATTGGTTCATCCTCACTGTTACTACGTATTATTTTTTTATTGTCTTGGTCGTGGATCCATCCACCAGAAATTATCTCATGCCTATTTCCTCTTAACATGACATTGTAATCGCTTCTTTTGGTATACTCTCTCCTGGGTAGAGGAGCGTAGGTAAAATTTTCCCAATAGCTTTTGTCATTGTTGTGTACCCAGCGGGCTGATCCTTCATATCTTGGACTATCATCAACTTGGTATACCTTTTGAGTCCAAGCCTTTTTTGCAGCACTTTTCTCCAACTCTACATAGTCCCAAGTGTTTTCTTTAAAAAATCTATACAAATCAACATTTTGATAAATCCAATCTTGTCTCCAATGTTTAATTACGGATGGAAATTGTTTACTTCCGACTATCAATAGGTGTTGAATGGATATTTTATCCTTACTATCCTCAACAAGCTGTCCCCATTCAAGTGCTTTAGCTTTGTAAATTTTTGATTTCTGATAATCCTCATCATTACTGAGAACAAAGGTTTCAGCGAAGTTGAATTCTATTTCAAAACATCCACACATTGACTTGATAGCATCAATATCCTTCTTTTTTTTACTTTGTGAAAAAGCAGTGACAAAAGCAAAAAAAAGAAGAAAAATATTAGTAAGTTTTTTCATTTAAATTTTGGCACGAAAATAGATAATTGTAATTGAATAAAAAAATTATTTTTATTTAGACTAAATCTAAATAATAATTTATTATATTCGCAGCGATTTGTTAATTTGAGCTAGAATTTAGAGTTAACCGATCATGAATAAATACTAATATTATGAAAATTAAATACTTTAAATTACTCTTACTAGCTTTACCATTAATATTTATATCCTGTAGCGACGACGATGATGAAAATAACATAGTAGTTGCACCTGATACTTATGAATTTACACGTGATGGTGCATCAACTGTTTCCTTCTCAGGTCAAACGGCGAGACTTAATATGGCTGATGAAATATATTCTGCCTTAAACACAAACACTTTCACCAAAGCTCAACTCTTGGAAATGTTCAATGATGGAACTGGTTTTTCTGATGCTACATTAAATAGCTCAGGGAAACAAGTAGGATCAAAGACAGCTGCGGGTTGTTCGCACGGACCATTAGCCACAACAAAAGCAAGATATACAAGCATGCTTGAAGATTTTGCCGACAATGTTGTTCCCGCATGGACTGCTACTGCCGCAAATGGTCAAGCAGGTCTGTTAACAGATAGTGCACGCTCAATCAATGTTAATGCTAATGGTTGGGAAGTTGATCAAACATTTATTAAAGGAATTATTGGTGGAATGTGTGTTGATCAAATTGTCAATAATTATTTAGATGCATGTCAATTAGACTCCGGAACAAGAAGAGCTGATAATGATAACGGAGTTTTAGCGAGCGGTAAAAACTACACCGATATGGAACACAAGTGGGACGAAGGTTTTGGATACCTATATGGACAAGAAGCTGATGCAACAAGAGCAGATCTTGGCACCTCCCCTACTGGAAACGGAACTACTTTGAATAAATATTTCAAAAAAATTAATGACAGTAATGAACCAGGTCTTGCAAGCACTGTTTACGACGCCTTCAAATTAGGTAGGGCTGCAATTGTTGCTGGCAACTACGATGTTCGTGATGCTCAAGCAGCAATCATTAAAGTTAATTTATCAAAAGTAGTTGGATACAAAGCAGTAGATTATTTGGAAAGTTATATGTCCAAAAAAGCAGCAACACCTGCTGACGCTGTTCATGCACTTTCGGAAGGCTATGGTTTTATCTTAAGTCTAATGTTTACTAACGATGGTACAGGATCACCATATTTTTCTGAATCAGAAGTAAATTCAATGCTTTCAAAACTATCGAACTTTTGGACTGTACAAGACAGTGATTTAACACAAATGGTGAATGATATTAAAGTAAGATTTAATTTCTAGCAATATCATTGTTATATAAGTTGAACAAACAGTGAGGCTAAAGTCTCACTGTTTTTTTTAATTTTAAAATATGAAAAACTTAAAAATATTCTTGAGCATTGCAATTTTATCTGTTATTTTGATCTCATGCTCCAGCAGCTCTGATGATGATCCATCAGCAATTCCCGAATTTGATCGTTCAGCAGTTCTAGTAAATTATGCAGATAATATTATTATTCCAAGATTAAATAATTTCAAGTCGTCGGTAGATTATTTAAAAGAAAGTGCAGATGCCTTTGTAAATTCACCAGACCTTACAAGTTATACAGAACTTCATAATAGTTGGTTAGAAGCATACATTAATTGGCAATACGTTGAAATGTTCAATATCGGTAAAGCAGAGGAAATTATGTTTTTCAGTAAGTCCAACACCTACCCTGTTAATGAGGGAAGAATTCAAGAAAATATTAACAACCAAAAGACAGATCTAAGTAACCCTAATGATTGGTCGTGTCAAGGATTTCCAGGATTAGATTATATGATTCATGGATTAGCAAGTTCCGAAGAAGAAATAATAAACCAGTATATTCAGTATCCGGCGAATGGAGAGTATTTGAAAGTTGTTGTTCATGAGTTGAATAAAAATACAGACTTAGTAATAAGTGATTGGAATACTTATAGAAACACATTTGTTGCCTCTATCGAAAATACTGCAACGTCAGCATTTAATATGCTTACAAATGATTTTGTTTATTATTTTGAAAAAGGCCTTAGAACAAATAAAATAGGAATACCCTCAGGTGTTTTTTCAAACAATCCATTATCAAGTAAAGTTGAAGCATATTACTCATCTAAAAATGGAATTGAGGATGTATCAAGGGATCTTA
>CACLQX010000058.1 GCA_902609185.1 uncultured Bacteroidota bacterium | reverse complement strand
AACTATAGCTCTCTAATAGACAAAATTAAAGAGGCTCCCTTAATTCAAGCTTGCTATCTAGTAAATCTCAAAAGTCAAAAATCAAAATATAACCTTATTTTTGAGTAATGAATCTAAACAAAACTAAAATTATTGCGACAGTTGGTCCTGCGTGCTCATCCAGATCAATGCTAAGTAAATTGATTTCATCAGGAGTTGATGTTTTTAGGATTAATTTTTCACATGCAACTCATAGTGAGGTTAAAAAAATAGTTTCACACATAAAGCATTTAAGGCAAGAACACAACAAGCATGTCACAATCCTAGGGGATTTACAGGGGCCCAAAATTAGAACTGGAAAAGTTGTAGAGGGTTGTGTTTTAAAAAAGGGTGATCAAATAGTTTTCACAACTAATTTAATTGAAAACGGCGATAATTCAATGGTTCAAATTGGTTATAACCTGTTTCCAAAAGATGTGAAAAAAGACGAAAAAGTTATGGTTGACGACGGAAAAATAATTCTAAAAGTTGTTAAAACAAACAAGTCTGATGAGGTTACGCTAGAAGTAATTCAGGGAGGTGAGCTGAAGTCTAACAAAGGTGTAAATTTGCCTAATACTAAGATTTCACTTCCCGCATTGACAGAAAAAGACATTAATGATGCAAAGTTTGCAATAAAGAATTCTTTTGACTGGATTGCGCTTTCTTTTGTTAGATCAAAGAATGATGTTCTAATGCTTAAAGAACTTATACACTCCGAAACAAAAAAATCAATGCCTATAATTTCAAAAATTGAAAAACCTCAAGCCATAGAGAAACTTGAATCAATTTTAAAAGTTTCTGATGGTTTAATGGTGGCAAGGGGGGATTTGGGTTTAGAGATTCCTGCCGAGGAGGTCCCAATAAACCAAAAAATCATGGTTGAAATGGCAAAAAAAGCTCGTAAACCTATCATAGTAGCCACACAAATGATGGAGTCTATGATTAATAATCTAACACCTTCTAGGGCAGAGGTGAACGATGTTGCCAATTCTGTAATGGATGGCGCTGACTGTATTATGCTTTCAGCTGAAACATCTGTTGGTAAATATCCTTGTGAAGTGGTTAGAAAAATTGGTAAAATTATATCTAGTGTTGAAAACACTGAGATTGGTTTGGTCAAAAAGAGAAAAACAAATATTAGAAAAGACCGATTAATTACAAATTCTATATGCTGCAATGCGGCTATGCTGGCAGATGGAATTGGTGCATCTGCAATTTGTACACTAACAAATAGTGGTTATACAGGCTGGGAAATATCTTCATACAGGCCGAAATCATTGGTTCTTGTATTTACTTCAAATACCAGAATTTTATCTCAACTCAACCTTTTGTGGGGAGTTAAGTGCATTTTTTATAATAATCTGGAAAGCACAGACAAAACAGTAGAGGAAGTCAATGAACTTGCTCAAAAGAAGAGATATATAAAAAAAGGTGATTATGTTATTAATTTGGCTGCAATGCCAATTAAGAAAAAAGGACAAGTTAACACCTTGAGAATCACCAAGGTTGAATAAATCATGGATTCCCAAAGACAAAAGAAGGTTTCAACTCTTATAAAAAAGGATATAGCCAAGATAATAGATTCTGTTTTGAGAAACAGAGCGTTTCGTGGCGTTTTGGTTTCAGTTACTAATGTTAAAACAACTCCGGACCTTGGTCAGTGTAAAGTTTTTTTAAGCGTTTTCCCATCAAGAAAAACAACTGATATTATTAATTTCCTAGATAATAATAAATTTGAGATTAAGCAAAAATTTATTTCGTTGGTTAGGGCTCAACTCCGAGTTATGCCTGAAATTCAGTTTTTGATTGATGATTCACTAGATTATATCGAAAATATTGAAAATGCACTCAAAAACGGTGGAGAAAGTCCAATCAAATAATAATTGTGAAATCAACAGACTTCATTGCGCTGAAATATTTTTTTTCTAAAAAAAATTATAGTATCGTTTATATAATTTCTATTTTCTCTGTTTTAGTGCTTTCTATAGCCAACTTCTCTTTCTTAACCATCTTATCGGTATTTTCTGGGCTGGAGGAATATTCCCTTTCCTTTTCTAAATCGTTTGACCCAGATATCAAGTTAAAACCTGGGGTTGGAAATAAACTAGAAATAACAGAAAATGACATTCAGTTAATCAGAGAAATTGAAGGTGTAGTAAATATTTCAAAAACAATTTTAGGAAAAGCAGTAATTCAAAATGGTAACAAAACCGAATTCGCAGAAATTTTAGGTGTCGATGATGAGTTCAATAGTGTAATATTGATTGATTCGATAATGGAAGTTGGTAGTTTCTCCAAACTAGACAACTATACGTCTTTTACAAGCAGTTCAATATCACAAAATCTAGATTTAACTTTATACGACGCATCTGGTCAATATTTTGTCCATACACTTTCAGATGATTATGTAAACTTTTTTATTCAGCCGTTTAATAGTTCTGTAACATTAATTTCTAATGGTATTTTTAGGACTAGAAATGATGATAATGAAAATAAAGTTATAGTAAGCCTTCCAATTGCTTCAAAATTATTTGGATTTGAAAAAAATAATTACAGTGAGCTTTTGATAAAAACTAGTGGCGAATTAAATGCCGCAAAAGAGAGGGTAAAAAGATTATTCCCTCAGCTTACTGTTTTAACACATAAAGAACAAAATGAAACACTCTTTAAAATAATGCAATCTGAAAGGCTGGTAATAATAGCAATCATGTTTTTTATTGTTTTGGTTTCCGCCTTTAACGTTATAGCTACGGTTTCAATGCTAATCATTGAAAAAGAAGCAAATATTAAAACCCTTAAAGCGCTTGGGATGAACACAAAAGAAATTTTTCAGTTATTTTTTAAACACGGACTACTAATTAATTTAACTGGTCTACTAATTGGTCTTTTTCTTTCAATTATTTTAATTTATCTACAAATTAATTTTTCAATAATTTCGATTCCCGGGATTGATGTTCCTTATCCAGTTTCATTAAAAGTAAGCAACATCATAGTTTTAATGGTCTCTGCCTTTTTTATTTCAGTTTTTTCCTCATATCTAGGCGCACTTGCTTCAAGAAAAATTAGCTAAGAACTGGCTTAGGGTTAAATTGTTTTTTTAAATCACTGAATAAAAGCAGAAGCTCATCAGAATAATCTGTTGTTACCATAATATTTCGATATTTTTTAAAATCGGGAATTCCCCTAAAGTAATTTGAATAGTGTCTTCTGGTTTCTAAAACCCCCAACTTTTCACCCTTCCAATCAATTGACATTAATAGGTGCTTTTCTGCCATTCTAATTCTTTCAGATATTGTAGGGGGCTGCATATGTATACCTGTTTTAAAGTAGTGCTTAACTTGATTAAAAAACCACGGATTGCCAATTGATGCCCTCCCAATCATAGCGCCATCAAGACCATATTTATCTCTCATCTCTAAAGCTCTTTCGGGTGAGTTTACGTCTCCGTTTCCAAATACTGGTATTTTCATCCTTTGATTATTTTTGACTTCTGAAATTAACTTCCAGTTGGCATTGCCTTTATACATTTGAG
>CACLQX010000057.1 GCA_902609185.1 uncultured Bacteroidota bacterium | reverse complement strand
TATCTGGTATTTCACAAAAAGTGATGTTAAGCATTAAATAGATTTTTAATTAATTTACTATTTTTTCAATAGGTATATTGTCCTTCATTATCCAGTGTTTGATTAGATTTCCATCATTATCCCATTCTTTCCACTCACCTTGTTTCAAGTCGTTTTCATAAAAAACTCTTGAGGTTAGCTGAACAACAGTCGGTCGCTCTTCTAAATTCCAAGTTTCCCATTTACCGTGTTTTAATCCATTTTTGTAGTAAGATAAACTTTCAAACCCATAGCCACTGACATAAAGCCCTTGAACTCCGTGTTTTTTACCATTTAAAAATGTTTCTTGATAAAAGCCATTATTATATTCGAAATAACGAAATTCAGAGGTTATTCTGCCTGTGTATAATGACATATCACTTCTTCGATAATAAAGACCATCATTAGACATTGTAACATCACTAGAGTAAGCTGTAGAATGATTATCGTCACTCCAATCAAATGGGTCTGGAGGGTTTAATGATTTTGGAATTAAATCATCACTAAACTGAATAATAGTAACTGCTGCAGAAACTACTATTATAACTAAGGATATAATTTTATAATACTTTTTTAATAACGATAGTATTTTTTTTATCATTAATAGTTTTTTTTCAGAAGTTATATTAGTTATTTCTTTATCTGACTTTATATTCTTTTTTGTTCTGGAAAATAGCTTTGATATATTAATCTTTTTAACTAATCTATATGATATTAAAAAAGTAATTATCCCTCCAATTGCAATTAAACTATTTGGTCTTAAATCTCCATATAATTCCATAGTTAAATACAATATTACTGCCATTTGTAAATTCCATATAATTAGAAATATTATTGTGTTTAAAGTATAGTTTAAAAACCTTTTCATATTTCAAATGTAATTAATGTTAGTTTAACCTACTTAAGAGGCTTTGAAGTTGCTGAATTAAAAGAAGAAGCTTTTCAAGCTGGTTTTTTGACAGTTGCATCATATATATATTTCGTACTTTTACATAGCATCAAGAACGCTATTGCGTACCAACCGACAGCTCGTTGTGCGGTGGTTTAGAATGTGGGTGACTCTACCAAAAATTCGAGCATTCAATTTCTTTCTTTAGCTGCATATTATTAATATTAAAATATACAGTCATGAAAAAAAATAAATCAAAAAAAAGTATTGAAGAAATCAGAAAGAACAGCAAATGGCTAAAATTATTTGAAAATGTTCCTTATAATAATTCAAAGATTGGTGAAATATTTATAATGAAAGTTTCATCAAGAAAAAATATTAAATAGAGTTTTTTATTTATTATTACCTTTTTAATATATTACGGTTAAATGATACTACTACAATCTTAAATCATAGGCATATCTTCACCAGAAGTTTAGAAATTAGTCATGCAAGTTATTAGTCTAAGAGATTATAGAAATGAAGAGTTTTGGAATGTTTTAACGCATCTACTTGGTGTTATAATGTCGATAATAGGTATTCCTTTTTTATTCTATTTTAACAGTGATATTACTACCCTTAGTACTATTTCAGTCATATTATTTTCTCTGGGTTTATTGCTTGTATATTCATCCTCATCTGTCTATCATTATGTTATAAATACAAAAGTAAAAAAGCGACTCCAAGTGCTGGACCACATTAGTATATATTATCTTATTTTAGGATCCTACGCCCCTGTATGTTTTATAACACTTTATGACTACTCAGGTATAAATATTTTTATTGCTGTATTAACGTTGTCAATAGTTGGAACTTTAAAAAAGTTATTCTTCGCGACTAAGTATGAATTTATCTCTCTCTTTTTTTACTTAGCAATGGGATGGTTAATAGTTTTTGATATTAACTCTTTGTTTAATTTGATCAATTTTAATGCTAAATTGTTGTTAATAATGGGTGGATTTTCATACACTTTTGGTATTATATTCTACGCTTTTGATAAGATAAAATATTTCCATTCTATATGGCATTTATTTGTATTAGCGGGTTCAGTTTTACACTACTTTATGGTATTAATTTATATTATCTGAACCTAAACAATCCTCTATCACTTTAAACTAATCAGTTAAGAATTTTAATTCAAATTTTTGATCTCAGAGTAATGATAAATTTTATTCCCTGAAACAATCTTTTTAGATTCATTTACTATAGACCTAGCAACATCAACTGCTTTGATCGGTTTATATTCTGCTTTCATCAAAAACGAGAATAGGGGCATAATTTTTTGAGCTAAAATTTCACCAAACCTAAACTCATTTCTTTTTCCAAGAAGAAGAGATGGTCTGAAAATTAGGCAAGTGTTTAAACCAAGCTGCATAATTGAATTTTCAATCTCGCCTTTAAGCCCTAAATAAAAGTTTTTACTTTTTTCATTCGCACCAGCAGATGAAACAAAACAAAAAGAAGACGCTTGGTTAGTTTTACAAGCCTTAGCTATATTTAAAAGAATATCATAATCAACTTTCCGATATTCCGATTTATTAAAATTTACCTTTGATTGAGTTGTGCCAATTGATGCAATTACAATCTGGTCTTTACTGATAACTTTTTTATAGTCCTCTAAATTTGAAAAATTAATAGTAAAATTTTTTATTTTTTTTGAATCTAAATTTATTTTTTTTCTTGAGATTATATTTATATTTTCAAAATAATTATCATTTATTAATAGCTTTAACACTTCACTACCGATCAGTCCAGTGGAACCAAATAAAGTAACGGTTTTGTTCATAGATTTAAAGTAAATTTAAGTGATTAAGACCATTTATTTATGAAATCAAATCTTAAAAAAAACTTTCTAGCATTTTTAGGTATAATGTTATTTAGCTCTGGCTTATGTATTTTTGGTGAAGCCGTAATATACAAATACGAATCAAAGGATTGGTTTTTTATTGGTACCATTTCCCTAATACTAATTAACTCTGGATTAGTTTTGATAGTAAGTAATAAATAAAAGATTTCCTATAGAGGAAGAAGTTCGTTTTTATTTACCTTGCCTTTAATTTTTAAGTAATCTTTATAGTTATATCTTTTACCACGAAAGTATATTGAGTGAACGACAGGGATTTCAATTTTAGTTAGTGCTTTATCTCTTTTACTTAGTCTCATAAAAATTAAGTGGAAATTTCAAGGTAATAATTTTTTATTAAATCAGTATAATTAAAATAAAAAATCTATGTCTGTATAGAATGCAACGGAGTTTTGCCCACTTTCTAAAATAAAACCAGGTTCAATTGTTGTTTTTCCAGCGTTAATATTGATATTTATTGAAGCATTATCTAGTTCATCAGAAATTTCCAATTTGTATTCTTCATCACCTATTTTTATAAATGCAGATGAAATTTTCATACTCTTACCATTTAATTGCTGATCCCAGTTCTTCGTTGCAGGAATGTAGTCGTTAATGCTGTCTTTTAATTTTAAACCACTTTCTTTTGGCCACCGCCTTAAGGTTAATTTGTATTCACCTGATTTTTTGAAATCAACATAAAATTTCCCAAGTTCATACGGATCACCTCTTCTTATAACAGATTGATCCCATGCCGTAATTGAACTTACTTGAACATCATGAGCAGTTATTGTATTAGATATATTTGGTATTATATCTATATAAGAATATCGAAATTCTTTAGATGCGTCTTCCCACCAATCATTATAAAACCTTTGCATTTTCTTAGATAAATCCTGATTCTTGTTTATA
>CACLQX010000056.1 GCA_902609185.1 uncultured Bacteroidota bacterium | reverse complement strand
ACTGGCCACAGGTTCGGAAAAGTTATATGAAACCAAACCTGCTATTAGAAAACCTATAAATGAAGAAATTTCATTTATAAAACCATTGAAAAAGCCTTTTAAAAATGCATAAAGGAGCACAATAATGATTGCAATATCAATTATATTCAAAATGAAGATTTTATGTTTACAGTTTTAAAATTAAATTTAATTAGAATATTTTAGCCAAAGTTATGTTAAAAGAAATTGATAATCATTTATCTGATTTAAAAAAAATCTCAATAAAAAGTTTAGATGAACTTGAACAATTTAGAATAAAATTCTTTTCCAAAAAGGGAATTATACCTGGTCTGTTCGCGAAGCTTAAGGATATAGACGCTGATAAAAGGAAAAAGTTTGGCTCTAAGATTAATGACCTTAAAATAAAGATTGGTGAAATCATTGATAAATCAAAAGCGGAGCTTTCAGTTGTTTCAAATAATAAAAATGAAGTAGATTATACACTGCCTGCAGATTTTTTAACAATAGGGTCAAGACATCCAATTTCAATTGTAAAAAATAAGATCATAGATATATTTTCAAAAATTGGTTTTGATATTTCAGAAGGTCCTGAGATAGAGGATGATTGGCATAATTTTACTGCCCTTAACCTACCAGAGTATCACCCGGCAAGAGACATGCAAGATACATTTTATGTATCCAAGAATCCAGATTACTTGTTAAGAACCCATACTTCATCAGTGCAGATTAGACATATGGAAAATAATGAACCTCCTATCAGAACAATATCACCAGGAAGGGTTTACAGAAATGAAGATATTTCAGCAAGATCTCACTGTTTCTTCCATCAAATTGAAGGGTTATACATTGACGAAAATGTTTCTTTTGTTGATTTGAAGCAAACCTTACTACATTTTACTAAGCAACTATTTGGTAAAAGTAAAATAAGACTTAGACCCTCATATTTTCCTTTTACTGAACCTAGTGCTGAGCTTGATATTTATTGGGGTCTGAACTCTGAGACTGATCACAGAATCACAAAAGGAACAGGGTGGTTAGAGATTTTGGGTTGTGGTATGGTTGATCCAAATGTTTTAGAAAACTGTAAGATAGATCCTAATAAGTTTTCTGGTTATGCATTTGGGATGGGAATTGAGAGGATAACAATGTTATTGTATCAAATCGAAGATATAAGAACATTTTATGAAAATGATGTAAGATTCTTACAGCAATTTAAATCCTCAATATAGTCCTTTTGATAACTCTCTCATTTGTCTATTAGCGCTTCTATTATCAAACAATATTTTATAGCAAACATCAATAATTAAAAATTTCTTCGACAACTTTTTTGAAATTAGTGAGGCGTTTTTTGTAGCATAGTAACCTTCAACAATCATATTCATTTCTGCTTTTGCTGAATTAATGGAATAACCTTTTCCAATCATATTACCAAAAGTTCTGTTTCTACTAAAAGAGGAATAAGTTGTAACTAACAAATCACCAAGATATGCAGAGTGATTAATTTTTCTCTTGGCTTTATGAAATGCCTCTATAAAATCGCTCATTTCTTTTGTGCTGTGACTTATCAATACGCTAATAAAATTGTCTCCATATCCTAACCCATGCGCAATTCCTACCATTATCGAATAAATATTTTTTAGACTTGAGCTTATTTCAATTCCGGTCATATCTCTGGATACCGTGGAAATGATGTATTTTGTGTTTAATATGCTAGAAATATGTTCTCCAAGCTTTAAGTTATTTGTGCCAACAGTTAAATAAGTTAATTTTTCTTGCGCTACCTCCTCAGCATGACTTGGTCCACTAATTATGGCTAAGTTTTTTTTTGGGATATTATATTCTTGATTTAAATGTTCACTAATAGTTAAAAATGATTCGGGTATGATGCCTTTTGATGCTGATACTAAGATTTTTTTTGAAAGTAATTTTTTTGATGAAATGAGCGATGATTCAATGAAAGGAGATGGGATGGCTATTATTAGTATCTCACTTTCATAAATAACTTTATTAATATCTGAAGATATCTTAAGCTTATCTAGATTTAGATCTACATAACTTAAGTATTTAGGGTTTCTGCCGACTGATTTAATCTGTTCAATTGATTCAGGATTTCTTATGAACCAGTTTAAATTTAAAGTATTTTCTGAAAGTATTTTTACTAGAGCTGTTGCCCAGCTACCTGAACCCAAAACACCAATGCATTTCTTTTTCATTTTAACAGATTTTTAATAAATCAGCCCTCAAAAATAAGTTAATTTTAATTATTAATTTTTTCATAATTGTAATAAAAGCATTCAGAGGTGAATGCTTTTGTTTTATAAAGCACTTACTAAAGAGCAAAAAAGAGCGAGACCAAAAAATATGAAAAGTCTCAAAAACTTTTTTTCTTTTTTTACCTGCTCATTATGAATTATTAAACCAAATACACAAAAAACCAAACCTAAGCCTAGAGCTGTAGAAAACACTTCTTCTTTTATCCTATTTAAGATCAAATCAACAGTGTAAAAAATTATACAAAAAATACTGACCCTAAAATCAAACCAACTATAATCTCTTTTCTTAATGTATTTAAATAATGATGAAAAAGTTAGGTATATCAAAATCAAAATTGAGAAAAAATGAAAAAAAGGTTCAATTGCTGAGAAAGGTAAATTCATTAAAATGATGATTTAAGCAGTTTTTTAACATATTCATTTTTCGACTTAATTAGATTTGAATTTAATTTTTCAATAATTTTTCCATTTTTCAATACAATAATTTTATCGGAAATTGATTTAACTACCGTTAAATTGTGTGAAATAAAAATTAAAGAAAAATTCAAAGTATTTTTCAGATCAGTCAGCAAATTTAAAATTGAGAACCTTGTTGAACTATCAAGTGCTGAGACACATTCATCACAAATTAAAATTTTAGGACTTAGTGATATTGCAGCAGCAATTACTACTCTTTGTCTTTCACCTCCAGAAAGCTGTTTTGGAAATTTATTAAAAAGTTTTTTATCTAAATTAACCAATGATAAGTATTCTTTAGCACGCGTCTTAGCTTCATTGTTTGAGTGATTATAGTGAAATTTTAAGACTTGTTTAATATGGTTTATAATCCTAATTTTAGGATCAAGAGATGAATATGGGTCTTGAAAAATTAATTGAATTTCCTTACTTAGAAATCTCCTATTATAATCCTTTATATTCACTCCATTATATCTTATTAATCCTTTATAATTTTTATAATAACCAATTATACATTTAGAAATTGAGCTTTTTCCAGAACCAGATTCCCCAATTATACCAATTGATTCTTTTTCCTTTAAAATAAAATTAATTTTCTCTAAAATATTAGATGAGCCTATTTCTAATTGAATATTTTCAAGACTTAGAATTTCATTATTTTTTGTACTTGTTGAGCTTGAAAATTTAACTTTAGAACTCTTGATTAGTTTTTTACCATAGTCTGTCTTTGGGTTTTTAAAAAATGATTTTGTTGAACCTGTTTCACAAATTTTACCCTCCCTTACTAATATAATTCTGTCGGAAATACTTTTAATAAGATTTAAATTATGTGTTACAATTATTAGACTAGATTCAAGCTCATATTTAAGTTTAATTATAAGATTAATGATTTCTTTTTTAATAATTGTGTCAAGTGAAGAGGTTGCTTCATCAGCTATTAAAATTTTTGGTTTTTTTGCTAGTGCCATGGCGATCATTACTCTTTGTTGCTGACCTCCACTAAGTTCATGAGGATATTTATTTAAACAAGCCATG
>CACLQX010000055.1 GCA_902609185.1 uncultured Bacteroidota bacterium | reverse complement strand
AACTCATAATAATTACATTTCTAGTGTTTATAACCTGTTTATTTATTTTTAATAATCAAAATTCTAATTATGTTTTTGAAAAAAAATTACATTTAGAAAATTTATCTAAAAGTCCATTTAACAAAACAAAAAAACTCAGTAAACAAGAAAGAAAAAAACTCGAACTTCCACCAAATGCATACAATGATGAACTTTGGGAATTAACGATGGATCCAGTGCTAGGTAGACCAAGAACTGAAAATTTATTTCAAATACAGGAGGAACAGGAACTCTTAAGATCGATTCGAAAAGAGGGAGTTCCGGGTGAAAGTCCTGAAATGGCATGGGTTCAAAAAGGTCCAAATAATATTTCTGGAAGAACTAAAGGAGTTTTGTGGGATCCAAATGATAATCTTAATCAAAGAGTTTTTGCTGGAGGAGTCAGTGGTGGATTATTTGTGAATGATGAAATTGGAAATCCGTCCTCAAGTTGGAGAATGATTTCAGGAATTCCTAAAAACCTACCTGTGTCTTCAATTACTTATGATCCAAATAATACACAAATTTTCTATGCTGGTACAGGCGAAAGTTACACAGGCGGAGATGCAATTGGCAATGGTTTGTGGAGATCGACTGATGGTGGTATGACATGGGAAAATATTTTTGGGGGTAAAACAGATTCTGATGAAGTATTTATTGGCTCTTACAATACTATAGAAATTAGCATGCCAGAAAATCAAGATCCTATTTTATTTAGACAATCTACTTTTGGTCCAAATTTAACTGAAAGGCCTCTACCTAGGTTGTCCGCTGATATAGTTTTAGCAAACCCACTTGATGCATGTTCAACTTTATCTAACTCAGCAGATATAAAGGATAAAATTGTTTTAGTCGAAGATGGATCACTCAACAATTCTAATTGCGAATATTTAACAAAAGTTTTGGAAGGTCAGAATGCAGGAGCGAAAGCAGTAATTGTTTACAACAAAGATAACGGCCAACCTAACTGGACAGATGATTTGATTGCTATGTCAGCTCCTGGCTCTCAAGTTGATCAAATTAACATTCCCTCAATTTTTATCAGAAAGGTTGATGGTGAAAAATTAAAAACACTGATTGAATCAGGAAAAACAATTGCTGAACTAGCAAGAAGATCAACGCTACAAGATGCGGGACAAAAATTTGTCCCTGGAATGTTTTTTATAAATGATGTAATTGTTAGAGACGTAGGAGACAGCTCCGAAATATATGTCGCTGCTGGAGCAGCAAGGTGGTATAGGATAAGAGGAACCCGTCAGGATGATCAAGAAACCGTTCTTGGCACTGGTTCAACTGACGGAATATATAAGTCTAGTGATGGAACAACATGGACTAAAGTCGATTTATTTCATCCAATAGATGAGATAAATAAAATACACAATCAAACAGTTGTGCCGATGGATCTTGAAATTGATTCTAATAACAGGGTTTGGGCCTCCTCCACTTTTACTGCAGATGCGTTTGAAGGTGGAAATGCTAAAGCATTTGGAGGTGGTAAAATTTACAGACTTTCTGAAGATGGTGAAAGTTCGACTTTAATATATGAGATTGATACCAATTTTAATAATCAATTATATCCAGCGAGAAGAACTGAAATTGAATTTACTGCAGACAACAAACTTCTTATTTTAACTAGACAGTTAACAAGAAATGGCAACAATGGCTATTGGTGGCCAAGAATGTACAAGGGTTCCATACAAGATTTTATTTCTGACATTAATGTTTCAGAGCTAACACTGCCAAATGATGGTGATGATGATATAAATCGTTTTGACTACACTCGAGGCCAAGGTTATTACAACCTCTACATTGAAGCAGACCAGTCAGATCCCAATGTGGTGTACACAGGCGGTATCAATGCATTTAAATCAACAAGTGGAGGTGATGACCAGGGTAGTAATCCTTGGACACAAATCTCTCACACAGGTGGTGAGTTTGGTTCATACGCTCATGCTGATCAGCATGCAGCATTAATTAACGAAAATGACCCTAATAAAATTATTTTTAGTAATGATGGTGGAACTTTTTATTCTCCCAACAAGGGTGGTTCAATTGAAGCAAGGATATTAAATTACCACACTACACAATATTACACAGTTGCTGTGGCCCCTACAGACATGTTCAAGAACCATACAATTGATGTTTATGGCTACGTTGACGGGGTTAGTGACGTAAACGATCAATTTTTAACCTTTAGTAACTCTACTGATGTATATGGTGGTGGTATGCAAGATAATGGAACATCTATACAGTTTAATGACACAGATAACCCATCAGAAGCTATTGATATTTCTAGTGGTGATGGAGCTATCACTTTCTTTTCACAAAATCCAAATAAAAAATATATGATTGTAAGTACACAGTCAAATGGAAGACTTTGGGCTGTTGATTTTAATGACAATAACGGACGAACTAGAACTAGAAGCTTATGCGGTAATGATTGTAGCTACGGTTATTTCATTAACAGAGGCGCACTGGACTCAAATAATGGTATTCTTTTCTCAACCTACGATGAAAATACACTTATTGCATACTACGGATGGGATGATTTTTCAAACACCGGAAATAATCAAGTTGAAAATTATCAAATTAGTGGGTTTGGTGGTGGAATTACAACGTTAACTGTTTCACCTCACACCACAAATTCTACAACTTTATTAGTTGGAACAAAAACAGGACAACTCACCAGAGTTGAAAACGCTAATAATCCTCAAGCACAAACAAAAATAGATATTGGAAGTAACGATTTTCTTGGAAGTATTTCTGACATAGAATTTGGGAAAGATGAAAATCATATTTTTGTAACGTTTTACAACTATGGAGTAGAGAGTATATACTACACCAACGACGGTGGACAAACATGGTCAAGTAAAGAGGGAGATTTTCCTGATATACCAATTTACTCAATAATTCAAAGTCCTCTCAATGAAGATGAGGTTATAATTGGAACTGAACTTGGTGTTTGGTACACCAAAGATTTTAGTTCATTAAATCCTAATTGGAGACAATCTAATGCTGGAATGAGGGATGTTAGAGTAACAGATATGGATTTGAGAACTGGTGATAATGCAGTTTTCATTGGAACTTATGGTCTAGGGATTTATAAAGGAGTATTTCAAAATAATGATCCGTATGTTGCTTTAGAAAGTCCAGAAAAAAATATACAAATTCAAGCTGGAACTAGTGGTTCTTTTGACATTAATTACAAAGTATATTCTAGCTTCAATGATGAGGTTGAGTTTTCCATTGAGGGTCTTCCTGATAATACCAACGTTAATTACAATCCAGATAACAAATTTACAATAAGTCAAGACGGTACTTTATCAATAGAATTAAGTATTGATGAATCTACAAATCCTGATACTTACCCTATTGTAGTTAAAGCATCTTATGGTAATGATTTTAGACAAACATCCCTAAACATAATTGTATTTTCAGATGATAATGACGGTGATGGTATTAAAAATTCTGATGATAATTGTCCTGATACCGCAAACCCTGATCAATCTGATTTAGATGATGATGGAATTGGTGATGTATGTGACCCTAACCCAATCCCACAAAATACATTCTCTCTTCAGTCCAAAGATGAAACATGCAGGAGTTCTGATGATGGAGAAATTAGTTTATCTATTGAAACATCTACACTACCTGAAGATGTTAAATTTACCATTTCGATAGAAAACGGACCGTCTGGTTTCACTTTTGTCCCTGAAAATGTAGTTTCCAACCCTTGGGTAAAAAGTAATTTACAATCTGGTAGTTATACTGTTTGTTTAACTATGGATTTAATCTCAGGATTCAAACAATGTTTTAATGTTGTTATTGACGAACCA
>CACLQX010000054.1 GCA_902609185.1 uncultured Bacteroidota bacterium | reverse complement strand
TGGTTTTATTTATATGGTTAGTAGCTACAATGTAACAGGTGCTATTGACTCATTTGATTCCTTCCAAAAAAAATATTTTAAAAGAATTAATTCGATGAAGTTAAAATCTCCTCTTTTAGTTGGATTTGGAATCAGTAATAAAGATACTTTTATCGATGCTGGTAAATACAGTCATGGAGCAATTATCGGTTCTGCATATATAAATTGGATTTCAGATAATGGTATTTGCAAAACTTCAGATTTTATAAAAAGCCTGAAAGATTAACTACCTAGTAAAGACAGGTTGATTTCTAACTGTTGTCTCATTTTCATTAAAAATATACCCTCCATAGTTAAAAGACAATAAATTGTCATAACTATCAATTAGATGGTCAGTAACATAACGTACCATCATTCCTCTAGCTTTTTTTGCATAAAATGATATTATTTTTAGTTTTCCATTTTTGAAATCTTTAAAAATGGGTGAAATTATTTGTGAGTTAATTTTAGATTTATCAATTGCAGAAAAATATTCATTACTAGCTAAATTCAATAAAAATTCAGACGAAAGCAATTCATCAGATAAAAATTTTGTTATATCATTGGACCAATATTCATAGAGGTTTGAAGAACCATTAATACTAATTTTTGTACCCATTTCGAGCCTGTAAGGTTGAATCAAATCCAATGGTTTTAAAACTCCGTACAGACCAGATATAATTCTAAGATTATTTTGTAAAAAATCAATTTTTTTAACATCTAGGGTTTTAACATCTAATCCCTCATAGACATCTCCATTGAAAGCGAAAATTGCAGGCCTTGAATTATCATCATTATGATTTATAGAAAATTCTAAATTTCTTTTCCAATTTAAGTCAGAAAGCTTTTCAGATATAGACTGTAACTTCATTAAATCACTAGGTGATTTTTGCTTTAAAATTGAGTTTATAGCCAAGGTTTTTTCTAAAAATTTTGGCACTGAAACATTTTGGGAATTAAGTTCACTATCAAAGTCTAAAGACTTGGCTGGGGATATAATAATTTTCATTATTCAAAATTAAATATTTTTTGAATAATTTTTCCACTTTTCATAGCATAATGAAAAATCGTCTGGAAGTTCAGACTCAAATAATATTTTTTCTTCGCTTTCAGGGTGATTAAAACCCAAGGTCTTGGCATGCAGAGCTTGTCTGGGTAATAGTTTGAATGCATTTTCTACAAATTGCTTATACTTTGAAAAAATTGTGCCTTTCAAAATTCTATCACCTCCGTATCTTGCATCATTAAATATTGGATGACCGATATGCTTCATATGAGCTCTGATTTGGTGTGTACGCCCAGTTTCTAATTCACACTCCACCAAGGATACATAACCTAGATCATCAATCACTCTGTAGTGTGTTATTGATCTTTTACCTTTTGTCGAATCAGCGGGAACTGACATAATCATCCTATTTTTTTTATCTCTTGCAAGTGATTCATCAATAGTTCCACTTTTATTTAATAAACTTCCCCAAACCAAAGCAACATATTTTCTTTTGATTGATTTTGAAAGAAACTGTTTTGAAAGATTGGTTAATGCCTTATTAGTTTTTGCTATAACCAATAAACCACTTGTATCCTTATCAATCCTATGGACAAGACCAGGTCTACCGTCTACATTTTTAGGCAGGTTTTCGAAATGATGAATAAGTCCATTTAATAAAGTTCCGTTATAGTTTCCATGTCCAGGATGAACAACTAAATTTGGTGGTTTGTTTACAATAATAATATGGTCATCTTCATAGGCTAAATCTAGCTCAATATCTTCTGCAATTATAAGATTTTCATGCGGTGGATGATGGAACATAACCTTAACATTATCTTTTGGTTTGACCTTATAACTTGGTTTTACAGGCATATTGTTGACAATTATAAACCCTTGTTTTGCAGCATTCTGAATCTTGTTACGTGTGGCATTTTCAATTCTATTCATCAGAAATTTATCTACCCTGAGCGGATTTTGACCGATATCAGCATCAAAAGAAAAATGCTCAAATAAATCATCAAAATAATCTTGAATATTTGGGCTATTTGTTTCCATTTCCAAGAACTAGGTCTATTTTAGATTTCTTTGGAATTAATTTTCCTGGGCTGATTATAGTATCATTAAATTTTACCTCCAAAACTACATCTTTACCAATATTATCCACATACTCAACATTTCCAAGCTTTAAATCGAGAGCATTAATTAATGATGTAGCAGCTCTCTTGGTCAGTTGAATCAACTCTGGAAATATTACATTTGAAAAATCAGACGGGTTAATAGTCAAATATATTTTTCTATTTTTTTTAACTTCTTTGCCCATCAGGGGTGTTTGACTTACAACCGTGTTGGGACTAATTTCGGGATCATAAAAAATAGAATCAGAGACCTCAAAGTTTAGTTTTTTTTCACTGAGTATCTTTTCTACTTCATTAATGTTTAGGCCATATAAATCAGGGACTTTTATATAATTAGTTTGACCTGTATAAAAAAATAGAAAAATTATTGAAATCAGTAAGATTAATGCAAAAATCACAAAAGAGATAAAAAGTTGTTTTATAAAGATTCTGCTGTATAAAAACTTCATAGGTTATAAGAACAAATATATATAAATAAGTATCTTTAAAATATTCAATAAAATAAAAAAATTGAAAAAAAATATAGCTGTTTTGATGGGGGGTTATTCTGAAGAGTTTGAAATTTCAATTAAAAGTGGAAATAATATTTTTCAAAATATTGATGCAAAATTATTTAACCCATACAAAGTAATTATTGAAAAAAATAATTGGTGGGTGAAATATAACGGAATCGATTATTCTATTGATGAAACTGATTTTAGTTTTAAAATTGATAAAAACAAAATTGAATTTGATGTGGTTTTCAATATTATACATGGAACGCCTGGTGAGGATGGTCTCATTCAGAAATATTTTGATGGGATTAATATGCCCTACACGGGTCCCAACGCAAATAATGCTAAAATAACTTTTAACAAAAATGAGTGTATTGATTTTGCAAAAAATTTAGGTCTAAGTTGTGCTAGATCAATTTTCATTAGCAATAATCAAAAATTTGATTTTGAGGTTTTTAATAAAATGAAGTTTCCTTTGTTTGTAAAAACAAACAATTCAGGAAGTAGCTTTGGAGTAACCAAGGTTAATGACAAAGATGAATTAAAAAAAAATATTGATAATCTGCTTGGTTCGGGTAATGGAATTTTAATTGAGGAAAGCCTGAACGGTACAGAAGTTTCAGTTGGATTAATGAAATACGAAGATGAAATCAAAGTCTTTGGGATTACTGAAATTATAACAGAAAATGATTTTTTTGATTATGAAGCGAAATATATGGGAAAAAGTAGTGAAATCACTCCTGCGCAAATACCTAATGAAATCAGTATTATTGTAAAAACATCTGCCAAACTTATTTATGAAAACCTTAAACTATCCGGTTTTGCAAGAATAGACTTTATAATTGTTGATGACATTCCTTATTTTTTGGAATTAAATTCGATTCCAGGAATGAGTGATGAAAGTATTTTCCCAAAACAAGTAAGACTTTCTAACTTAAAGTTGAAAGATTTAGTATCATACATGATTAACAAAGCTTTAAATAATTAAATTTGTAATTGTGAAAAGAGCCATTTTTCCAGGTACATTCGATCCATTTACATTAGGACATTTTGATATTTTAAAGAGAAGTAAACTATTATTTGATGAAATTATTGTTGGTATTGGTAAAAATAGTGATAAGAAGACCATGTTTACTTTGGAGGAGAGAATTAAATTTATTGAAGGGGTTGTGAAAGATGATAAGAAAATTAAAGTATTAAGCTATGATGGATTAACAATTGATTTTTGTGAGAAGGTAGATGCAAAATTTATCGTGAGAGGAGTAAGAAATAATGGGGATT
>CACLQX010000053.1 GCA_902609185.1 uncultured Bacteroidota bacterium | reverse complement strand
AAAATCAATTTGCTTACGGATATTATTAAAACAACCAAAACAGCAGTCGAATATGAGGAATCTAAAACCAAATTGTAAAATGGATTTACATTTAAATTTATCAGCAAGAAAAACAGCCCCGACACTATAATTAGATTAAGCGAGCTTTTTTTATAAAGGGTTTCAAGACCCCTAAAATCATTTTCATTTAGCGCTTTTGCAACAAGAGGATTTACTATTTGAAACATAGCTCTTCCAGGAATTTCAACAACAGTCGCAATAAAAACAGCTACAGCATAAAATGCTGTTTGTGATATTACTTCTTTTTGAGGAATCATAAACTTATCAATATCAATTAATATACTGGCAGCTGATCCTGCTAAAAAAATAAATAGTGAATAGGTTAAAACTTCACCCATGTTTTTCGGAATAGAAAAATAAAACTTAGGCAGGTATAAATAAAAAGAATAAATCATCATAATCAAAAGCCTCAGGTAATAAAAGCCAGTTAGCCACCAAATAAAATTCTCCTTTGTTATTTGTCCAAGATAAACAAAGGTCAGTAAAATCAGAATTGAAAGCCTTGGAAATACTTCTTTTAAAAAATTCCCAAATACAGTCTTCAACTGAACCCTAGACCAAGAATAAAAAACCTCAAAATAAGAAGTTGCAAAAGCTACTAAAAATATTACCCAAACATAAGAATCAATTATTGGATTTTGAACTGACAAAAAATGACCGATTGTGTCATGAAATTGCACTACCAAAATTGAAATTGGAGTAATAGTTAGTAATGGAATAAAAATAACAGACGACATGAAAACATCTTTTTCAGCTTTATTTTCGTAGGAAGAAAAATATTTTATAATTGTATGTTGACTTCCGAAGGAAACTAGCGGCATTAAAAGATTTGAAGTAGCTAGTAAAAAAATAACAAGTCCATAATATTCAGCTTGAAGGAAAGCCGGATAAAAGAACAAGGTGTTAAAACCACCAATTATTATTGCAATAATAATTATAATGATATTTTTATACGACTGGTTTAATACAATTCCCATCCTATAATTTTGTAATTATTTGTTCAATTTTTTGCGCAATATTATTGGACATATATTTAGAAACTGTTTTTCGTTTTTTTGATTTCCCTATTAAATAACTCTTAAAGCTCTGGTAAATATAATTTTTTAAATCATGATAATTATTATAGTCAAATGACTTACCTGACTGAGTATCGAGTATAATATTTTCTAGATCACTTCCTTTATTAGTAATCCCAAGAATGTTTTTATTTGATGATAGATAATGAAAAAACTTCCCTGGAATTATGTCATTCGAGCTTTTCATATTTACCGAACAAACAACCAAAAGTTCTGAAATTCCAATTTCTTCGTCGAGTTCACTTTTGGAGATAGGATCAATTATTTTTCTTTTTTTAATTCTTTTGAATTCATCAGATATTAAAATATGGTTATCAATACTTCCAATTAAAACTATTTCAACAAGTTGTTTAAAATTTTTTTTGGTTTCAATTAAGTCTGACAACACAGCCCAAAGATTTCTTGGATTTTGTATTGGTTTCATAGAACCCGCATAAAGAATTCTAAATTTCTTATAAGGCTTACAGGATATAGTATTTTCAAATCCACTTGGAATATAAAAACATTCATTATTAACTTTAGAGAACTTTTGATTTAAACTTTTCGCAGTTGTTAATACTGCATCTGCGTTTTTTAAAATTCTTTCCTCTTCTTTAAGGTGTTTCCTTTGTGTTGATTTCAGTTGGTTTAGTAATTTATTTTGAAAAAAATTGGACCAGGGATCTCTAAAATCTGATATCCACTTTATTTTGATATCTTTTTTGAGTCTTAGCCCAACATTATGCATTGAATGAGGGGGACCTGTTGTAATGAGATGATTTAAATTGTTTTCTTGAAAATATTTTTTAATAAACCTGTATGCAGGACCAATTAAAAACTTTCTTGAATCAGGAAAGAATAATAACTCTCTAATTACTGCTGATGTGATGGAGTTATTGTCATGCCTGAAGCCAATTCCATCTGAATAGCTTCTGAATTTTGATTTATAAGTAAACAGGCTTTTTAAAAACTTGGACGGTTCAAATCCCTTCATTTTATTCACCTTTATTGATGGGTTTACCAAGTCAATATTATCATTATCAATTACCTCAAACTGAGGATTTTTAAATGTAAAAACATGAACCTCCCAGCCCAATTCTGCCAGATGATTAGAAAATCTGAGCCACCTTTGAACACCAGACCCACCTGATGGGGGCCAATAGTAAGTTAAAATTCCTACAGATTTTCTATCCATAACTAGAAATCATTTTTTTTGAAACAACACTATTGTTTAATTTTTTAATAGCTTTAAAACAGTTTAACCTTAACAATTCATATTCTTTTTCATTATTGAAAATTGATACAACCACTCTTTCAAAATCTGTATTGTTTTTTTCTTTAAATACTTTTCCGCATTTATAACTATCTACAAGCTCTGATTGTGCAGTTGAGTTACTGCAAATCACTGGCAGTCCAAATGAAATATACTGGAATAGTTTATTTGCATAAGTTGTATCGTGATGTTTGTTCCTGTGCAGTGGTGATAAACCTAGCTTTGAAACCATCAAATACTTGTAAAGTTCATCTTCTTTCTTCCAGCCAATAAAATCAACACAACTGAGCAGATCTAGTTTTTCAATTTTATGCTTTAATGTATTATCGTAAGAACTTTTGCCAATTATAATCAATTTGATATTTTTTATTTTCTTTTTTATGGATGGCAAAGAATCTATCACGGTTTCAAGCCCTCTTCTTTGTGAAGTATTTCCAATGTAGATTAAAACAAAATTTTTTGAATAAGTCTTTTTCAGCTCTTCATCCGGATGTTTATCTAAGTAAAAGCTTTGTTTTACCGTATTTGGAAATACAACTACCTTTTTTTGATCAACCCTACATCTTTTGACAAGTTCGTTTTTAGCATATTCTGTAACTGTGATTATTTTGTGAGCTTTTGTTACAAATTTTTCTTCTGCAATTTTCCAACGATCTGGACTGATGAAAAGTTTTCCAAAAATTTTATTGACGTGTTTGTAGTATTTCATTATTTCAGGTCGATTTTCATGCAGATCTAATGTAAATTTCAACCCTAATTCATCACAAATTTGGGCTGAAGCATTAGCAATTTGAATATCATGAACATGTAGATAATTCAAATTATTATTAACCACAAAATGTCTTATTTTTTTCTTCATTTTGATTGTATAAAATGGTAAATCATTAGCAAGAGCAGAGCTTTTATAAACTATTCTTGAACAAAAATATCTCCTGATCTGTATGCCATTATAAACCTCAATTTTCTGAAATTTTTTTTTGTACGATAGACAAAATAAAAAAATTTCATGACCAGACTTAATCAGTTCATCACATTCATTCGAAACCCGTGCATCGTCAGGGAATGGAGCATCTAAAATCATTCCTAATTTCATTGTCTATAAATTTAAAACCCCTTGTAATAATTATTAAAATTTTCTTTTGTTCTTTCTGCATATACAGCATAATATCTGTCTGTAAACAGTCTTAAAAAAGGTCTAATACCAATTTTGTTTGTTGGACTTTTCCAGAATTCTTTTTTAATTATTTTCCATCCAGATTTTTCCAAAAGCCAGTCAAACTGCCAAGCTTCGAATTCATGATAGTGACGATCCCTTTTATCATGTTTGCTTTTGTAAGCATTCGCAAACCAAAGCTTTAAGGGAACTGTTAATAAAATCTTTTTTGCGTTTAGGTTCTTTAATAATGTGAATGGTGATACTAAGTGCTCTATAATTTCAAAACCAGTTACCAAATCTACATCATCAGGAATATCAATATTTGGATCCAAGTCGAAATCTTGTCCACTTGTATTGTAAACCTTATAATTATTTTTTTCCATGATTTCTGAAAAGGGGTTCCTAACGCCAAGATCAAAAATTACATTTGGTGATGGGCAGACCTCATTCAGCATCTTTAAAGTTTTTTTATACCTATTGACAGGAATTTTATCGTACATTTTTAAATTGATTTCGAAAATAAAAAAAGATTAAAATCAATAATAAAACATTAGAACCTGCCATTAGGAATGAACCTGTTTTTACTATTGGGGGGTCAAAGCTAAATACAATTTCATATTCACCTTTTTCAACCTCTAATCCTCTCAATAAATAATTTACCTTGTGATGGTTTTTAATTTGACCGTTTACTTTTGCCTCCCACCCATTTTTATAAAATGCCTCAGAAAAAACTATAAACCCGGTATCAACAGCTGAGACTTTATATGTAATTTTATTTGGTGTTTTTTTAACAACCTTAATTTTATTTTTAGAACTCTCGTTATATA
>CACLQX010000052.1 GCA_902609185.1 uncultured Bacteroidota bacterium | reverse complement strand
TTAAAAAATCATTTATTAAATGGTGTTAAAAAAGGTGCCCTATCTCAAGAAGATGCTGACAAAAAGTTTGAGGATTGGATTAATGATAGAAACAAAAAAACAGACGATAAGCTTTCTCAAATTCAAAAAAATCTTTCTGAGAAGAAGAAAAAAGAATTGGCTCTTGAAAAAGAAGCTAGTGAAAAAAGAAAATTAGCTGCTATTGCTGCCGCTGAGGAAGCTGCCGCTAAGGAAGCTGCTGCGGAAGAACCCGCTGCGGAAGAGGCACCTGCTGATGAGGCTCCTGCTGGTGAGGCTCCTGCTGAAGAACCCGCTGCTGAAGAACCCGCTGCGGAAGAAGCCACTGCTGATGAGGCACCTGCTGATGAGGCACCTGCTGAGGAAGAGTCAGGTTCTGAAATAGATGAAGAAAAAAAAGATTAGTTTCTAATGGAAATTGACGAGTTAGTTTTTTTTGGAACTATCTCCAAACCATTTAGTTTTCATGGTCAACTGATTGTTTACTCTGATTTTGATATCATTAAATCAAAGACAGTCTTTATAAAAATTGAGGACAGTTATATACCCTTCAAGCTTAAAAGCTCTAGCCCTTACAAAAATAAACTTTTCAAGTTCAGTCTTTTTAATATTGATGATGAAAATAAGGCAAAAAGTCTTGTAAAAAAAGATGTTTATATTAAAAAAAATGAGTTAGAAAAAAATAATAATAATTTAGATTTTTTGGTAAACTTTAATCTATACAACAAAAAAACATTCGTTGGACCAATAATTGCAACAGTAAAAAAAGTTGGACAAGATTTAATTGTTGTTGACTATAACAATAAGAATATTTTAATTCCATTTGCTAAAGATTTAGTTTCTGATATTGATAAAAAAAAACAAATTTTAATTATGAACCTCCCAACTGGATTACTTGAAATCTAATGGATAAGACAAGAGTTAATAAATTTTTAAGTCAATCAGGGTTCTGTTCACGAAGAGAGGCTGATAAGTTAATAATACAGGGTAGAGTTACTGTAAATAATAATTTAATAGACCCAGGATATAAAGTCAAAGAAGAAGATATTGTTAAAGTTGATGGTGAGATTATTAAAAATAAAATTAAAAATTTCACTTACATAGCATTTAATAAACCAAAAGGAATTGTGTGTACAACTGATACTGAAAGAGAAGAAAAAAATATAATCGATTTTATTAACTATAAAAAAAGGATTTTTCCGATAGGAAGATTAGATAAGCTAAGTGAAGGTTTAATTTTTTTAACTGATGATGGAGATATTGTTAATAGAATTTTAAGATCCAGAAATAACCATGAAAAAGAGTATTTGGTAACAACAGATAAAAAAATCACCAAACCTATTCTAAAAAAATTAGAAAATGGTGTTCCAATTTTAAATACTACCACAAGAAGATGTCTGACAAAATATGTTAATGAATATCAATTTAAAATAATTCTAACTCAGGGACTGAATAGACAAATTAGAAGAATGTGTGAATATTTTGACTACAAGGTCAAGAAACTCGAGAGAGTTCGAATAATAAATATAAATTTAGACATACCGAGAGGAAAGTGGAGATACTTAAAAAACTATGAAGTTAAATATTTAAAAAATCTATAAATTGAAAAATCTAAAATTCCTTTTTTTATTTGTTCTTTTTTGCAATCATGTTTTTTCACAAGAAAGAATAATCATTAGTGATACCATTAAGTTAGATGAAATTGTTGTCGGACCTATTAATAGATTTTTAGGAAATAAAGAGCTGGTTTATCCAGTAACAAACCTAAAGTTTAAAAAATTTCAAACCCTAACACAGCAAATTAATATTAGTGAATATCTTGAGTCTGTTCCTGGACTTTTCATAATGAATAATAATAACTTTGCCCAGGATGCAAGAATATCAATTAGAGGTTTTGGTTCTAGGGCAAACTTTGGAATTAGGGGTATTAAGATTTTTGTAGATGGAATTCCAGAAACCTCTCCGGACGGCCAATCCCAAATCGATAATATTAACTTAGAAATAGTTGATAGAATTTCGATTTACAGGGGGAATAATTCCTCATTTTTTGGAAGTTCTGCTGGTGGAGTTATTTCAATCACAACATTGGAAGATTTTGAAAAAAATTTTGTGAATCTTGGTGTCTCATTTGGGTCATTTTCAACGAGCAAAATTCAGACAACTGTGGGGATAAGAAATGAAAATAAAAAAATGATTTTCTTTATTTCAAATACTAGTTCTGAAGGATATAGAGTCCACAGTGGGTTTAATAACATAAATGCAAATTTTAAATATTTGGCAAAACTTGGTAGTAAAAATAAATTACAAATCATAGCGAATATCCTTGACAGCCCAGACGCTATGGATCCAGGCGGACTAAACATAGTTGAATTAGAATCAGACAGAAGACAGGCAAGGGCTCGAAATTTAGAATATGATGCAAGAGAAAGTGTCAGACAATTTAAATTAGGACTCAATTTAAAAAGCACTTTTAATAATTTTAAATTAACGAACTCTATTTATTATAACAGAAGACTTTTTGATGGAAAACTTCCGTTCAGAAATGGAGGAATTATAGACTTAGATAAATCGTTTTGGGGGTATAAACTTAATTTTGAATCTGAAAATTTTATGAACTACAATTTTGGTTTATCATACAATAATCAAAATGATCACAGAAAGAGATTTATCAATGATTTAGGTATAAAATCAGATATGGTTATGAACCAATTTGAAAAATATGATAATATTGGACTTTATTTTTTTGGATCAAAAAATATTGGAAAACTTGCATTGTCAGCTGGAATTAGGTACGATGATAATACTATTACTATGGATAATATATTGATAAATTCGGATAAAATTTCACAAAAGATCAAATCGGTAAACCCTTCATTTAATTTCAATTATACATTTAAAAATTTTGGTATTTTTTCAAATATTTCAACTGGATATGAAACACCAACTCTTAATGAGTTATCTGCTACAATTGATCAATCAGGATTTAATAGTGATTTAAATTCTGTTAAATCTAAATCTTTTGAAATTGGAATTTCTAATTATCAAAAACTAACGAGGTTAAAATACAACCTGAGATTTTTCAATATTTTGACTGAAAATGAAATTTTACCTTTTGAATCTACTACGGGTCAAGTTTTATACCAAAATGCCGGAAAAACAACAAAAAAAGGAGCTGAATTAGAATTAAATGCCCAATTAAATTCAAATTTTGTAATTGACTATTCATTAACTATGGGCGGTTACAAATTTAAAAATTTTTCAAACGGAGAAATTGACTACTCAAAAAATAATATCGCTGGAATTCCTAATAGTTTTCATAAACTAAGTCTAAATTACACTAACGATAAAGGCATGAATCTGGTTATTAGTTGGAAGAGGGTTGGAAAAATTTACACTAATAATTCTAATACATCATTATTAACTGGATACAACTTGATAAACTTTAATTTTTCTAAGAAAGTATTTTTATTTGGATTAGATGTTACACCATTTTTGGCAATTGGAAACTTACTAAATGAAAAATATATTGACAATATCAGGATAAATGCATTTGGATCAAGGTTTTACGAAGCAGCTCCCAAAATTAATTTTGTTTCTGGAATAAAATTTAATCTGTGAAAAAAAAGGTAGTTATTGTTGGAGGGGGAATTAATGGTTTAACAGCTGCTAATTATTTACAGAAGCAAAACTTTAATGTACATATTTTAGAAAAAAACAATCATATTGGTGGAGCTTGTGTGAAGGATACAGCTGTAATAGGAAAGAAGGTTTTTAATTATCCAAAAGGTGCAACAGTTTTAGGGATGATGCAAAAGTTCATATTTGAAGAAACTCATTTATCAAAATTTGTAAAAACTTATTTTCCAAAGAGTCCTAAATTGGTTTATTTTCAAGATGATTTAGAGCCGACTAGAATTTTTCAAAATATTGGTTCTTTACAAAATGAATTGAAAAATAAATGGAATGAAAAAGGAGATGTAGCAGGTTTTAGAAATGACGAAAATAAAGTAATCCAATATTTGCAAAACATCTATAAAAAAAGTGCAATTCCAAGTATTTCAGATGCTGAAAATATACTTGGAAAAAAGACTACAGAATTATGGATTAAGGGCTCAGCATATGACTTGTTAAACCATTATTTTACATCTGAAAAAACAAAATTATACATGGGAATGACTGTTACTGAAAGTGGTCCTGCATCGATTTTTCAAAAGGGTACTGCATTTACAATACCATTGATGGATTCAGGTTCGATTTTTAATGGTTACTGGGGGTTTGTAAAAAATGGAATATGGGAAATCACTGAAAATTTAGAAAAAATCAATAAATCACTAGGTGTAAAAATTGACTACTCAGTATCAATCAAAAAAATTAATAGTAAATCCCAAAAAATATATCTCGAAAACAAAAAATTAGATTATGATTACCTGTTGTTTGCAACTGATCCATTGACTCCATCTATGTTATTCCAAGACAGCAAGAAAGTTAAAACTATTAACAACAAAGAGCTTGTTGGGACAAGCGGAAAGGTGACTGCTTTTTTTAAAAATCCCGTGATTTGGAAATATCCAATTAATGATAAGTCATTAGACACATCGTTTAGAT
>CACLQX010000051.1 GCA_902609185.1 uncultured Bacteroidota bacterium | reverse complement strand
CCTCTGGTTACAGGTTTGGTAACTTTTTCTCTTATGGAGCTGCATGGAATATTTCTAATGAAAACTTCCTAGCAGACAGCTCTGTTATCAGCAGTCTTAAATTGAGAGCCTCTTGGGGTGAAGCTGGTGATCAAAACATTGGATTAAATCAATACCAATCTTTATTTGGATATGGAGCAGACTACAACAATCAAGGTGCAGTATACCCAACATCTTTTGGTAATGCAATTATTTCATGGGAAAAATCAACTAAACTTGATGTTGCATTAGATTTTGGTTTATTTAATGAAAGACTTGTTGGTTCTGTTGGTTATTACCAAAGAGATTCAAACGACTTGCTTCAAAGTGTCCCCTTATCATTAACAACTGGACACAGTTCACAAACACAAAATGTTGGTGATGTTAGAAATAAGGGAATCGAAGTAGAATTTGATGCAAGTGTTATTAAAGCTGGTGATTTTCAGTTCGATATTTATGGAAATGTTTCTACAAATGATAACGAGATATTGAGATTAGCTCAAGATTCACAGGGCAATGATATTAACCTTGACGGAAGTAGACAAGCCTCAAGAGTTGGTAGACCAATCTATGAATGGTATTTACGAACATGGGGAGGTGTAAACCCTGATGACGGAACTCCTTACTGGATAGTTGGAGGAGATGGAGTTGATGCTCCTGTTAGTAGTGAAGTTACTACAAGCTGGTCAGGTGCTCAACAAACATTCTCGGGAACAAGAATTCCAACAACAACCGGCGCATTAGGATTCAGGTTGAAATTTAAAGGATTATCTTTAGATTCCAACTTTACTTATGTCGGTGGTCATAAAGTATACGAAGTTTATGCTCGTTATTATATGCAGTCAGGTCTATATTCTGGATTATATTATCAAGGTGGTGCAGATGTTTATTATAACAGATGGCAACAACCTGGTGATATAACAAACCAACCTAAAATGAGGTGGTCTTCCAGCAGAACGTTTACTGGATCAGAGCATTCATCACTCCACCTTTATGATGGTGATTTTGTAAGATTAAGAGATTTAACTCTTAATTACAACTTTGAATCAGACTTAATTAGTGAAATTGGTCTTGACAGATTAAGCGTTTACGTTAAAGGAACAAATGTGTGGACATGGACAAAAGATGATCTACAATTTGAACCAGAAGTTAGTATTTCAAGTGGACAATATAATTTTTGGGCACCTGTTCCAAAGACTTGGGCACTTGGTATTAATCTATCATTTTAAATTAAATAAATATGAAAAATTTAATCAAATTATATAGCCTAATCTTCGCATCATTACTTATGGTTTCATGTGGAGATGAAGATCTAGAGCCAACATTGGCTATGGATAAAGATACCGCTACTGGTATTCAAAATGCTGATGATTTAAGATCAGTGTTAAACAGTGCCTATAACAGAATGACTAGCTCAGGCTATTATATGAGAGACTTCATAGTGATGGGTGAGGTAAGAACAGATAACATGTATGCAAACATGAACTCTGGTAGGTTCTCATCATCTGATATGAATCATTCGTCTGACGGATATGGACCCTGGGGAACAATTTATGGGGTCATTGCAATTACTAACATTGTAGCTAATGTAGATGTTTCTTCATTAGATGGTAACCCCGCTGAAATTAATCACATCATTGGTCAAGCTCATGCTTTAAGGGCGTTATGTCACTTCGATTTACTTAGAAATTATGGTCAACATTTTGTTGATGGTCAGGGTGGTGCAGGTTCTCTCGGAGTTCCATATGTAAAAACATATAAGGATCCAGCGAATCTTTCACCCGCAAGAGATACCGTACTTTCAAATGTAACTGATATTATGGCAGATTTCCAAGGTGGAATTGCTTTAATGAATGACGCATTTAATGTGTCAACAAGTTACATGACACAATCAGGTGCTTATGCATTAATGGCTCGAGCAGCACTATATTTTGGCGCTGTCGATAGTAGTTTTTATTCAACAGCTGGTTCAGCTGCTAAGTGGGTTATTGATAACTCAGGTGCAGCACCAGTTTCAGCGACTGGATTTAAAGCTTCCTACTATACGGATAATGCTGTCAATTCATTGTTTGAATTGGAAGCGACTGGTACTGATGGTCCTGGAATTAATGGTCTAGCGTATATTTACAGAGGATCTAGCTACGGAGATGTTAGAATATTGACTGGAAATGGTGCAAATCCAGACCTTTATGATATTTTAACAGCTACTGATGTTAGAGGTACAGTAAATGGTATGATAGGTACTCAACAAGGATATCCAACAATTATTGGCAAGTATCCAACAACTAATGGTTCGGATAATGTAACTATAGTTAGAGTTGAGGAAATGCATTTAATTTATGCAGAAGCATTATTAAGAGCTGGGAATGCTAGTGGAGCATTGACATACCTTAATAATGTCCCTGGATTAAGGAATGCACCTACCTACACATCTGCTACATTAGATAATATTCTTACAGAAAGAAGAAAAGAGTTCTATGGAGAAGGATTAAGATTCTATGACCTAGCAAGAACTGGTCAAGATATGCCTCTTATAGATTCTGTTAAGCAACTAAATGACGATCTAACAGGGACACCTCCTGCATTTGGATCCTACAGATATGCTTATCCTATTTCACTATCTGAAAGAAATGCAAATCCTAATATAGTTCAGAATGCTGGATACTAATTTTAAAATTATTATATAATTTAAATTCAAAAACCCGCCTTATGGCGGGTTTTTTGTTATAGTTATTTTGTGACAAAAACAAAATATTTAATAGCTTATTTATTTATAAATTCTTGTTTTTTAAATGCTCAAATTATTGATATCAATAATATTGATATTGTAAGAGATTCGTTTGGCGTAGCACACATATATACGAAAACTGATGCAGAATTAGCTTATGGATTGGCATGGGCTCATGCCGAAGATGATTTCAAAACCATTCAAGAAGCATACTTGGCTGGAAATTCTATGCTAAGTAAACATATCGGTTTTAGAGGAGCTTCAATTGATTTTCTATCTCAACTAATAAGACCAGATGACATAATTGATAGTTTATACAAGACAATAGATAGAAAATTTCTAAAAGTTATTAATGGTTATGCAGAAGGCTTGAATAGTTTTGCAAATAAGTACCCTGAACAAGTGCTTATCGATGAACTCTTTCCTATAACGCCAAGGAAAATGCTGAAATATTCCTTATTACAATTATTTATTTTTTCAGAGGGTGAAAAAGCTGTTTTATCAATATTTAATGATGCCGCAGGAATTATTGACATAAGAAATAATAACGGAATAGGTTCCAATCTATTTGCCTTTAGCTCAAAAAAAACAAAAAATAATGAGACTTTTCTTGCAATAAATACTCACCAACCACTAAATGGTCCAACATCATGGTACGAGGTGCATCTTGTGAGCAATGAGGGCACTAACATTATTGGAGCGACATTTCCAGGTGCACCTTGTGTTTTGACAGGGACAAATCAGAGCTTAGGATGGACTCATACTGTAAATTATCCTGATAAGACAGATATATTCCAGCTAGAAATGGTAAAGAATAGTAAATCAAAATATATTGTAGATAATGAAATACTTATACTAGAGAAATTTAGAGGGAAAGCTTTTATTAAAGTTTTAGGAATTCCAATAAAAGTTAGTAGAAGATATTACAGAAGCATCTATGGTCCAACACTAAAAAATAAAAATGGTTTTTACTCGGTTAGAACCCCCAGCCTGTTCAAAATCAGGGCTCTTGAACAATGGTGGAAAATGAATAAATCAAAAACATTTGAAGAATTTTATGATGTGCTAAAAATGAATGAAATACCTGGTTTTAATTTTGGTTATGCAGATAAGAATGATAATATATTTTATATATCAAATGGAATAATCCCTGTAAGGAATGCGAAATACAATTGGAGAGGGTTGGTTCCTGGAAATACTAGGGAAACCCTTTGGATTGACTACCATAGCACAGAAGATCTTCCTCAGGTTCTTAATCCTGAGTCTGGATTTTTGTACAACGCTAATAATACACCATTTAAATCAACAGCAAAAAATGAAAACCCAAACAGTGAAGATTTTCCTAAGGAAATGGGTTACTCAACATATGATAACAACCGAAGTACAAGAATTTTAGAATTAATTGAATCCTATGATAGGATTGATTTTTCTGATTTTAAATCAATCAAATTTGATTACAAATACCCCACTCCATTTAACTTCAACTTTGTTGATGTTAACAAAATAATGGAGATGCATCCAGAAGATTATCCTGATATTTCAGATCTTATTATAGAGATTCAAAATTGGGACAGATCAACTAATTCAGACTCTATAGGTGCAGGAATATTTGCTATGTTTTATTATAATTTGGGGAATTATATTAGAAAGCCATACATAAATAGAAACCTAAGCAATAATCTAATTGCACAGATGTTGAGAGATGTTAAAGCCTACATGGTAAAATATTTTAACAAAACTAATGTTAGACTTGGTGAGTATCAAAAGCTTGTAAGAGGAGATAAAGAAATTCCCATATGGGGAATGCCCGATGTTATAACAGCCATGACTTCGTCAAGACATGTAGATGGAAAAAGAAAAATTACTCATGGTGAGTCATACATTCAACTTGTGAAATTCTCAAACGGTAGACCGCATATCGAATCAGTAATGTCCTATGGAAATAGCGAAAACCCAGATTCTCCCCATTTCGGTGA
>CACLQX010000050.1 GCA_902609185.1 uncultured Bacteroidota bacterium | reverse complement strand
AAATTAAATTCTGAATGAATCCAATATGAATGTCTAATTGCTGGGACATATTCATACAAGTGTGGATATTCGTATGGTTTCAGATTGATTCTTTTTTCAAATATATCAGATTCTCTTTGCTGACTTCGCTTGTTTCTGTATAGTATGTATGCTTTTGCAACTTCCTTAAACTTGCTTTCCATTAATTGCGTCTCCACAATATCTTGAACCTCTTCAATTGTTGGAACATATGTCAAGTCATTATTTTTTCGACCAATTAGTGATTGATAAACTGACAGAGCAACATCTTGCGCATTTTCTTTACTACCATTTCCAACAGCATTCATAGCCTTGTGAATAGCTCCTGTAATCTTATCCAAACTGAAAGGTTTAGTGCTGAAGTCTCTCTTGATAATATATTCTATCTCCATAATGTATAATAATAATTTAAAGGCAAACGGTAAATTCTAAAATTTTACCACAAGTGAAGTTCTAACTTATTTTACCTGCTTCAAAAGGTGGTCTAGTAACTTTTTCAACAAAGTTTTCAACATGCGTATTTTAAAAAAAATTTATTGTAATGTACGAAATAATTCACATATTTTAGAGTAATTTAAACCTGTCACGTTTAAAATATTTTTAAAATCTGAAAATAAATTGAAATATACATTTTTATGATTAGTAAACAATTATTTTTCTGATTATACAATTTATTCAAAAAAATAAAAATCGCTTTTTTAAAAAATTTAAAAATATGTTGCACAAAATTCTTGGCAAAACTTTTTGATTTCATTTCTGGACTTTTCAAAACCAAAAATTAGTTTTTCTTCATCCTCAATTTTAGACGCATCAAAGAAATTTTTATGAATTCTTACAGCCTTATTTGAAAAAAAATTAGGACATGTTTCGTGTGCATGATCACAAACCGTGATAATAAAATCAAAATCAATTTGTTCAAACTCTGATACATGATTGCTTTCATTTTGGGAAATATCAATACCATCATCTTTCATAATCTTTATTGCATTTTGATTAATTGAATGGTTTTTTACACCTGCACTATAAACCTCTGCTTTCCCATTTAGAAACGCTTTTAAGTATCCCTCTGCCATTTGACTCCTGCAAGAATTACCAGTACACAATACCAAAATTCTTTTCATTAATTAAATGTAATTTTAGTCACTTATTTCATTATGCTTGTTACCTAAAACCCATGTTTTAGTTACCCTCTATTGATTTTGAATATGTTTCAAGAAGATCCATTGTTTTCTCCACCAGATTCTTACTCTCAATTAAAGTGCTGAAGTAAAGGGTAGTGTTTTTAGGGCTAGACTCTTCTTCCTTAATCCTTTGAATTTGAGCATCAATTTTACCCGTCAGCGATAAGTAAAGATCTTGTTTTTTCCCAATCACTTTACTTAGTTCTAATAGGTTGTTCTTTGAAAATATTATCTGAATTTCATCAAACAAAGTGCTCAATTCACTTTCTATATCTTGTAGTTCTCTGATTTGATTAAAAGTAAGATTTCTGTGATTGTTGTTAATGTGTTTATAAGTAATCTTAGAAATATATTGAAGTGATTCAGCTATATCCTGTAAGTAAGTTAACACATTGATATAAAAATTACTTGCTCCCTTTATTGTGGACTCATCTAAGTTCTTAATAAAATAAAACAAATCATTTCTCAAATCGTCAATTTCTTCAGAGTACTTCGCAACGACCTTTCGGTTTTTCTTCAAGTTATCCAGGTTTCCTGTAGCTAGACCTTGTATTGATTGGCTGTATATTTTTTTTATTCTTTTTGATGCTTTGGATATATTACTTCTACTTTCATCAATTACCCCTTGAATTGATTTGCTTTCAGCCTTTGTCAGTGCATCAGAGTTTTTTTCTTCATCCAATTCTTTTTTGTGCGAGACGTAGTTTCTAACTAAAATTAATAGGGCTATAAATATCAAAATTGCAATGGCAGTTGGTCCTCCGAGGTGTATTAAAAATGCAATAACACCTGCAGCCGTAAATGCTATAAATGCTGTAAAGAACCACCCCCCAATTACATTTAACACACCTGCAACTCTGTAGACAGCACTTTCAGATCCCCATGCTCTATCAGAAAGTGATGTACCCATGGCTACCATGAAAGTAACATAAGTGGTTGATAAGGGTAATTTAAATGAAGTTGCAATTGAGATTAAAATTGCAGCCACCATCATATTCACTGAAGCCCTAATCATATCAAAGGCTGGTAATTCAACAGCTTTGTTTGAACTCATTTCTATCTTTGGAACTTCAAATTGAGCATTTATCTTCTCTCTTAATTTTCTAGGAACTATTAGCGATGTGTAATTGGCTAAATTATATGAAAACCTTACTAATCCTCTTGAGATAAAGTTTGGCTGAAATCTTTCTTTAGTATCTCTTTGTCTGGCTAGGTCAATTTCGGTTTTGGTAACTTTCCTTGCTTTTGAAGATATCCAAAGTGTTACAACCATTACCATACCAGCTAAGAATAATAGTAAATTAGGAGTTGGAACTTTAGTTGAAAGAACTTCCATTGAAAACATGTCTGCAGGAACACCTGAAGCTATCCAGGCTTCATATGATTGCCAAGCGGCAATAGGAACACCAATAAAGTTTACCAAGTCATTTCCTGCAAAAGCAAGTGCTAATGAAAATGTACCTACCCCGATAATTAATTTGTAAATATTTACTCTAAGTAAAAAAATTAAAAAGTATGATATTAATGATAATAAAATAAAACTTACTATTGATATCATTAATACTTCTGTCTCTAAAAAAGAGGATATTGTTGACCCATCCAATACATCGTAGCTCTCTTTTGCAAAAGATGTTCCTTTTATTCCTTTCATCAAGATGAAATATGAAATTGAGGTTAAAGCTACTCCTCCAAAAACAGAACCAACCCACTTGGATTTTTGTTCATAGTTGTATGATAATAATGTTCTTGAAATAAATTGAACTAAAGCACCGATCGAAAAAGCTATAAAAACCGAAAGCAAAATTCCAAGTATTATTTGGGATGCTTTTTCAACATTTATATAATTTACTAAATCACTGAATTCACTTCCTAAGCCAGAAATCTTTATTAGTGAAACTGCAACTGCAGCTCCCAAAAGTTCAAAAACTATAGAGACAGTTGTAGATGTTGGAAGTCCCAAAGTATTGAAAAAATCTAATAATAATATATCAGTAATCATAACAGCCATAAATATTATCATGATTTCAGAAAACAATAACATTTCTGGATTAAAAATTCCTTTTCTTGCAACTTCCATCATTCCACTTGAAAATACAGAACCAACTAATACTCCCAAACTAGCTAGTATCATAATTTTTCTAACAGAAATTGCCTTTGAGCCAAGAGCAGAATTTAAAAAATTCACAGCATCATTACTTACACCAACAACAAGATCACCTATAGCTAAAAAAGCTAAGGCAACAATCATTATAAAATACACATCCATATTATCAGCAAAATTTGTTAGTATATCGCTAATTAAAAGTAATTGAAAGTTAAGTAAGTTCATAATTATATTTTTATTTCGGCATTTATAAATACCATTGATTTATTATTAATTGAGTTATCAGTGTAATTATAGTTTCTATAATTTAAATTGAGCTTAAACCCTTTAGTGACTACATACTCGTATCCCAAAATCATAAGTTTACCATCTTTATCAGAGTTCCACGGCTCAGAGTTGCCTGAAATTACGTTTGATTCTAAAGAATCATATCTGAAAAATAAACTGGAATTTTCAGAAAAATTTTGAGAAATATATCCAGAAAATCCTGAAAGATTGTGGTCACTAAATGGGTCTTTATATGTTTTAGCATTTAACATCTCATTATACTCTAACCCAGCTCTGGTTTTATTTTTATCATAACCAATAAAATAACCAACATTTGATACATTAAATTCATCATTGGTATCATCTCTCGCTGTACCTGGTTCTGAGTCATAATATAATTTCAAGGATAATCCATTGCCAATTTCATATATTAAATTTCCACCAATTTTCATATGTCCATCATCGTCTTGGATATTTTTATAACCCTCTCCATTTAATATAAATAAATTCATTTTTAAATTTTCGGAAATTTCAATTTCTCCATTAACTCCTAAGTCGGCACTGCTTCCAAATTTATTCTCATCTTGAAATGTTTTATACATATATCTATATCCCCAAATGGATTCTTGATACTTGAATTGTTTATTCCCGATCATACCAAAACTAAGTTTAAAATTATCTTTTAAGTTCCAGTCAATTTGAGCAGTTTTTAAAAATGCAGTATAATCACTTCCAGCATTATTTTTTCCTATGTCAAATGTTACTTTAGCAGATATTTTATCATCTACTTTAAATTTATATCCTAAATAAACTCTTTCGACTTCAAAGGAATTTTTTTTCCTGGCATCAGAAGATAAATCTGTATTGTAATTCCAAAATATAGTAGAAAAAATGTCACCCTTATTTGTATCTTGAGTGTAAATATTAAGACTAAAAAAAATTATTAAGATTGTGAAAGATAATTTTTTTGTATTCATTGTTTTAGTTTTGTTTACACAAATATCTTTCTTGTAAACATAAATCATGTTAAATTAACATTAAGAATGAAGGTTAAAATTTTTAAAATTATTTTTTTTCTTTTTACAAGTAATATAATTTTTTCACAGCTCGTAGTTGAGGATATCAATCTTTCTAAAAAATTAGACGAAACCTCAGGGCTAGAAATTATAAATAAACAATTGGTAACAATCAATGATTCTGGAAATGATCCTGTGTTATTTTACATTAACGAATCAGGAAATATTTTGGATGAAAGAAAATTAAATTGCTGTAAAAATAACGACTGGGAGAGTTTAGCTGCTGATTCCGATTATGTCTACATAGCTGACTTTGGAAATAATTATGATACTAGAAAAAACCTATCAATTATTAAAATTCCAATTGATAAGTCATCAAATGAAAACCCAGAAATAATAAATT
>CACLQX010000049.1 GCA_902609185.1 uncultured Bacteroidota bacterium | reverse complement strand
CAACATCAATAATAAAATAATTGCTATTTTCTTTTAGATTAATATTTTTGATTTTACCAATTGGAATATTTTCTTGAAAAATAAATGACATTCCTCCACTAACTACAGAATCATTTATCTTTATGTTGGCACTTTTTGGAATATCGTATAAAGTCATTATTTTATAATTTTTACCTTTCCATTGAAGGCTTCCAAAGTGATTTGTCCTTTTGATTTTTGCATTAATTTTTAAATCGCTATTTAAAATTGAAATGGCTGTTGAGTATTTTGGAGAAACCTGATTTATAATTCCAACTATACCTTCATTTGTAATTAACCCATCATCTAATTTTACCGAATCATTATATCCTTTATTGATTATCAAAAAATTTTTTGAATATTTAATACTGTTAGAAACAATATCAGCAATTTTAATTTTATATTCTCCTTTGTAATAATTAATGCTAGAATCTTTTCATTGAGAAAGGACCTGTTGTACAAGTTAAGTCAATTGGAAACAGAAAAAAAATTCTTTATGACAGAGATGCCCAGGTCTATTGGAATGGTCCTTTAGTTTTGTTGATTAATGAAATGAGTGCATCTGCATCTGAAATTATCTCAGCAGCATTACAAGATTATAACAGAGCTATAATTATCGGTAGTGAAAAATCATTTGGTAAAGGAACTGTTCAGAATATTGTTGATTTAAATAGGTTTATTAGTAATTCTGATTATGACATGGGTGCAATTAAAGTAACAACAGATATTTTTTACAGAATAAATGGTGAATCTGTGCAATTAGAGGGAGTGGAAAGCGATATTGTAATCCCTGACAGCTACATGTATGTCTTTGATGGCGAGAGAGACGAAAAAAACCCCTTAAAATGGGATAAAATAGGTCCTGCAACCTATACTAAGTGGCAGAGTTATGATGACAAATTCAAGTGTGTTACTGACCAGATGAATAGAAAATTAAATCAAAATAATTTTATTAATGATATCTATGAAAGAGCAAATTGGATCAAAAGCCAGCAAAATATCAATAATATTCCATTGAATCTTGTTGAATACAAAAAATATCAAAAAGATCAGAAGCTTAAAGCTAGTCAATTTGATAAAATCTCTAAATATGAAAATCAGTTAAGCTTTGAGCTGTTGAAAACCGAAAAAACTTTCATACAAGAAAATAAGGAGTTATTAGAGGAAAGAATTAAATGGCATAAAAATTTATCAAAAGATATATTCATTGATCAAGCGGTCAATACCCTTGATTTACTAGATAGTTCCATCAAAACAAATTATATTTTGGCTGAAAATAAAACTGAATAAAAAATTTTGGCTTCCCTGAGAATAAAGAAAATACCATTATACATTTCAGTATTAATTATTTCTCTATTTTTTTTTATTTCACTTTTCTGTTATTTCATAATTCCTGATAAAACAATAAATGCTAACTCCATTAATTTGACAATTAAATCTCAAAAACCAGGTTACAAAAAAATGTTCTTTGAAAATGTATCTGTTAATTATAGCATAAAAAATTTATTTTTTGGATCCGAAAAAATAGGTGAATCTTATCCTATAGATGATTATGAAATTATAAATGACAGTATTATAAAAATCATTAACTACGATGAAAGTAAAAAATCATTGCTAGATGAAAAAATTATCATAATCACTAAAAATAGTAATATACATAATAATGTACATGATATAGAAAAATTTATTAGTGAAAAGAAATTTATTTTTGGAACTGATATTTACGGTAGAGATTTGTTTAGTAGAATAATTTTAGGTACTAGAGTTTCACTGTCTATTGGTTTAATGGCTGTATTTATTTCTAACTTTATCGGAATTATATTAGGATTAATTTCAGGCTACTATGGTGGTTATATTGATAAGGTCATTGTTTGGATAATCAATATTTTTTGGTCAATTCCTACACTTCTATTGGTTATCGCTTTATCACTTGCTCTTGGTAAAGGTTTTTGGCAAGTTTATATTGCTATAGGTTTATCCATCTGGGTTGATGTTGCAAGGTTAGTTAGAGGTAAAGTTATTTCAGAAAAGAATAAAGACTATATTTTTGCATCCAAGGTATTAGGATATAATGATATTAAAATTCTGATCAATAATATTCTACCAAACATAATTTCACCTATTCTTATATTCTCGGCCGCAAATTTTGCTTCTTCTATTCTCCTTGAAAGTGGATTGTCATTTTTAGGTATTGGTTCTCAACCTCCGACTCCTAGTTGGGGTTATATGATTAAAGAAAATTATCAGTATATTATTTTTGGTAACTCCTACTTAATTATTATCCCATCAATCTTCTTAATATCAATGGTTTTAAGTTTTTATTATTTATCTAATCACCTTGCATCAAAAAAATTATAGCTTACCATTTACTCTTTTTTTGACTATCTATTTTAAGGTAACCTGCAAACAAAATCATAAATGAAAGCATGGATGATCCTCCGTAACTTATAAATGGTAATGGTATACCAACCGTTGGAAATATTCCTATAACCATAGAAATGTTTATTGTAAAATGAAAAAATATTATTGCTATTGCCGAGTATGAAAAAATTTTATGAAACAAATTTGTTTGTTTTGCTGTTCTCTCAGACATTCTCAATAATAAAATGACAAATAATGAAATCACAATTAATGAACCAAAAAACCCCCACTCTTCACCAATTGTAGCAAATATATAATCACTATGTTGTTCTGGAATAAAATCACCCTTTGTTTGTGTTCCTTTTAAAAAACCTTGACCGAAAAATCCTCCAGAGTTGAAAGCTAATTTTGATTGATTTGAGTTGTAACCAATTCCAGAAAGATCTTTTTCTATACCAAGTACAACATTGATTCTATCTCGATGTCTTTGCTCAAAAATATTTTCAAAAATTAAAGTAGAGATTAAAACACTTGCTACACTAAAAATTGAAAGATAGACAAGTTTATTTTTTTTTATTTTTTTATAAATCATGTACATAAATAAAATTGAAAATATACAACCTATTATAATCAACATTATATTCATTCCAATTATTATTGTTGATATGAATAAAACTGAAAGAAAAATGAAAATATTTAGATATAATGATGGTAACCCAACAATGTGTAAAACCAAATAAAAACTTAAAAAAATCAATGCTGTTCCTGGGTCTGGCTGTAATAGAATTAAAGATGTAGGTGCCAAAATTATAATAAAACTGTAGAACTGAATTTTTAGATTTTTAATATCAGAGTGTACATTACTCAAATATTTTGCTATTGCTAAAGCAGTCACTGGTTTCATAATTTCAGATGGTTGTAAACTAAAACCAATAAAGTTGAACCATGATTTTGCTCCATTAATTTCTTTACCAAAAATAAGTACGAGAATTAATGAAAACAATATTATTATATAAATGATGCTTGCATATTTAAAATAAAAATTTATGTCTAGTAATATTAGAATCAAACAAATTGAAAATGAAAATATTACAAAGATTAATTGTTTGGAAAAAAAATTTTCAATCGAACTCGAGTCACTGTAAGAAACAGAATAAATATTTATCAACCCAATAAAAATTAAAGATATCACTAGAATTAAGGAAATAAGATCAAAGTTTTTTGCTTTAATATTACTCATTAATCTTAAAATTATTAGTTAAATAAGGTTTTAGATATTCAGCGGACAAATCACCATCTAAAATATATTTTTCTAACCACTTTCTATTTATTTCTTTTTTGATATATTTTTCAATAATTAAGCTTGATATAGGTGCTGCCCATCTCGATCCCCAATATCCATTTTCAATAAATACACAAATAGCAATTTTTGGATCGTCTGCAGGTGCAAAACCGATAAAAATTGAATGATCTGTTAGTTGTTTCCTGATTCCATTAATTCTTACGAAATTTTCAGCAGTTCCAGTTTTTCCAGCAATTTCTATGTCATCAATTCTTGAACTTTTTGCAGTTCCAATATCAATAACATCAACCATTCCTCTTATAATTGGTTCAAAGTGCTGTGATTCAATTAAGGTTGTATTTTTATTCTTAAAATAATTATTTATTGAATCATTTTCAATTTTTTTAACAAAGTGTGGTGTAATATACCAACCACGATTTGCAATGGTAGCAGCAAAATTTGCTAGTTGTATTGGTGTTGTTAATATTTCTCCTTGCCCTATGGAATTAGAAATTGTTGTAACCGCCCTCCATGAATTATTGTACCAGCGATTATAATATTTTGAACTTGGAATAAAACCAGGTTTACCGGTTGGATGATCATACCCTAAATAATTTCCAAACCCAAATGATTTTACATAATCATTCCATTTATCCAAACCGACAGATGAGCTTTCATAACTTTCAATAATCTCCCTATAGGTTTTTGCAAAATAAGTATTGCATGATGTATAAATTGCATTATTTAAATTGCTGAAAGTAGCCTCATTGGTATGACATCTCATAAAAGCATTTTTAGCATAAAAATGACCTCCATCACATTTATGTAAAGTTCCTTGATTAATAATATTTTCTTGCAAACCAATTAATGCATTAATAATTTTAAAAGTTGACCCTGGTGCATATTGACCTTGGAGCCCTCTTTCAAATAATGGTTTACCAATAGAATCACTTTCAAGTTTCTTGTAATTAATAGATCTGTTTTTATCTACTAGGCTATTTAAGTTATATGATGGAGAATTTACTAAAGCCAATATTTCACCAGATTTTGGTTCTATTGCAACTATACTTCCCCTTTTATTTAGCATTAATGAATCACCATATTGTTGTAAATCAAGGTCAATTGTTAGAGTCAAGTCTTTAGATGCAATGGGTAAACTGTCATAAATCCCGTTTTTAAATGAACCAATGACTCTGTTAAATTTATCTTTTTGAAAAAATTTAACACCCTTTATTCCTCTTAATTCATTCTCATATGTCTTTTCCAATCCTTGTCTTCCAATCATTTCTCCTATTTCATAATAGCTATTTTTTTCAATTTCAAATTTATTTACCTCGCTAATATATCCAAGTAGATTAGCTGCTGTAGAGGCATTGTAAGTCCTTTTGGATTTTTTTTGTGTAAAAAAACCACCATGTTTCCAAAGCTTCTCTTGGATGGGAGCATATTCGTCTTTTGATATATTATTTAGTAAAATTGATGCTTTTACATTAGAAAAGCTTTTGGCTTCTAAAAACTTTGTAAGAAAAACTTGTAAGTCAATGTTAAAATCTTTTGAAATTATTATACTATCTGCTAGGTTAACATCCTTTGGAACAACAAGTAAATCATAAGAGAAATCGTTTGAAACAACAAGCTTGTTATTTCTATCATATATGTATCCTCTTTCTGGAAATTCATATATTTTTTGTACGGATGCGTTATTATTAATTAAGCTGAAAGAACTATTTAAAACCTGTAAAGAAAATAGTTTAACTACAACTAATAAACCAACAGATATTATTAATAATTGCAATAATTTATCTCTCATTTTTATAATAGAAAAATGACATAAGGATTAATATCAAAGTTATAGAAATTAAACTACTAATTGTCGCATTTCTGAGTATGAGTTGTATTTTATAAATTGAAAATATTTCAACAGAATATATAATGAAATTATGACTAAAAACAACTAGTAATATATAAGTTAGT
>CACLQX010000048.1 GCA_902609185.1 uncultured Bacteroidota bacterium | reverse complement strand
TTTGATTTGGATCGATTTTCGGATCTTAATTTAATTAATTTTTTAGCTAGATCTTTTAGGGCTTGCCTCTGCTTATCACCATAGTTTTCTAATTTTTTGATTGATTCTTCTGAAATTTCCATTTCATTAACATACTCCATCATAACTTTTCTAACAAGCATCATTGAGTTTTTAATCTGGTCATCTTCAATCCCAATTTTTTTCATGTACTCTAAGACCATTTGTCTCATTTGTTCCCGGTCCTGAGTATAGGAATTGGTATAAGTTAAAAGCAGTGCAAGAATTACAATAAGTTTTCTCATTTTATGAATTTGTTATATATATAAGATAATACATTAAGGTAAAGGTTTAATTTTGTAATAATTATGGAGATAGATATTTTTCAGATAGATGCATTCACATCAGAACTTTTCAAAGGCAATCCTGCTTGTGTTATGCCTCTTAATAATTGGTTGCCAGATGAACTGCTGTTAAAAATTGCTAAGGAAAACAATGTCTCAGAAACTGCATTTTTTATTAAAGAGGGTGAGGGTTTTTATTTAAGATGGTTTACTCCAGAAATTGAAATGGATCTGTGTGGTCATGCAACACTGGCAACCGCCTATTGTTTAAAAAATCATCTTGACTATAAAAAAAATCAGGTCATCTTTGACTCAATGAGTGGAGAGCTAATTGTAAAATATGATGGGGATTATATACAAATGGATTTTCCACACAGAAAACCAAAAAATTCAGAATTGCCAAAAAACATAATGGACTCTTTAAGTATTAAGCCAAACAAAGTTTTGAAAGCAAGAGATTATGTTTTGGTTTATGATAATGAAGAGCAAATTAAAAATATTGAAATTGATAAAGAATTATTCGATAAAACCAATTTGGATCCAGGTGGTGTTGTGATTACATCAAAGGGAACCAAATCTGATTTTGTTTCAAGATATTTTGTTCCTCAATGTTCTTTTTTTGAAGATCCAGTTACAGGCTCTACACACTGTTCATTAGTACCTTATTGGACTCAAATACTAAAAAAAACTAAACTTAAAAGTATTCAATTATCTGAGCGAGGTGGCGAAATATTTTGTGAAGATTTAGGCAATCGGGTTTTAATTAATGGAAAAGCAAAGACGTATTTTAAGGGAAAAGTTACTTTATAATTGATTTTTCTCTTTCAGAACAGTTGTTAAATATACACCTGAAAAAATTAGCATTGAGGCAACGAAAATTGTTAGTGTTACTGTATCAGATTTTGTAAAAACCGCAAATAATACACCAATTATGGGTTGCAAATACATAAACACAGCAACCTCAGTAGAAGATAATTTACTCAAAGCAAACGCATTAAATAGATATGTCATAAATGTGGTACAAATAACTACATAAATCATTGGTAGAATTGCTTCTTGCACTGGAAGGCTAGTCCATTCAACATTTAAAAACTGCTTAATTCCTAATGGAAAATTAAAGATTAATCCAATGAGAAAAAGCCATTTTAGCAGGGTGATTAAATCATATTTTTCTGCCATTGGTTTAACAATAATTAAGTAGTATGCATACGAAATACTATTTACAATAAATAGAAAATTTCCTAGCGGAATATTTCTGCCTATGGAACTATTTGTGTCAGCTGTTATAATTAAAATAAGAGCACCAATAAATCCTAAAAAAATTCCAAATATTTTATAAAAATTTATTCTTTGTTTAAATATGAAAAAAGATAAAAGCACTACAAAGATCGGGGAAATAATTATTAATATAGAACTGTTAACAGGGGTTGAGTAGTCCAGTCCTGCTATGAAAGCTGCAATGTTAATACTCATACCAAACAAACCGCATTTTAAAATCGTAAATCGATCTTTTTTTTCAATTGGCGTACCTTTTATGAAAAGGCTTAAAATCCAGAAGATGATTGTAGCCCCCAAAACCCTTAGAAGTACAAGTCCTAATGAACCAATATAAATAGGCATTATCATTTTTGCTATTGTATGGTTTAATCCATATATAGTTGTGGCTGTTGTAGCAGCCAATAATGCCAAAACTTTAGTCCGATTCAATCCTTAATTTTTTTTGATAAGTTTAGCAATATATTTTCCAATCATATCAAATTCAATATTTACGGTTGATCCAACATTAAGTTTTTTGAAATTGGTGTGTTCATAGGTGTATGGAATTATGGCAACTGAAAAGTTACCCGGACCTGACTCAACAACTGTTAAGCTAACTCCATTTACAGAAATAGACCCTTTTCCTACAGTAACGTTTTCAGATTCTTCATGTTCAAAGTTAAAATACCAACTTCCATTTTCCTCTAAAATATAAGTGCATTTTGCTGTTTGATCAACATGTCCTTGAACAATATGACCATCAAGTCTATCCCCAAGCTTCATTGCTCGCTCTAAGTTTACTAAACTTCCAATTACCCATTCTTTTACATTACTTTTTAAGGCAGTTTCTTTTATTGCAACAACAGAGTGTGAGGATTCTGTTGTTTCAATAACTGTTAGGCAAACTCCATCATGAGACAAACTTTGATCTATTTTTAGTTCCGATGAGATTTCAGATTTGATGGTAAAGATTATGTTGTTACCATCTTTTTTAATTTGCTTTATTTCACCTATTGTTTCTATTATGCCTGTGAACATATAATTGTATATTTACAGGCCCAAAAATACACAATATTAATAAAGGCATGTTAAAAAAATCAAAACCGATTATTGGAATTTCAACTGGAGATCCAAATGGAATTGGTATTGAAGTTATTTTGAAGTCATTGGCAGATAAATCCATTTTAGATTTATGTTGTGTTGTAATCTTCTCAAATTTTGAACTGATTGAGAGTCAAGTACGTTTTTTTAATATTGATTTGAATCTAAAAGAAGTTGATGATTTTGATAGTCTTGATACAAATCATGTTAACGTTTATCCAATTAATAATAAAGAAACAAACCTTTCATATGGCAAATTAACCGCTGATGGTGGGAAATACTCAAAAGATTCTTTATTTACAGCTGTAAAAGCTATAAAGAATAAAGAAATTGACGCTTTAGTTACTGGTCCAATTAATAAAAAAAATATTCAATCTGAAGATTTTCAGTTTAAGGGTCATACCGATTTTCTTAATGAAAAATTTCATGGAACAAGTCTAATGTTCATGGTTTCTGAAGAAATAAAAGTCGCTCTTTTAACAGAACACATTCCTCTAAGTAGTGTAAAAGATCATCTAAATGAAAATTTAATTGAATTTAGAGTCAAAGAAGTTTTTAAATCATTGTCTAACGATTTTGGGATAAAAAAACCCAAAGTGGCCATATTATCAATTGACCCTCATATTGGTGATCAAGGTGTGATAGGAAATGCTGATCAAAAACTTTTGATTCCTGTTTTAAATAAACTTTATTTGGATTCATATGACGTCAAAGGTCCTTTTGCAAGTGATAGTTTTTTTGGATCAAAATCATATAAGAAATTTGATGCAATTGTAGCAATATACCATGATCAAGGATTGATTCCATTCAAAACATTAACATTTGGTAAAGGTGTAAATTTTACAGCTGGACTTGAAATAGTTAGAACTTCTCCAGATCATGGAACTGCTTACGATATATCTGGAAAAAATATTGCTAATCATGATTCGTTCATGTCTGCAATATTAACATCAATAGATATTGTAAAAAACAGATTAAAAAATTAGTATATTCGCATTCCTATTTTTGAAAAAATGAGTAAATCAAAAAGCTTTTCAATTAAGTTTATTGGTCTAAAAGACGGAAAACATAGTTTTCAGTTTCCGTTATCTAAATCGTTTTTTGAATCATTCAATTATTCTGATTTTAACAGTGTAGATATTATTATTGATATAGAATTAGTAAAAAAATCAACAATACTTGAATTAAATTTTAAAGGAAGTGGAAGTGTTAATATAAATTGCACACTTACTAATGAACCCTTTGAATACCAGATTAGTTCAAATTTAGATTTACTTGTAAAGTTTGGGGATATGTATGATGACGAGAATGATGAGCTTTTGGTTCTTCCCCACGGATCGCATTCAATAGATTTAGACCAGTATTTTTATGAAATGATTGTTTTATCTATGCCAATAAGAAACGTTCACCCAGATGTTGAAAAGGGTACTTTAAACTCTGAAATACTAAATAGATTAAAGGAATTTGATATTAATAAAGAAAAAAATAGTAATTTCGACGCTCGTTGGGATAAACTTAAAGAATTAAAGAAGTAAATCATGGCACATCCAAAGAGAAAAACATCAAAAACAAGGAGAGATAAAAGAAGAACTCATTACAAAGCTTCTGCATCCCAAATTGCTACTGATAAAACTACTGGACAGGATCATCTTTATCACAGAGCGCATTGGCATGAAGGTAAACTATATTACCGAGGTAAGGTTCTTGCTGCTGATACAGCTGAGGAGAAAGAGTAATTATTTTAAAGTTTTTTTCATAAAATCTTCCGCAAATTTAAAAGCCATTTTTCTGGCCTGAGAATTACCACCTAAAGTTACGCCCCTTTTAACACAAAAAAGAAATCCTATTTTTTGCATAAAAGGTGAAGACATTGGAAGTGATAAATAATCCATTAAAACATCACCATCTTCACTCAATTTAAACATACAATCCTTAAAGCTATATCCCTTTTCGTTTTGAGTAAGTTCAGATTTACTATCAAATGAATGATGCGCATTTGGATAAATAGTTAATCCAACATTACCTTTTTTGTTTATTTTTTTTACGAATTCAATACATGGCTTTGCAGGTGTCCAGTTATCATTTTCACCAATTAAAATATGAATTGGAGCATCTGTGAAATCTGTATTTTCTGGATCAACAAAACATGGTGGATATATTGGCAAATGCGATGCAAATGATACCTCTTTCGTAATCGCATTTTTTAAAGGTAACCATGCTGAAAACAATGAAACAGCCCCGCCAAGACTCCATCCAGTAATTGATACTTTATTTTTATCAATATTTGGATGTTCAGACAACTTTTCTAACGCACGATATGCATCTAAGATCATCATGGCAGTTGTTACCTCAACTTGAGATCCCACTGTTGATTCAATATCTCTGCTTTTAAAACTTTTTAATTCAAAAGTTGAAAAACCAGCTTTTTGATACATGTCTAAATATTCGTAATGATGATCACGCCAAGCCAAGCTTCCTGCAACACCTATTATTAGGGGATATTTTTGATCTGATACAGAATCTATTGGTAATGTAAGTATTCCATAAACTTCTTGTTTTTCTTGATTATCTAAATCGTTAATCACATCGCTCATTGCAAATGGATTGGCACTTTCAAAAAAAAATTTTTCTTTTATTTGAGCCGAAAGAGTTATTGTAAATAGAAAAAGTATTAAAAAAATCCTCATAGATTAATAGCCAATTGCAATACTAGCTCCACCATCACTATCTACTACTACATCTTTAAACTTTGTAACCATTCTACAATTTTTGCATTTATAAGAATAGATATTACCCGTGAGTTTATTTGGAAATACCTTAATATGTTTGTTGTATGCCTCAGTATATTTTTTATGATATTCCGATTTAAACCAATCAGAAAAACCAACTTTTTTACCATTTAGTGTGTTAAATTTAAAGTGACTATTATCTTTCAAGTTTTTATCAAACATTTGATCAAATTTCTTTTGACCC
>CACLQX010000047.1 GCA_902609185.1 uncultured Bacteroidota bacterium | reverse complement strand
CTATTTTAATCTTATAGTCAAATACTTTTAAACTAATCTTAAGTGACTTATTTAAATTAAAAGCTAGCTTATATGCTTCAAGCTGACTGTGAATTCCAATTAATTTAAAGTCTTCTTCAATTTCAAGGTGGTTAAGCTTTCTGGAAGCCATAATTCAGAGGGTGTTTAATCTTCAAATTCCTTCAACATAACACATGCGTTGTGACCCCCAAACCCAAAAGTATTGCTCATGGCAACTTTAACGTTTCTAGATTGAGACTTATTAAAGGTAAAATTAATATTCGGATCAATTTCAGGATCACTGTTAAAATGATTTATAGTTGGCGGAACTAAATTGTTATTGATGGAGAGTATACACGATATTGCCTCAACAGCGCCAGCAGCTCCTAACAAATGGCCGGTCATAGATTTGGTAGAATTAATATTCATTGAATAGAGATGGTCTTTAAAAACATGCCCAAGAGCCTTTGCCTCTGCTTTATCACCAAGTGGTGTAGAGGTTCCATGCATATTAACAACATCAACATCTTTGTATGTTAAACCTGAGTCTTTAATACAGTTATTCATAACGCTTATTGCACCCTCTCCATCGGGATGAGGTGCAGTCATATGGTAGGCATCAGATGAAAGCCCAATCCCAATAACTTCAGCATAAATTTTAGCCCCTCTTTTGACAGCATGATCTAGTTCCTCAAGAACAACACATCCACCACCTTCCCCTAAAACAAAACCGTCTCTATCAAGATCAAAAGGTCTTGATGCGGTCTTGGGGTCATCGTTTCTTTTTGAAAGAGCTTGTACAGCGTTAAATCCACCAATTCCTGACTTGATAATACCAGCCTCAGAGCCACCTGAGATAATAGCATCTGCGTATCCAAGTCTGATGTAGTTAACTCCGTCAATCAATGCGTTTGCCGATGAGGCACATGCTGAAACAGTAGCAAAGTTTGGTCCTTTGAACCCATGGCGTATAGATATAACTCCAGCAGCGATATCTGGGATCATCTTTGGAATAAAAAAGGGATTGTATCTTGGCGTGCCGTCACCATTTACAAAATTTGTAACCTCCTCTTGAAAAGTTTTAAGACCACCAATCCCTGAACCCCAGATTACACCAACTCTTGTATTATCAATATTTTCACTATTGAGGCCAGAATCTTTTATTGCTTCATCAGAGCTAACAATTGCATATTGAGAGAACCTGTCAAGTCTTCTAGCTTCTTTCCTCTCGAAAAAGTTCATAGGGTCATAACCCTTAAGTTCACAAGCAAATTGAGTCTTAAACTTGCTTGTATCAAAATAAGTAATTTTATCTGCTCCACTCACACCAGACTTCAATCCAGCCCAATATGATTTGATGCTGTTTCCTATTGGAGTCAATGCCCCTAGTCCAGAAACAACAACACGCTTTAATCCCATAAGATTAATTAGAACTTTCTATAAATTGAATTGCCTGACCAACAGTTTCTATTTTTTCAGCTTGGTCATCTGGTATTTGAATATCAAACTCTCTTTCGAACTCCATTATAAGTTCAACTGTATCTAAAGAGTCCGCCCCTAAGTCGTTTGTGAAACTAGCTGTTTGAACCACTTCATTTTCGTCAACACCTAATTTGTCAACTATTATTGCTTTTACTCTTGAAGAAATTTCTGACATAATATTTGATTTATTGTTGTGCACAAAAATAAAAAACTTTGTATTATAAACTTATTATTTTCATTTAATTTTAATTAACAGGGAGAAAGTAAATCTATATTGGAAAATAAAAAAAAGATAGTTGTTTTTGCCTCAGGCAATGGATCAGGATTTGAAAATATATGTAAAAAATTATCAGACCTAGAATATCTTGAAATTTCAAAACTTTATTGTAATAATAACAAAGCCCCTGTGCTAGATCGTGCAAAAAAATATGGAATAAAAAAGTTTATATTTCAAAATCAAGATTTGAAAAATAAAAAGGTGCTTTTTGACCTTCAAAAAGTTAAACCAGACTTAATTGTATTGGCGGGATTTTTAAGAAAAATACCATTTGATATTGCCAATGAATTTAAATACAAAATAATCAACATTCACCCATCATTATTACCAAAATATGGCGGTAAAGGAATGTATGGGGATAATGTCCATAAAAAAGTTATTGAAAATAATGAAAATGAAAGTGGCTTTACCATACATTATGTCGACCAAAATTATGATGAAGGAGATATAATTTTTCAAAAAAAAATACAAATCAAAAAAAAAGACGCTATAAACTTAGCACAGGAAGTTCTCAAATTGGAACACAAATATTATCCTAAAATTATTTTAAAATGTTTAAGTAATGGAAAAACCTGATATCTTAATTTATACAGACGGATCCTCAAGGGGAAATCCAGGGCCTGGTGGATACGGCATAATTATTCAAAAATTTTCTAATAAACTCAGTAAAGAGTTTTCCAAGGGTTTTAGAAAAACAACAAATAACAGAATGGAACTTCTTGCTGTTATAGAAGCTATTAAAAAACTTACAATAAAAAACTTAAAAGTTTATATCTACACAGACTCGAAATATGTTGTAGATGCTGTAGAAAAAAAATGGGTTTTTAATTGGGAAATAAAAGATTTTAAGGGGAAAAAAAACAGTGATCTTTGGAAGAGTTTTCTGAGGGTTTATCCATCTCAAAAAATCAAGTTTTTTTGGGTAAAAGGACACAACAATCATCCTCAAAATGAGCGTTGTGACCATTTAGCTTTTGAGGCATCGAAGTCAAAAAATTTAGATATAGACTATGAATACGAAAAAGAATAAACAAATCTTAGTTGCTGGAACCATGGCTTTTGATGAGATTATAACTAAAAGCGCTAAGTCTGGTAAGATTATAGGCGGTGCAGCTACATATATAAGCTACAGTTCATCCTTTTTTACAGATGACATTTATGTTTCATCGATTATTGGTAATGATTTTCCTGTTTCATTCCTAGAGGAAATGAATTCTAAAGGAATATCCACTAGATTGATTGAAGTTTCGAGCAAAGACAAGTCTTTCTATTGGAAAGGAGAGTATAAAAATGATTTTAACACGAGGGTAACTCATGTTACGCAACTAAACGCATTAGAATTTTATAAGCCATGCTTAAATAAGAGTTCAATTAATTTTGATTTGCTAATGTTAGGGAATTTAGATCCGGGCGTTCAAATGGATATTTATTCTCAAGTCAAAAATGATCATAATTTTGTAATTCTGGATACAATGAATTATTGGATTGAGAAAACTCAAAAAGAATTATTCGAAATAATTAGCAAAGTAAATCTAGTAGTCATAAATGATGAAGAGTCACAAATGTTAGGGAAATCAGATTCGATTGAAGAATGCGCTAAAAATATATTGAGCCATGGCCCCGACTATATTATAATTAAAAAAGGCTCTCATGGAGCCGAGCTTTTTTCAAAACATCAAAGATCAACAATACCAGCACTTGATAACATTAAAGTTGTTGACCCAACAGGCGCAGGAGATTCTTTTGCTGGGGGTGTTTGCGGATATCTAGCTTTACAACACATGATTAATTTCAAAGAAATTCATAACGCAATGATTTATGGAACTGTAATTGCTTCATTTTGTATAGAAGAATTTGGTCTTGCTCGATTACAAAGAATAAGTAAAGAAAATATTGATGATAGAATTAAAACATTCACCAAGCATTTACTATAATTATCAGAATTATTTTCTTTATTTTGTTTACAAGATAACTAATGAGTGATAGGATAAATCATGAGTGCGGTCTAGCACTCATAAGATTATTAAAGCCCTTAGAATTTTACCAAAAAAAATATGGTTCGGCTACTTATGGCCTAAATAAGCTTTATTTAATGCTTGAAAAGCAACACAATAGAGGACAGGATGGAGCTGGTTTTGCAAGTGTAAAGCTCAATATGAGTCCAGGCCAAAGATTTATGCATAGGGAAAGATCAGCTAATCAAAATCCAATTCAAGAGATTTTTAAATCAGCCAATGATAACCTTGCCGATTACATAAATAATTCCCCCGGATTTAAAAACGACATTTCAAGTCTTAAGAGAAATGTTCCTCACGTGTCTGAACTTTTTTTGGGTCATGTCAGGTATGGAACTTTTGGAAAAAACAGTAAAGATGCGGTTCATCCCTTTTTAAGACAAAATAATTGGATGCACAGAAATCTAATTGTTGCAGGAAATTTCAACATGACAAACAACAAACAAATGTTTGAACACTTGGTTAATCTTGGACAACACCCTAAAGAAATGTCAGATACTGTTACAGTAATGGAAAGAATTGGCCATTTTTTGGATGACTCTGTATCCAAGATTTATAAAAAACTAAAAAAAGAGGGCGTTTCTAAGATGGATGCATCATCCATAATTGCAGAGAAGATCGATTTGAAAAAAATACTTGAGAAAGCATCAAAAGATTGGGACGGAGGATATGTAATAGGGGGGCTTATTGGTCATGGTGACGCATTTGTTATAAGAGACTCAGCAGGTATAAGACCCGCATTTTTTTATAAAGACGATGAGGTTGTTGCTGTTGCATCTGAAAGGCCCGCTATTCAAACAGTTTTTAATACAGCTTTTGATGAGATTAAGGAAATCAAGCCTGGAGATTGTTTAATAATAAAAAAATCTGGTAAAGTCTTTACAAAAAATGTGATAAAATCGAACCATCAAAAATCATGTTCATTTGAAAGAATTTATTTTTCTAGAGGATCAGATAAAGAGATATATAACGAAAGAAAAAAATTAGGAAAACTTGTTTTTAATCAAATACTTCAAGCTGTTAGCTCTGATCTCGAAAATACCGTTTTTTCATACATTCCTAATACAGCTGAAGTAAGTTTTTATGGATTAGTACACGAAGCTGAAAAATACATCATTGATTTAGCTAGAAAAAAAATTCTCGAAAATAAAGACAAAATTAATGATGATAGCCTTAAGAAAATCCTATCATTCAGACCTCGGATAGAGAAGGTTGCTATTAAAGATGCTAAACTTAGGACTTTTATAACTGACGACGTTAATCGAGATGAGCTGGTCAAACATGTTTACGATATTACTTATGGGTCAATTAAAAAAACTGATAATCTTGTAATTGTTGATGATAGTATCGTAAGAGGAACTACTCTACAAAAAAGTATATTAAAAATGTTAAATAGACTTTCTCCAAAGAAGATAATTGTAGTTTCTAGTGCTCCTCAAATTAGATATCCAGACTGTTACGGAATAGACATGGCAATAATGGAAGATTTAATTGCTTTTAGAGCCACAATAAAATTATTTAAGAAAAGATTTAGGCCTAACACTTTGGAGAAAATATATAAAAAATGTTTGGAGGAAAATAAAAAACCAACTATCAAGATTAAAAATATCGTAAAAGAGGTTTATGACCCTTTTACTGACGATCAAATAAGTAAGGAAATTTCTAAAATGTTAAAAGATAAAGACATAACATCTGAGGTCGAAGTTGTTTTTCAGTCAATAGAAAACCTACATAAAGCGTGTCCTAATCATCTGGGTGATTGGTATTTTTCAGGAAATTATCCAACACCAGGTGGTAATAAGGTTGTAAATAAAGCTTTCATAAATTATTATGAGGGTTTGAAGGTCAGGGCATATTAGGCTTAATTCTTAAGCTTTGTTATATTTTGCAGTAACAGCATCCCAACTTATAATGTTGAAAAAAGCTTCAATGTAGTCAGGCCTCCTGTTTTGATAATTTAAATAATATGCATGTTCCCAAACATCAAGGCCTAAAATTGGGGTTTTCCCACATTCTCCAGGCATTAGTGGGTTATCTTGATTTGCAGTTGAACAAACCTCTAAACCACCTTCAGAATCTACACATAGCCAAGCCCACCCAGAACCAAACCTTGTTGCTGCAGCCGTTGAGAATTTGGATTTAAACTCATCAAAAGATCCGAAGGATTTATCAATTGCATC
>CACLQX010000046.1 GCA_902609185.1 uncultured Bacteroidota bacterium | reverse complement strand
AAACTTGGTTTTCCTCCAATATTTTGGGGCCAATCAACAATCATTATATAATTGATCATGAGAATGGAAAAAGTAAAACCAATAAACCCATAAATGAAGGCGGCTATTGCGATTCGTGTTGGCTTTAAATCAAGAGCATGATCTAATCCGTGAACTGGGAAAGGAGTAAAAACATCATTAATATTTACCCCCTTAGATTTCAGGATTTTAACAGCTGATAATAGCTTGTCATCATCATCATATATAGCATGTACGTGTTTATTTGCCATTATTGTCTCTGATTTTTTTATAATTATCGCCTGATGATTTTAATATTGTTTTAACCTCTGCTTGAGCAATTACAGGAAATGTTCTTGAGTATAGGAGAAATAAAACAAAGAAAAAGCCTATTGTACCAAGAAATATCCCTATTTCGACAAATTCTGGTGAAAACTGTGTCCATGATGATGGTAAATAATCTCTGTGAAGGGATGTTACAATAATTACAAACCTTTCAAACCACATTCCAATATTTACAACAATTGAAATAATAAAAGAAAAAGTAATACTGGTCCTCAATTTCTTGAACCACATTAACTGCGGCGAAAACACATTACATGTCATCATTGACCAGTATGCCCACCAATAGGGGCCGGTTGCTCTATTTAGAAAAGCGTACTGTTCATATTCAACACCAGAATACCAAGCAATAAAGAGTTCCGTTATATAGGCACAACCTACAATTGATCCAGTAATCATTATTACAATATTCATCAATTCAATATGCTGAAGTGTGATGTAATCTTCTAAGTTGCAAACCTTTCTCATAACTAGAAGCAGGGTCTGAACCATTGCAAATCCTGAAAAGATTGCACCTGCAACAAAATAAGGAGGAAAAATTGTGGTATGCCACCCGGGAATTACAGATGTTGCAAAGTCAAATGACACAATTGTATGAACGGATAAAACTAAGGGTGTTGCCAAGCCTGCTAAAACTAGTGATACTTCTTCAAATCTTTGCCAGTCCTTCGCTCTACCACTCCATCCAAAACTTATAAGACTATATATTTTTTTCTGAAAGGGTTTTACGGCTCTATCTCGAATCATTGCAAAATCTGGCAATAGGCCTGTCCACCAAAAAACTAATGAAACTGTCAGGTAAGTAGAAATTGCAAAAACATCCCAGAGCAGAGGCGAATTAAAATTAACCCATAATGAACCAAACGTATTTGGTATTGGGACAATCCAATAAGCAAGCCAAGGTCTACCCATATGAATCACAGGGAATAAACCAGCTTGGATTACAGAAAAAATTGTCATGGCTTCAGCAGATCTGTTAATCCCCATTCTCCACTTTTGTCTGAAAATAAGTAATACCGCAGAAATTAAAGTACCTGCGTGACCGATACCAACCCACCAAACAAAGTTTGTAATATCCCAAGCCCAATTAACTGTTTTATTAACACCCCAAGTTCCAATTCCAGTTGAGATCGTATAAATAATACAACCTATTCCCCACAAGAAAAGTCCTAATGAAATAATAAATACAATCCACCACTGTTTATTTGCTGAGCCTTCAATAGGCCGCGCAATATCAACTGTAATCTGGTGATAAGATTTATTACCAGTTACTAATGGTGCTCTGATCGGTGCTTCGTAGTGAGAACCCATATATTAAGTTTTTTTCATTTTGCCATTATTTCTAACCTTGGTGTGATAAAAAACATTTGGTTTTGTACCTACATATTCAAGTAGATGATAAACTCTATCATCTTTACTTCTTTCAAAAACTTCACTTTCTTCATTATTGATATCCCCAAAACTCATTGCACCAGTGGAACAAGCCGCAGAACATGCACAAGCATCGTTAAATTCATTTTTATCAACTTCTCTACCTTCGTTTTTAGCTTTTAAAATTACAGCTTGAGTTGATTGAATACAGAACGAACATTTTTCCATTACTCCTCTAGAACGAACAACCACGTCTGGATTTAAGACCATTTTGCCTAAATCATCATTCATATGGAAATCAAACTCTTCGTTATTGTTATATAAAAACCAGTTAAATCTTCTGACCTTATAAGGGCAATTGTTTGCACAATATCTTGTTCCAACACATCTGTTATAAGCCATGTGATTTTGCCCCTGTCTTCCATGTGAAGTAGCAGCAACAGGACAAACAGTCTCGCAAGGTGCATTATTACAATGTTGACACATAACCGGTTGAAATACAACCTGAGGGTTTTCATTTGGATCTTCTAATTCTCCAAATACATTCAAAGATTCCACTAAGCCATCAATATTTTCTTTCTTTTCTTTATCTTTTTCAAAAGACACATCCGAAGAATAATATCTATCTATTCTTAACCAATGCATGTCTCTTGATTTTCTTATTTCTCTCTTTCCCACCACAGGGACATTATTTTCAGCATGACATGCAATTACACAAGCGCCACATCCAGTACATGCATTCATATCAATGGATAACTTGAAGTGATGACCAATTGATCTGTCAAACTCTTCCCAAATGTTTACCTCTTTTTTATTTACAGCCGTTTCGATATGATTTTTAGAGACTACTGGTATTGCATTCCAATAATTTTTTGGCTTTGTGTTGAATGTCTCAAGGGTTGTTTCTTTGATAATATCTCCTCGACCCATCAGAGTATTATGTAACTGGACACAAGCAAATTCATGAATTTCATAAACTGGTTTAATATTTACAAATTGAAGCTTTGAAAAATTATTGTATAGTCTAAAGGCATTTTGACCTGTCTTCATTTCAGTTTTGAGACCTTGAGTTCGGCCATAACCGAAAGATATCCCAACAGTTCCCTTAGCTTGTCCAGGTTGAATAATTACTGGGATTTTAACTTCTATTTCATCACAACTAACCGATGCGTAGTTGCTATTTAATGCACCATTAGATTCATTGTAATTTTTTAAACCGATATTATCAGCATCGAATTTGGATACTGTTAAATAATTATCCCATGAAACTCTAGAAATTGGATCTGGGAATTCTTGAAGCCATGGGTTATTTGCTTGTTGACCATCACCCATTCCGGGTTTTGAGTAAATAATTAATTCAAAGCCATTAGATTTATCAGAAAGTAAGCTTTCAATATGTGATGTAAAATTTAAATTACTGTTGGGCTTAAGCTGAATTTTACTATCCTTTGAATAAACTCCATCATGAAGAACTTTATTCCATATTATTCCATTCTTTAAAACATTTGATTCCCAATTGGTTCTAATTTCATCATAGTACGAATTTTCAGAACCTGACCATTTCATCAAACATTCTTCAAACTGCCTGGTGTCAAAAAGTGGTTTTATAGTGGGTTGACATAAGCTATACTCCCCATTGATAAATTCGAAATCACCCCAAGACTCAAGATAATGAGGACACGCAGCAACATATTTTGATTCAGCAGATGTCTCATCCATTTTCATTGAAAAATTTACTGAAAAATCAACTTTAGATAACAAAGATTTAAAGTCCATCTCGTCAGGTAGGGAGTAAACTGGATTAACACCACTCATTATGATTCCACCAAGCTCACCATTTTCATAATCTTTGATAATATTGTTAAGCTTTTTGTGATCACCTTTTCTGAGCATAGAAACCTTAGATCTACTTTTGACTTCACTTTTTAGAATTTCATTTATTCTAAAAGAAATTATTTGAGAGTCGATGTCATCGAGACCACAAAGTACAACAGAGCCTTTACCATTAGAAACCAATTCATCAATTAAAAGATCTAGCTTTTGTTTCAATGAATCTTCAAGATTAGGAACAGATAAACTATTGGATTCTAACTTGTTGTATATATAGGCTAAAACGTGTTTTTGTCCTGTAGGTTTCAAAGGAATTCTAACATCGGCGTTTGATCCAGTAATAGACATATTAGATTCAATCTGAATATGTCTTGACATTTTAGCTTTTCCATTGTTATTTTTCTTAGGCACTCTGTTTTTTACATAGTCTTTATCATAACTTGAACCCATCCAATCCCCAAGAAAATCCGCTCCAATTGATAAAATAAAGTTAGCTTTATCAAGATTATAAAAAGGAAGTGCTCTTACTCCATATATGATTTCATGAGCGTCTAAAACTGCTGTTTCAGAAACGGCATCGTACTCTATGTGTTTTACATTTTTGAATTTTTTGGTAAAAGATTCAATTACTTTTTTTGATGTCGGACTTACAATTGTGTTAGTAAGGAGGTATACATTCTTACCAGCATCATCTGATTTTTTTAAATGCGAAACCAGTTGATCATCAAGATTTTGCCAAGAAATATCTTCACCATTGAAGACTGGACCTTGAACCCTTCCGCTGTCATACATAGATAACACTGATGAGTGAACTCTTGCATTCCCAAATCCATGATATTTAGATAATTTATTGCTTTCGATTTTAATCGGCCTTCCTTCACGCGTTTTAACCAAAATATTGGCAGCATCATAACCATCGAACATTGTGGTTGCATAATAGTTTGCAATTCCAGGCCTTATTCTCTCAGGTTGAATAACGTATGGTACTGATTTGTGAACCGGACCTTCACAACTTGCTAGTACTGCAGCTGATGTACTAAAGCCAAGATATTTGAGAAAATCTCTTCTGTTTGTAGAACTCTGCACCAATTCATCACTCATTTCCAAGTCAATTGGAAGCTTTTCTGCAAACTCATTATGCTTTAAGTCTGTAATATCTAAGCTATTAGATAACTCAACTTCACTTTTCCAATATTTTTTTTCTCTACTCATTTAAAATCAATAATGACACTTGCCACATTCTAAGCCTCCCATTTGTGCAATGGTTAACTTCTCTACTCCGTATTTTTTTGATAACTCTTCATGAATTTTGGTATAATAATCATTGTCTTTAACTTTTACTTCAGATTCTCTGTGACAATTGATACACCAACCCATGGTTAAAGATGAATGTTGATAAGCAATTTCCATTTCCTCTACTGGACCATGACAAGTCTGACACTCAATTCCTGCAACATTTACATGCTGGGAATGATTGAAATAGACATGGTCAGGAAGATTATGAATTCTTATCCATCTTACAGGTTCAGTTTCCCCGGTATACTGTCTAGTTTCCTCGTCCCATCCAACAGCTTTATATAATTTTTTTATTTCGTTTGTATAAAAATCTTTTGTATAACCCTTTTCTAAGTCTTCTTCTCCATTATATTCTGCAATATTTTGATGGCAATTCATACAAACATTCAATGATGGAATACCAGAATGCTTGGAAACTCTTGCTGATGAATGACAATATTGACAATCAATTTCATTAGCACCTGAATGTATTTTGTGTGAATAATGAATGGGCTGAACTGGCATGTAGCCTTGGTCGACTCCAATTTGCATCAACCAACCATAAGCAAAATAGGCACTGGATAGTAGAAGAAAAACGACACTAGAAAAAACTAGAAATTGATTTTTCAAGAAAAGTTTCCAAACTGGCTCTGAGAAAATTTTAGTTTCCTTTTTTTCTATATGAATTCCATTATTGGCAGCAATCGCTCTCAAGGTTTTATTAACCAAGAACAACATAACAACAAGCACAACCAAAACGATAACAAGAATTACAAGAACTAAATCTTGAGAAAAAGAGCTACTAGTGCCTGTAGCTTGAGGGACCGCAGCACTAGCTACGACAGGAACTGGTTCTGGTACATAATCGGTGTATGCTAGTATGTTGTCAATATCCTCGTTGGAGAGTTGAGGGAAAGCATTCATTGCAGCTTTGTTCCACTCCTCCCAAATTGCAACAGCTCGTTCATCTCCGGATTTAATCATGGCTGAGCTATTTTTGATCCATGTATAAAGCCATTCTCTTTCGTATTTTTCGGAGACACCGGCTAGTGCAGGACCGATAAGATTTTTGTTTAACTTATGGCACGCGGCACAATTTGCATTAAATAAAGATTTTCCTTTTGAAATGTCAACATCCTGACAATGAGCATTTAAAGAGAAAAATAGTAGTAGAAAAAAAGCAGCAAAATTTTTTATAACATTTTTT
>CACLQX010000045.1 GCA_902609185.1 uncultured Bacteroidota bacterium | reverse complement strand
TAGTCCCTGTCTTTCCCGCAATATCATTTTCAAATTCATATGGATATCCCGTAACAACATTGTTATAAACATAATTTCTTTCATCTTCGGCAATGTTGTGTCGTAGTCTAGCTCCAGATCCAAACTTTGTTACACCCTCTAAAAGCTTTAAAGTAACATATGATGATTCTTCACTTATCACATCTTTTGTGTTTGGCTTATATTGATAAATTATTGTTCCATTTTTATCTTCAATTTTTGTAACCATTACAGGTTCCACATAAATTCCTTTGTTTGCAAAAGCTCCGTAAGCACCCACCATTTCATAAACACTCAAGTCTGGAGTTCCTAAAGCAATTGCGGGTACATTTGGAATATTAGAACTTACACCCAAGTTTCTTGCAAGATCAGCAACAGGTTTGGGCCCAACCTTATCAATTAACTGAGCACTTATTGTGTTTTTAGAATTTGCTAAGGCATTACTTAATGTTCGCATACCTCCATATTTATCACTTGAATTGGTTGGACACCATGGTTCTGGGTTTCCGTATTTGTAAGGTTCAACACAATGAATTAAATCAGGGAGCATGTCACATGGTGAAAGCTTCAATTGGTCAATGGCAGTTGCATATAGAAAGGGTTTAAATGTAGATCCAATCTGTCTTTTGCTTAACATTACATGATCATATTGAAAATGCCTGTAATTAATTCCACCGACCCAAGCCATTACATGGCCATTTTTGGGATTCATTGACATCATACCTGCTCTAAAAAAATGCTTATAATAACGAATTGAATCAATTGGTGACATTATTGTATCAATATCACCTTCCCAAGAAAAAACTGTCATATCCGTAGGGATATTAAATGATTCTTCTATCTCATCATTGGTCAATCCTGATAACTTAGATTTTCTCCATCTTTCGGATATTCTCATTGCTCTTTTCATAATGTTTTCCTCCTCCTCCTCTTCTAAATCTAAAAATGGTGCAGTTGACAATGTGTCATTCTGAATAAAAAACTCCTTTTGCAAGTTAACCATATGCTCTTTTACAGACTCTTCGGCATATTTTTGCATTTTAGAGTTTATGGTTGTATAAATTTTTAAACCATCAACATAAAGATTGTATTTTGTACTATCATTTTTAAAGTTTTTTGATGTCCAATCTTTCATAAAACCTCTTAAGTATGATCTAAAATATGTGGCAAGGCCTTGTCTATGTGATTGAGGTGTGTATTCTAGTGTTAGAGGTAATGACTTGAGCGAGTCTTCTTCTTTTTTTGTTATATAATTATTTTTAGTCATCTGCATCAAAACTAAATTTCGCCTGTTTTTTGTTATTTCAGGCCTTCTAATTGGATCATATAGTGAGGAGTTTTGTAACATCCCGATTAGCATTGCTGATTCTTCAGTTTTTAAATCAATTGGCTCTTTTGAAAAATAAATATTTGAAGCAGACTTTATTCCATCCCCGTAATAACCAAAATCATAAATATTTAGATACATTGTTAATATTTCTTCTTTTGTATATTGTTTTTCTAAACGAACTGCTATTACCCATTCCTTAATTTTTTGAGTTACAGCCTGAAAAATATTCCTTGATCTAACTCCAACAAAAAGTTGTCTTGCAAGTTGTTGTGTTATGGTACTTGCTCCTCCTCTCTGATTTAAAAAAACAATTGCCCTTAAAGTAGCTTTCAGATCAATTCCAGGATGACTGTAAAATCTTTCGTCTTCAATAGCAATTAAAGCATTAATGGTCTCTGGATTAATTTCTTCGTATTCAATTGGAGTTCTATTATCATTAAAATAATACTTACCCAAAACTTTATTATCAGATGAAATAATTTCAGAGGCAAAATTCGTTTTTGGATTCTCCAGTTGACGAAAATCTGGCATATCGCCAAAATATCCTACAGAAGCTAAGTAGAATACACCAAAAAAAGATATCACACCGGAGGTGAATAAAAACCAAAAAAGAAAAACCTGAAACCTATATTTTTTCATTGGATTTATTTACTAAAATTCCCACATCTAAGATACCTTGTAATTTCAAAACAGCACCAACACTATCAATATATCTAACAGCATGTGAAACTTCAACTAAAGTTTCCCCACTAACATTAATATTTTTGTGAATCGGAATTTTAAAAGTTTTAATTCTTGTTTGCTTTGACAAAAGATTTTTATTTTCTGAGTCATCAAACCTAAAAGAGATTGTATCAGTTAAATTTAAATTGTTATTTTCAAGATTTGACAAAAGATATATATTGGAAAAAGGATAATCTTTATTTAGCTTAAGAAATAGATAAATATCAATAGGGCTTTCACTAATTTCTAAACTTGCTTTTATAGGCACGTCTTTTAACCAAAACCCATTTGTTTCAATGTGTGTGGAATGTATTGTAGATTCATCCTTACAACCGATGATTAGAAAAAAAATAGAAAATAAAAAAAAACTAAACTTTCTCACTCAAACGCCCTTTTTTAAAAAACCTACTTTTTTTCTTTCTGCCCTTTCTTGCTTTTTTACGTAACTCAACTGTAAGCATTGAGGTGTTTTTACATGCATTACTGCAGCAGCCACTTAATTCCTTATTACATTTTTCACACTGAATAAATAAAACATGACACGCCTCATTATTACAATTCACATGGTTGTCTGAAACTTCCCCGCAAAGATGACATTTTGCTATTACTTCTGTACCAATTCTTTCGCTGAGTCGATTATCAAAAACAAAATTTTTCCCTAAAAATTTATTCTCAATACTACTTTCTTTTACTTGCCTTGCATATTCAATAATACCACCACTCAATTGAAAAACATTGTCGTACCCATTATTCTTTAAATATGAACTTGCTTTTTCACATCTAATTCCTCCTGTACAATACATTAATATATTTTTTTTGGTCTTCGCATAATCAAATTTTTCTTTTATTAAGGGAAGAGACTCTCTAAAAGTATCAACATCAGGACAAATTGCTCCCTTGAAATGACCTACTTCACTTTCATAGTGGTTTCTCATATCAATTGTAATCGTGTTTGGTTTATCAATCAAGTCATTAAATTCCTTAGCACTTAAATGGATTCCAGAATTTTCAATATCGTACTCATCAGGCTTTAATCCATCAGCTACAATTTTATCTTTGATTTTAATTTTAAGCTTTAGAAAAGATTCATTGTTGTGCTCAATACCAATATTAAGACGTGTGTTTTTTAAAAAAGTAATTGAATCTAATAATTGCTTTAGTTTTTTTAGTTTTTTAGCTGGAATGGAAAGTTGCGCATTAATTCCCTCCTTTGCTACGTATATCCGACCAAGAATATTCAGTTTTTCAAAACTTGTAAATAAATAATTTCTAAAACTCTCAACGTTATCAATTTTATGATATTTGTAAAAAGATAAAGTCAACCTTTTTTCGTTGGCTTTCTTTATAAGGATAGCTCTTTCATCATTGCTAAGCTTGTTATATAGTAGCATTTTATTTACAAATTCTGTTTACAAATGTAAGTTTTTAAATGATGATTTTTAATAAATAAAATTGTACTTTTAAAAACTAATATCCCTCTTATGGCATCAGATAAAGACTCTAAATTAAAAGCACTACAATTAACACTTGACAGACTAGATAAAACCTATGGAAAAGGTACTGTTATGAAAATGGGAGACGTTTCTGAATCCGAAGTTGAATTTATTTCTACAGGTTCAATAGGTTTAGATTACGCTCTTGGTGTTGGGGGTTACCCAAAAGGTAGAGTTATTGAAATATATGGACCTGAATCGTCTGGAAAAACTACACTGACTTTACATGCAATTGCAGAATGTCAAAAAGCTGGCGGTATTGCAGCTTTCATTGATGCTGAGCATGCATTTGATAGATTTTATGCTCAAAATTTGGGAGTAAATATTAATGATTTGATTATATCTCAGCCTGATCACGGAGAACAAGCTTTGGAAATTACAGACAATTTGATCAGATCTGGTGCTGTTGATATAATTGTAATTGACTCAGTAGCTGCATTAACTCCAAAAAGTGAAATTGAGGGGGAAATGGGAGATTCAAAAATGGGATTGCACGCAAGACTCATGTCACAGGCTTTGAGAAAATTAACATCAACAATTAGCAAAACAAATTGTACAGTATTTTTCATAAATCAATTAAGGGAAAAAATTGGTATAATGTTTGGAAATCCAGAGACAACAACTGGTGGAAATGCTCTAAAATTCTATGCATCAGTTCGACTTGATATAAGAAGATCAACTCAATTAAAGGATTCTACAGGTAATGCAATGGGTAATAAAACAAGAGTTAAAGTTGTCAAAAACAAAGTTGCCCCTCCTTTTAGGGTATGTGAATTTGATATTATGTATGGTGAAGGGATTTCAAAAATGGGTGAAATTATCGATATAGGCTCTCAGTCTGGTATAATTGATAAGAGCGGCTCATGGTTTAGCTATGGTGATACAAAATTAGGTCAAGGAAGAGATGCTGTAAAGAATTTACTTAAAGACAACCCAGAACTTTGTGATGAGCTGGAGAAAAGAATATCAGAATTTCTTAGCTCTGATAAGTCTTAGCAAGATCTTCTTTTAATAGTTTATAGACCTTGTTTTTCAGCATATCCCTGTCATTTTCCTTCAAACCCTTTGTTTCTATAAAGTCATGGAATCTAGCTCTTAATTTTCCTGGACCTCCAACAAAGTAATTATATGCAAAAAAATAAGGGAATCTTCTTTCACAATCATAAAATGATAATGGTACAATGGGAATTTGAAATTGTATAGCTAGATTAAAAGCACCATTTTTAAATTCCCTAAGAACAATTCCAGGCTCGGGAACACCACCCTCAGGAAAAATACATATCGAAACACCTCTTTCAAGTCTTTTTATTGATTTATCATATACATCTTTTCTGCTTTTAGAGTCATCACGATCAACCAGTATACATACCCTGCTGTAGAAATATCCAAAAACTGGGATTTTATCCAATTCTTTTTTACCAACAAATACAATTGGATGTTTACAACAGAAAACCATAAGCATTATATCAATCATACTTTTATGATTTGACACCACCATATAGCTTTTACCTTTTTCAAGCTTCTTCCTGTTTTTTACAACTGGCCAAAACCCCATTCCAAATAGAATAATATTTGACCAAATATTTCTCGCAACCCAATAAAACTGTGGATATAATTTTTCACTAGATGAAAACAAGACCAGTAAAGGAAATGTTGAGATAATTCCAACAAATGCAAGTAAGTAAAACCAAAAATTCCAAATTGACAGTAGAATGATTTTAAATATCCTAAGCATATTTCAAATGTAGCTATTTGTAATTAATGTTCTGAAAACCATTACTTTTGTTATGAATGTCAAGAATCTTAACAGGAATTCAAAGCACCGGAACTCCTCACCTTGGAAATATTTTAGGTGCAATTATTCCTGCAATTGAACTATCAAAAAAGAATAATGAATCATTTTTATTTATAGCAGATCTTCATTCCTTAACTCAGATAAAAGATCCTAAAGAGTTAAAGGAAAACACCTATTCTACAGCAGCTACTTGGCTAGCATTTGGATTAAATCCACAAAAAACAATTTTTTACAAACAATCAGATATACCAATAACAACAGAACTTGCATGGATTTTATCATCTTATTTTCCATATCAAAGATTAACCCTAGCTCACTCTTTTAAGGATAAATCAAATGATTTAAAAAACGTTAACGCAGCACTATTCACCTATCCAATGTTAATGGCAGCGGATATTTTACTTTATGATGCTAATTATGTTCCTGTTGGTAAAGATCAAATCCAACATTTGGAAATTACTAGAAACGTAGCCTTTAAATTTAATAATTTACATGGTGAAACCTTAATTATTCCAGAAGCAATTACTGATGAAAATACCAAATTAATTATTGGAACTGATGGTCAAAAAATGAGTAAATCAAAAAGTAATATTATAAATATTTTCCTTTCTGATAAACAACTCAAAAAACAAATAATGTCAATCAAAACAGATAGTTTACCTATTGAGTCAATTAAAAATCCAAATACATGCAATGTGTTTAAATTATACAGCCTAATTGGTAATGAATCTCAAGTTAAGCAAATGAAGGAAAATTATGAGAAGGGTGGCTACGGTTATGGTGAAGCAAAGAGTCAGTTATTTAATCTCATATCAGAAACTTACAGTAAACAAAGGAACACTTACAATTACCTAATGGATAATAGAAGTGAAATTGACCAGATCTTAAAAGAGGGATCAATAAGGGCAAAAAAAATTGCAGATCAAGTAATTAAAAGAGTTAAATCAAAACTTGGAATTTAAGTAGTCATTTATCCAAAAAAACTTTAAATTTAAAGGTGCAACTTTCAAAAGCAATAACTAATTTACTATATGA
>CACLQX010000044.1 GCA_902609185.1 uncultured Bacteroidota bacterium | reverse complement strand
CAATATTTGATAGATGCTTTAATTTTAAAGTTGCATCTGTAGCATTTGATATCAATTCCCTGAGAAAAATTTCGTGATCACTATATAGAAACTTTTTAATTAGTGGGAAAATATTTTCAACTGCTACATTAATTTTTCCTTTAGCCATAACTTTTTTTTTCAAATATATTTTCAAATCATATACCAAACAAAAAATACAGACAAAATGACAATTTTGACTAAATTGCAAATAGATATGATTAGGTCTAAGATTTCAGGTTTAGGTTTTTTTGTTCCAGAAAATGTTGTATCAAATGATGATTTATCAAAACTCATGGATACCTCGAATGATTGGATTTTAGAAAGAACTGGTATTAAAAATAGAAGATGGGTCAATGATAGTGAGTTAACAACATCCCTCATGGGAACCTATGCGGCTGAAAAAGCAATTTCAGATGCTGGAATTGACAAGAATGATATTGACTTTATTATTTTCTCAACACTCAGTCCTGATTACTATTTCCCAGGATCTGGTGTTCTCCTACAACGAAATCTTGGTATAAAAGAAATTGGAGCTCTAGATGTTAGAAATCAGTGCTCAGGATTTATTTATGGATTATCGATCGCTGATCAGTACATTAGGTCAGGAATGTATAAAAATATATTGCTTGTTGGTAGTGAAATTCATTCTGGAGGATTGGATAAATCAACAAAGGGCAGATCAGTCTCAGTAATTTTTGGTGATGGTGCTGGTGCTGCCATAATTTCTGCAACAACATCAGAAAATGGAATATTATCCACTCACCTACATTCACAGGGAAAGTATGCTGAGGAACTAGCTGTTATTAAGCCTGCAACTACCCACTGGATTGATAAAATTAAATCTGAAAAAAATGATGAATCATATTGGCCTTATATGAACGGTAGCTTCGTATTTAAAAATGCAGTAGTAAGATTTGAACAAGTAATTAATGAAGGCTTGGAACATTCTAATTTAACAACGGATGATATTTCATTACTTATACCACACCAAGCCAATCTTCGAATAAGTCAGTTCATCCAAAAAAAACTAAAACTATCTAATTCTCAAGTTTTTAATAATATTATGAAATATGGTAATACAACTGCCGCTTCAATTCCAATTGCTTTAACTGAGGCATACCAATCTAATTTGATAAAAAAGAATGATATTGTTGTATTGGCTGCTTTTGGCAGTGGTTTCACGTGGGGATGTGCAGTAATCAAGTGGTAGTCTTTCTTATTAAATATAAGCCCAAGAATGTGATCAATCCATTAATGGGTAAAAGTTCATAGCCAATTTGATATTTATCAAAAACCGATAAAGGGTCATAGAATATTAGACTTGTGAAAATCACAGAAAGTATACAAACGATTATGCTATATTTATCGTGTATTTTATAACTTGTAAAAATCCCAAAACTAAATAGTCCAAGAAGCGGACCATAAGTAAATCCTGCAATAATCAGCAAGCTATCAATTACACTAGTGCTAAGAAGATTTTTATAAACAACTATAGTTAGTAGTAAAATAATACTCATAAATACATGAATTATTACTCTTGTTTTTTTTTGTTTTTTTTGATTGTATCGTTCTATGTTTAAAAAGTCAACACAGAACGACGTTGTTAATGATGTTAGGGCACTGTCTGCACTACTGTACGCAGCTGCCACTAGTCCAATTAGAAATATTATGGGTAAAACAAAACCAAAATCCCCACTGAAGGCAATTAGAGGAAATAATAAATCTGTATTTACACGTCCATTTAGCTCTGGAATTTGAACCTCATTAATCTCAACATATTTAAATAAAATTGAGCCTAAAACCAAAAAAATAAAAGTTACAAACACAAGAACAAAACTAAACACAATCATATTTTTTTGAGCATCTCTAAGGTTTTTACATGTTAAATTTTTTTGCATCATATCTTGGTCTAATCCTGTCATACAGATTGTAATGAACATTCCTCCCAAAAAAGACTTTATGAAGAAGTTTTTGTTATAAAAGTCATCAAAAATAAAAACTTGGCTTTTTTTTGAATAGAATTCAGAATTTAAGAATTCAGAGAGTGTTTGATCAAAACTATTAGTGATAAAAACTATTGATATCAAAACGGAGAGTATCATGAAAAAAGTTTGAATTGTATCAGTCCAAATTACAGTTTTAATGCCACCTTGAAATGTATAAAGCCATATCAAAACTATTGAAAATGTTACAGTAATTTCAAATGGAATTCCCCATTGATCAAAAATAAATTCTTGGAGAACGATTGCCACAAGAAATAATCTAAAGGAGGCACCTAAAACTCTTGAAATAAAAAAGAAGAAAGCTCCAGTTTTATGAGAGAATTTCCCAAATCTATCACCAAGAAATTCATAAATTGATGTGAGACCTTTTTTATAATATATGGGCAGAAGTAAATAGGCAACAACAAAATAGCCTATCAAATAGCCAATTACAACTTGAAAGTATGTAAAATTTAAAGCTCCTACATCCCCAGGAACTGAAATAAAAGTTATTCCGGAGAGTGATGCTCCAACCATACCAAAAGCGACTACATACCACTTAGAATTTCTATTTCCCGAAAAAAAAGTATGGCTATCGGATTTTCCTTTTGTTACTTGAGATATTACAAACAGGCTTAAAAAATAAACACCTATTATTCCTAGAATTAGTAAAGAATTCATATTACTTATTTTCAAAGATAATTAATTATGGTTCTGTAAAAATCAAGTTATATATTTACATAATGAATTTTTCATCAAAGTTATTACAAGATGCAGTTGATGAAATATCCAGACTTCCAGGGATTGGTAAAAATACAGCAACCAGACTAGCATTAAACCTAATTAAAGAAAAAGATGAAAATGTTCTAAAATTAATTGCTGCAATTAAATCATTGAAAAATGGAATTCTTTTTTGTGAACAATGCTGTAATTTATCAGATAAACCAGTATGTGGAATCTGTAGCAATGATAAAAGAGACTCATCTACATTATGTATTGTTGAAGATATTAGAGATGTGATGGCCATTGAGAATACTGGTCAATTTAATGGTTTATATCATGTACTAGGCGGTAAAATATCTCCAATAGACGGTATTGGGCCTAATCAACTTACAATTGATAAATTGATCAATAGGGTAAAAACAAATAATATTAATGAAATTATATTTGCGTTGAGCGCAACTATGGAGGGTGATACAACTAATTATTATATATATAAAAAGATTAATAATTATTCAATTAAGTTCAGTACAATATCAAGAGGAGTTTCTGTTGGAGATAATCTAGAATATACCGATGAAATTACTTTAGGAAGAAGTATTATTAAGCGTATCCCTTTTGATCACAATTAAATATAAATCTTTATAAATTTAATTTGGTAATTTTACTGTCGTACTATGGCAAAATTTAATTTGACATTACCGAAAATGGGGGAGAGTGTTGATGAAGCAACTATTGTGAGTTGGCTTAAAAATGTTGGTGATCAGGTATCAGCTGATGATTTTGTGGTAGAAATTGCAACCGATAAAGTTGATTCTGAAGTACCTACAGAAGTTGAGGGAGTTATTATTGAACATTGCTATAGAGTAAATGATGTAGTAAAAGTAGGTGATACGCTCTGTGTGATAGAAACAACGTCAGATGTTGAAAAAAATACAAATGAGGAAATAAAAGTTGATGAACCTGAAATTGCAGAAATACCAAATATTGAAATGTTGCCAGATAACGATAATAAAAACTCTAAAATTGAACAAATTGATGATGTTTTTTTGTCACCATTAGTGCGAAATATTGTCAAACAAGAAAATATTTCTTCAGCTGAATTGAATCAAATTAAGGGAACTGGCAAATCAGGAAGAATAACAAAAAAAGACCTGCTCAGTTACATTAAAAATTCTAATAATAAAAATGTTAATTATATAGAAGATGTAGTAAATGTTGCAAAAAATGAAAGCCAGGTTCGTGATCTTAGTAGGATAGAAAAAATATTATCAAAGCATATGCTTGATAGTAAAAATAGTGCCGTACATGTTCAAACCTTCATTGAGGCAGATATAACTGATCTTGCAAATTGGAGAGATAATCAAAAGATTAAATTTTTGGATAGTTATGATGAAAAATTAACTTATACTCACCCTTTGATTCATATCGTATCAAAAGTATTGAGAAATTTTCCAATTCTAAATGCTAGTTTAATTGATGACAAGATAATTTATAAAAAGGATGTAAACATTGGCTTAGCTACAGCATTGCAAGACGGAAGTTTGATTGTCCCTGTAATTAAAAATGCTGACCAGCTTAGCTTAGCAGGTATTTCTAAATCATCCAATAGCTTAGTTAATAAGGCTAGAAAAAATAATTTAAATCCTGATGATATTCAAGATGGTACTTTCACAATATCAAATATTGGAACATTTGATAACATAATGGGGACACCCATTATTAATCAACCTCAACTTGCAATATTGGCCTTTGGCGCCATAAGAAAACTTCCGAGGGTTGTTGAGACAGATAAGGGAGATTTTATTGCAATTAGAAAAATTATTTTGTTGTCATTGAGTTTTGATCACAGAATTATTAATGGAGCAACTGGTGGACTTTTCTTAAAAGAAATAAAGAGTTTGATTGAAAACTGGAAAACTGACAGCACATAAATATGGATTTAAAATTAGATAAACCAATATGTTTTTTTGATCTTGAGACTACAGGGGTTAATGTAACTAATGATCGTATAGTCGAAATTTCAGTTATTAAAATTAATATTGATAAAACAGAGGATTCAAAAACATGGTTAATTAACCCAACCATTCCAATCCCAGAAAAAGTGTCAGTTATTCATGGAATAACCAATGAAATGGTTAAAGATAAACCAAACTTTTCTGAGCTCGCATTAGAAATTAGTGAGTTTATAAAAGATTGTCATTTAGCCGGCTTCAATTCAAATAAGTTTGATGTTCCAATGCTCATCGAAGAGTTTCTGAGAGCAGACATTGATTTTGACATATCCAGTATTGAATTAATTGATGTTCAAAATATATTTCATAAGATGGAAAAGAGAACTTTATCAGCTGCCTATAAGTTTTATTGTGGAAAAATACATGAAAATGCCCACTCTTCTTTAAGTGATGCTAAAGCTACTTATGAGGTGTTCAAATCACAATTAGAAAAATATTCTGAGTTAGAAAAAAATATAAAGTTTTTATCAAACTTCTCTAGGATGAGACGAAATTTAGACCTCTCAGGTTATATTCTTGAAAATGAAAAAGGCAAACCAGTATTTTCATTTGGAAAGTATAAAGGAAATGAAGTAAGTGAAGTTTTAAAAAATGATCCAGGTTATTATAGTTGGATAATGAAATCAGATTTTCCAAAGTACACCAAAAATATACTCAATAAAATCCGGTTATCAGAACTTAATAATAAGATCTCATGAAGATTATTTGTATTGGGAAAAACTATGTAAAACATATTAAAGAATTGAATGGTTCATTTGATGATAACCCAACAGTTTTCATGAAACCTGATTCATCAATTATTCAAAAAAATCAACCATTCTTTATTCCTATATTTTCTGATGAAATCCATTACGAACTAGAACTGATTTTGAAGTTTTCTAAAGTTGGAAAACATATTGACAAAGATTTTTGTTTAAACTACATAAGTCATTTCAGTTTAGGGATTGATTTTACAGCAAGAGATTTGCAAAATGATTTGAAATTGAAAGGTTTGCCTTGGGAAATTTCAAAATCATTTGATAACTCTGCATTAATTGGTGAGTGGATACCTTATGATGATAAAATTGATTTGAATAACATTAATTTTTTATTAAAAAAAAATGGAAAAGTAGTTCAAAAAAGCAATTCATCTAAAATGATATGGAAAATAACAGAATTAATACATTATGCATCCAAATACTTCACAATAAAAATTGGTGATATAATGTTTACTGGTACACCTGAAGGAGTGGGTAAGGTTGAAATAGGTGATTTTTTAGAGGGTTTCATTGATAAAGAGAAAATTTTTGAAATAAAAATTAAATGATCAAGACCATTTTTGATGTATTGAATTCCAAAAAACTAACAATCTCGGTTGCAGAAAGCATAACTGGAGGAGCTTTGTCTAAAAAATTAATTTCACTTGCAGGTTCATCAAGTTTTTTTAAAGGTTCCGTAGTAACTTATTCTGATGAGTCAAAAATTGAGATTTTAAAAATTGAAAAGGAAAAAATAAGGAAACATTCAGCTGTCAGTCAGCAAATCGCAGGTTTAATGGCAAGTAATGTTAAGAACCTTTTTAAGTCAGATATAGGCTTTTCAACAACTGGAAATGCAGGTCCAGGACTTAACGATGAAAAATCTAATCTGGGTGAGTTATACATTTCTTTTCATTTCAAAAACAAAACAAAAACAAAATTTTTTAAATTGGAGGGTAACAGAGATGCTAATATCAACAAAGCAGTCAAAGTTTCACTAGAGTTTATATCTGAAAACCTAGACAAATAAAATTTGTCAAAAAACTAAAAAAGTTGTTTATTTGCAGACCATACAGAATATTATGTCTAAAATTTGTCAAATATCAGGTAAGAAAGTTCAATTTGGTAATAACGTTTCAAAGGCAATAAACAAAACAAAAAGAAGGTTCAATGCTAATATTATTTCTAAAAAATTTTACATTCCTGAGGAAGACAAATGGATTTCATTAAAGGTTTCTACCTCAGTTTTGAAGACTATTAATAAGAAAGGAATTACAGCTGTATTAAAAGAAGCAAGAGCAAGAGGGGTTAAAATTTAATTATGGCAAAAAAAGGAAATAGAATCCAAGTAATTTTAGAGTGCACTGAGCATAAAGATTCTGGCAAACCAGGAACTTCTCGATACATCTCCACGAAAAACAAAAAAAATAGTCCTGATAGATTGGAATTGAAAAAATTCAATCCAATTCTAAAAAAATATACTATTCATAAAGAAATTAAATAATGGCAAAAAAAACAGTAGCTACATTACAAACTGGT
>CACLQX010000043.1 GCA_902609185.1 uncultured Bacteroidota bacterium | reverse complement strand
AATAATTGAAAACTATGATTCCATTAAACAAATTTTGATTGGCAAGGGTTATACTTTTCAATCAGAAACCGATACTGAAGTCCTTGTTAACTTAATTGAAGAGGTAAAAAAAAGTAATCCATCATTAAAAATTGGTAAGGCTACACAAATTGCATTAAATCAAGTTGTTGGTGCTTTTGCGATTGTTATTTTTGATAAGGATTCACCTGATGAACTTGTTGTAGCTAAGTTGGGTAGTCCCTTAGCAATTGGCTTAAAAGGAAAAGATTTTTTTGTAGGCTCTGATCCTTCTCCATTCATTCAAGAAACCAATCGTTGTCTGTATTTAAACGATTATGAGCTTGCAATATTAAGTAGAAAAAAAGGACTTGTACTTCGTGATTTTAGAACTAATCGTATAAAAGATCAAAAAATTGAAAAGTTGAAGCTTCAAATTGAACAGGTAGAAAAAGGTGGTTTCAAACACTTTATGCTCAAGGAAATATTTGAGCAGCCAAAATGTATCAATGATTCGTTACGTGGTAGAATTTTTTCAAATCCACCAAAAATTAAGATATCTTCAGTAGAAGAATATTGGGAAAAATTTAAGAAAAGTAAAAGATTGATTTTTATTTCATGTGGAACATCCTGGCACGCCAGCTTACTTGGTGAGTATTACTTTGAGGAATTGGCTAGAATTCCTGTAGAAGTTGAGTATGCATCAGAGTTTAGATACCGAAATCCAATTATTTATAAAGATGATATTGTTATCCCCGTATCTCAGTCAGGCGAGACTGCTGATACAATAGCTGCGCTTAAATTGGCAAAAGAAATGAATGCATTTATTTATGGTATTTGCAATGTTGTTGGATCATCAATTTCGAGAGAGACCCACACTGGAATTTATACACATGCAGGACCCGAGATTGGAGTTGCATCAACAAAAGCTTTTACTTGTCAAGCTGTAACTATGCTGATAATCGCATCTGAAATTGGTCATAAGCTCAAAAAAATTACAAAATCTCAATACACTGAAATTATCGACGGGGTTCAAAACTTATCTGATAATGTCAAAAAAATTCTGAAAAAATCGGATAAGATTGAAGAAATAGCTGAAAAATATACAAAATCCAAAAACTTTTTATATCTGGGAAGAGGATATAATTTTCCTGTAGCTCTAGAGGGGGCATTGAAGTTAAAAGAGATTTCTTACATACATGCGGAAGGTTATCCTGCAGCTGAAATGAAACATGGACCTATCGCTCTAATAGATAAGAATATGCCTGTTGTTGTTGTTGCAACAAAAAAAGGTAACTACAAAAAAATTGTAAGTAACGTAATGGAAATTAAAGCTAGAGGAGGTAAAGTAATCTCTATTGTTACTGAGGGTGATAAGGAAATTAAGAAAATTTCCGATGATTTTATTGAAATTCCTGAATGCCACGAATTGATTAGTCCTATTCTCGCTAATATTCCATTACAACTTTTATCATATTACATTGCAGATTTCAAAGGATGTAGCATTGATCAGCCAAGAAACTTAGCTAAGTCTGTTACGGTGGAATAATATATTGACGAACTAAAAGATCATTTTTGATTTAGAAAAAATAAAAATAGCCCTACGAAAATTCGCAAAAGAAGTTTTTGAAAGAACACTTATATAACTCTTTTAATTGTCTAGTTAGTGAATAAATCAATACCATAATAAATCAAAACTCCAACAACAAAAAATCTTATAGATTTTCCGATCAACATCCATAATGAAACCTTAAAGGCATCTACCTTAAAAACACCTAATGCTAGAGCTAAAATATCCCCACCCAAGGGGAGCCAAGTAAAAAATGCTGCAATACTACCCCAACGATCTATTTTTTCTTTAAATGAATAAACTTTTTCTTTTTTTATTCTAAAAAATTTTTCAATTTTCTTCCAGTCACCTATCCTACCAATATAATATGTTGTTACTCCGCCCAACCAATTACCCATACAAGCAATTACAATGCACAATTCAAGGTTAAAGCCCTGCGCAATTAATATTCCCAGCATAACCTCGGGACTTAGTGGGACTAGAGTAGCTGTCAAAAAACTGACTATAAATAAACCTAAGTACCCTAATTCTACAAAATAATCCATGAAATAAATAAAAAACCCTCTTGATAGAGGGAATCTTGCGGTCTGGACGGGACTCGAACCCGCGACCCCATGCGTGACAGGCATGTATTCTAACCAAGCTGAACTACCAGACCAAAAATTATACTAAGGCATTAAGAAAATCAGCATAGACACTTTTTTGGGCAACCCCAACTTGCCTATTGACCATTTCACCATCCTTAAAAACTAAAACAGTAGGTATATTCCTTACTCCAAATTTTGCTGCAAATTGTTGACTTGAATCTACATCAACTTTACCAATGACTGCTTTGTCAGCAAAATCATTGCTTAAATCCTCAATAATTGGACCGAGCATTCTACAAGGTCCACACCACTCAGCCCAAAAATCTACAAGAACTGGCTTGTCAGATTTTAAAACTATTTCTTCAAAATTTGCATCTGTAATTTCTACTGCCATAAAATTTTTTTGCCAAAAATATAAATAATTAATTATAAAACTAGTTTAATCTAAATTCTAATTTTTTTTCTTTCAAAGATTTAATTAATTCCTCTGAGATTTTGACCTTATTTTTTACTGAATATAGGTTAATATTTAATCCATTTCCATTTGCCGATAAATTAAATACAATTTCTTGATCACCCTTGTGTTTTTTTACTAATTTTCTAAAATAATCAATATGATCTTGCTCGATTAATTGAGCATCTAATTTTATAGATATTTTCTTTGTATTTGAACTTAAGGTATCTTGAAGCTGCTGGAAATTTAGGAATTGGATTCTTGGATCTCCTAGTCTACCAGTTTCAGCATTTTTCCATCCCTCCTTTATGTACATCTTGATATGTACAAAATTATTTTCAACTAGAAAATGTTTAAATTTTAAATAATCTTCTCCGAAAATTCTCAACTCATATGACTCAAAATAATCTTCAATAATGAATGTTGCCCATCCTCTTCCATTCTTCGATATTTTGTGTTGAACTTCACCAATAATTCCACCAATTCTTACCTCTTTATCGATAAGTTTTCTTAAATCTTTTAAATCGTTTAAGTGAATATTGGTTAGGAATTTTAGTGTATCCAAATAATCATCCAAAGGATGACCTGAAATGTAAATCCCTACTACATTTTTCTCTTTTTTAAGCTGATCCAGTTTGGACCATTTATCGCACTCAGGGAAATTTGGTTCACTTATTTTTATTTCATCAGCATCAGAAAACAAACTAGTTTGTGGTGAATTTTCTCTTTCCTGGAATTTTGAGCCAAACCTAATTGCCTTTTCAACAAAAGTCACACCATCACTGTTTTCATAAAAATACTGGGCTCTGTGTGCTTTATCAACTGAGTCAAAAGCACCTGCTAAAACCAAGCTATCAAACGCTTTTTTATTTGCTGATCTTAAATCAACTCTTTTTGCAAAATCAAAAATTGATTTATACTTGCCACTTTTCCTGCCCTCTACAATAGCCTTAACAGCACTTTGTCCCACTCCTTTGACTGCACCCATTCCAAAACGAATTGAATTATTTTCGTTAACGTTAAATTTAAAAATTGACTCATTAATATCTGGACCAAGAACATCAATTGACATGTATTTACACTCCTCCATAAAAAAACTAACTTGTTTTATATCATTCATGTTGTTTGATAAAACAGCAGCCATATATTCTGAGGGATAGTGTGCTTTTAAGAATGCTGTCTGATATGCAATTAAGGCGTAACAAGTAGAATGTGATTTATTAAATGCGTAAGATGCGAATGCTTCCCAGTCTTTCCATATTTTTTCTAATATTTCAGAGTCATAACCATTTGATTTACCACCCTTAATAAATTTTGGTTTTAATTTTTCTAGTAATGAAAATATTTTTTTCCCCATAGCCTTTCTTAATGTATCGGCATCACCCTTTGAAAAATTAGCTAGCTTTTGAGAAAGTTGCATTACTTGCTCTTGATAGACTGTAATTCCATAGGTTTCTTTGAGAAACTCTTCCATTTGAGGTATATCATATTTTATTTCCTCTGTTCCATTTTTTCGGCGAACAAATGATGGTATGTATTCAAGAGGTCCAGGTCTGTACAAAGCATTCATTGCAATTAAGTCCTCAAACACAGTGGGTTTCAAATCTCTTAAATATTTTTGCATACCAAGACTTTCATATTGAAAAATCCCTACTGTATCTCCTTTTTGAAATAACTCATATGTTTTTGGGTCATCCAAAGGAATGTTATCGATATCGATATCCTTCCTGTGCCTGTATTTTATTAATTTTATTGTGTCTTTTATCAAAGTCAAAGTTTTTAGACCAAGAAAATCCATTTTTAGAAGCCCGGCATTTTCAACTACTGAATTATCATATTGTGTTACAACTAAATCTGAGTCTTTGGCGGTTGCAATTGGGACAAATTTTGTTATCTCCTCAGGTGTGATTATTACTCCACATGCATGAACACCAACATTTCTAAGACTGCCCTCCAACACTCTTGCTTGATTAATTGTTTCAGACTGAAGATTATCTCCGTCAGCAATATTTTTTAATTCAACTGCATTTGAAAAATCATCTGATCTCATTGATGAACTCAATTTCTTTTTATCAGATTCGAATATATCAGAAAGCTTGGTCATGTTTGGAACTAACTTTGCCAAATAGTCTGCGTCAGAAAGTGATAAGTCCAAAACTCGGGCTGTATCTCGTATTGAAGATTTTGCAGCCATTTTTCCATATGTTACAATTTGAGCAACTTGATTAGATCCATACTTTTCAATAACATAATCAATAACTTTTCCCCTGCCATCATCGTCAAAATCAATATCTATATCGGGCATGCTTACTCTGTCAGGATTTAAGAATCTTTCAAAAAGTAAATCATATTTTATAGGGTCAATTTTGGTTATTCCAAGGCAATAGGCTACTATTGATCCTGCAACTGAGCCTCTCCCAGGACCGACTGAAACTCCCATTTCCTTTGCTGCATTGATTAAGTCTTGAACAATCAAAAAATAGCCTGGATAACCAGAGTTTTTAATGACTCCCAATTCAAAATCTATTTTTTCTTTAAGATCATCATTTATTTTTTCATATTTATCATCTGCACCCTTATATGTCAAATATTTTAAATATTCATTTTCAATATCATTTGTTTTTGATTTAAAATTATCAGGCATTGAAAATTTGGGTAGTAAAACCTCTCTACTTAAATCATAAAACTCAACCTTATCAACTAACTCAGAAATATTATTTATTGCGTCAGGATAGTTTTCAAATATTTTTGACATTTCTTCTTTTGTCTTAAAATAGTATTCCTGATTTTTAAGACCATATCTAAAACCTCTACCTCGACCTATTGGTGTTGACTGTTGTTGTCCATCTTTTACACAAAGTAAAATATCATGAGCGTTAGCATCCTCTTTAGAAATATATTTAGTGTTGTTAGTGGCAATTAGTTTAACTCCGTGAATTTTTGAGAATTTTGAAAGTTGTGCATTAATTATTTCATTTTCCTCTTCCCCGTGATTATTCATTTCTAAATAAAAATCATTTGAAAAATTTTCTTTCCACCAAACACATGCATCTGAAGCTTGTTTTTCTCCAACATTAATTATTTTATTCGATATTTCACCATATTTAGAGCCTGAAAGAACAATCAACCCATCTCTATATTTTTTTACTAAGTCTTTATCAATTCTTGGCACATAATAAAACCCCTCAGTGTATCCAATCGAGCACATTTTCATGAGGTTTTCATAACCCACCTTGTTTTTTGCTAGGAAAACAATTTGATAACCATCATCCCTGTAAGATTTATCCAATCTGTTCTCGCAAACATTTAATTCACATCCAAGTATTGGTTTGATTTTTTCATTTTGATTATTTAAGCCGTAATTGTAGTTTTTTACAGCTTTATAAAAATGAAAACACCCCATCATATTGGCTTTATCTGTAAGTGCTACAGCACTCATTTTTTGTTCAGAGGTCTTTTTTACTAGATCAGATATCTTTGTTGTTGATTGTAAAATAGAAAATTGAGAATTATTATGAAGATGGACATAGTCAGATTTAAAATCATTATGACCTAAGTCTTTATTTGTTTCTTGTTCAGTGTAGTTCAGATGTTTTCGTTTTTTTGACTCTTCTTTTAAGTTTGTATGAGCAATCCCAAAATTTGAAACTTGCCCTTTAAATTTTTCTGAAACTTTTTGATATATAACAACATATTCTTCTATCAAACTATTATCAAATAATTTTTGACGAATTAGCTCGAAAAATACCATCGCATTAGCTTCTACATCTGCCGATGCATTGTGTGCATTCTCAAACTGCTTTTGAAAGAGATTCTCATAAAGTTCAACAAGTGTTGGGAACTTAAATTTACCAGATCTACCACCTGGTAATTTGCAAACATTTGCGGTATTCTCTGTACAAGTATCTAAAACTTTTTTATTTAGCAGTTGATTTTCAATATCAAGTCTGTAAAGCTCAGATGATATAACATTAATGTCAAACTTTAAATTGTGTCCAACTATATAATTCGCAGATGAAAGATCCTTTAAAAATTCCCTAAAAACAGTTTGAATTTTTTCTCCAATTTGAGTTGCCAACAGTGTTGAAATTCCATGAACCTTTTCAGACTCGAACGGAATATCAAAATCAACTGGTTTTATGAGGTAGGTTTTATTAGATACTAAACTTCCATCTTCATCGTGAAGCTGCCATGCTAGCTGTACTACTCTTGGCCAATTGTTTAAGTCACTGATGGGGGCGTCCCACCTTTTAGGCAATCCTGTTGTTTCAGTATCAAAAATTAAAAACATATAACCTTTAAATTTAGTTATCTTTTTATTTAATTCAGGTTTAAAAAAAAATTAATTATTCTTGATTTTTTGACAAATTCTATTATTTTTGCTTCCCATTAATAAAATTGGTTTCGAACCCTAAAATTTAATATTATGTCAGTAAGAATAAGACTTCAAAGGCACGGTAAAAAAG
>CACLQX010000042.1 GCA_902609185.1 uncultured Bacteroidota bacterium | reverse complement strand
GTGGAGCATCAAAAGCAATTGCTTTTGCTCTTAGAACCAAAAAAATTCCATATATAATCTTCTCAAGAAAACTAAACCCAGCATTTTGCAAATACTCATCACAAAAAAAACATATCCCAAAATGTGACCTGATAATTAATACAACTCCTTTAGGAACATTTCCAAACTTAAAAGATTGTCCACCATTAGATTTTAAAAATATTTCAGAAAAGAATTTTTGTTATGACTTAATATATAATCCAAAAAAAACAAAATTTTTAAAAAAATCTGAAAAATTAGGAGCCAAAATAATGAATGGATTAAAAATGCTGGAAAATCAAGCAGAGGAAAGTTGGAACATATGGAACAGTTAACAAAATATTATTAACTTAAATAAATATTACTTTCATTAAATGAATGAAAATAAAAGGAAAATATCTATAAATTTTAAGGAAAACTTTCAAAAAAAAACAAAATTAATTGAAAGTTTAAAGAATCTTAACTTAAGTAAAGTAAAAATAGAGGAGAAAGAAAAAATTTTCAACTCTATAAGAAGAAAGTGGATAAGTGTTGGAAAAGTTCCAAGCCACCAATCTTTTAACTTAAATAATTCTTATAAACATCAAATTAAATTATACTACGATTTAGTTTATTTGAATCACGATTTTAAAGAAAAAAATTTAGATAAAAATTTAATTGAAAAAAAAGATTTAATAAATAATATAAAGAAAATAACTGATTACGGTAACAAAATTAAAGCATATAAGGACTCCTTAATAATAATTAAAAGATGGAATTTTTTAACAGGACCCACAAAGCACAGTCATGAAACAAAATTAAATAAGGAATTTGATAATTACATAAAAAAAATTAAAGATTCAAAAAAGGATTATTTAATTAATAAAGAAAAACATATCAAACAAAGTCTTGAAAATAAAAAAAATTTGATAGTTACTATGAAGTCAATTTGTGATCAAGAATGTAAGGATAAAATTTCGTGGATAAAGAAAATCAAATCCTATGAAAAACATAAAGAGAAGTTCATAAATATTGGGCCGCTAGATGATATTGAAAATGAAAAACTTTGGAGTGAATTCAAAAAAACAAATAAAAAATTTCTAATTGAAAAAAATTCATTTTTTAAAAACTTAAAAAAAGAATATTCAAACAATATAAACAGACAAAATGAATTAATTGAAAATCTAAAAGATTTACAAAAGGAAGATAAGGTATTAACTAATAAGGATCTTCAAGCACTGAAAAAGAAATTTAATAATGTTGAAAATGTTCCATATAAAAAAAATAAAAATAATAGAAAGGTTTTCTTTGATTTATTAAATTATTTTTACGAAAAAATTGATGATAATCTTTCAGAAAAAAGAAAAAATGAAAAAAAGAATTATGAAAGAATTGATAAAATAATTTTTGATATCAAAGAAAATCTAACAAAACAAAACATAGATGATGAAATTAAAAAACTTTCAGATGTAGATGTTTCAATTCCTATAAAACAATTAAATGAACTTTCAGATTTTTTAAGTAAAAAATTTAAAGATGTAGGTCATCATCAATCTGATATTGACTCCAATATTTTAAAAATAAAATCAAGTTTAATGTCTGAAAATGAAAAAACACAAGCTAAAATAAAAATCAAGAAAAAAATTGATGAAATTAAAAAACAGATTGGTCAACTTGAAAACAACCTTACATATATAAAAACTGACAAAGCTGATTCAATTTTTAAAAATGTTCATAATCAAATAGAGAAATTCAATAATGATCTAATTTTACAAAAGAAAAAATTAAACTATTTCATTTGAATCATATATTTTTTTTGACTCATTCCATAACATATTTAATTCGTTGATGTCAAGCTGATTGATCTTTTGTTTTTTTCTTTTTACTATTTTTTCTAGGATCTTAAATCTACCAATAAATTTTTTTGTTGATTTTTTTAAACTATTCTCAGGATCTATTTTTAAAAATCTTGAATAATTAATCAGAGTGAACATAACATCACCAAACTCATCCTCAATCTTTTGTTTATTTGTTTTATTAATCTCAATATTTAATTCATCTATTTCTTCCTCCAATTTAGATTTTACTGAATGAATTGAATCCCAATCAAATCCTAAACTGGAAGCTTTATCCTGAGCTCTTAAAGCTTTAAGAATAATTGGCAATTTTTGTGGAATCCCTGAGAGTATGCTTTTTTTTGTTTTTTTTGATTTTAAATTTTCCCAATTTAGTTTGACCTCCTCTTCAGAATTAACAACTAAACTACCATAAATGTGGGGATGTCTGTAAATTAATTTATCACATAAATGATTTACAACATCTTTAAAATCAAATTCATTCTTTTCTGATGCTATTTTAGAATAAAAAACTATATGTAATAATAAATCACCAAGTTCTTCTTTTATATTTTTAAAGTTTTTATTTTCTATTGCTTCTGTTAGTTCGTAGGTTTCTTCAATAGTTAAATTCTTTAAGCTACCAAGTGTTTGTTTTTTATCCCATGGACATTTGGATCTTAAATCATCCATGATTTTTAATAATTTTTCTAATTCTTTCATTATAGAAAACTCATTTTGTAGTCAGTTTCTATTTTTCCTTTTTTTATTTTATCTAACTTTTTTTCAATTATTTTTCTTTTAAAGCTTGAAATTTTATCCGTAAATAGTACTCCATTAATATGATCATTCTCATGTAAAATAACCCTCGCTAACAGACCCTCAAAAACTTTAGAATTATCATTAAAATTTTCATCATAATAATTAACTCTAATTGTATTAGGTCTTTTAATTTCAGCTCTAATGTCAGGGATACTTAAACAACCTTCGTTAAAGGAACATTCATCATTATTAATAAGAGTTATCTCTGGATTTATAAAAACTTTTTTTGAGTTTAGCTTTTCAAAATCAGATATTTCATGATCTTCAGAGAACAACGGATTTGCATCTATTATAAATATTTTCTTATTTACGCCAACTTGTGGAGCTGCCAGTCCAACACCTTCTGCATTATACATTGTTTCCCACATATTTGAAATTAGATTTTGTAAATCATCAGAATTTTGTTCTATTAGTTGACATTCTTTCCTCAGAAGAGGGTGTCCATATGCTAAAATTGGTAATATCATAATAATTTTTTTAGATATGATTGTAGAATTAATGTGGCACTAATTTTATCAATTAATTTTTTATTTTCTCTTTTTGTTTTTTTTAAATGAGATTTTGCAATAGTAAGTCTAGCTAAAGTTGATGTAAATCTCTCATCAACCCTAAAAATGCTTAGAAATGGATATTCTTGTTTAATTTTTTTTATAAACAATTTTATTTCTTTCTCTATAATAAAGAGGTTATTGATATTATTTTTTGGTAAACCAACAACAAACTTTTCAATATTCTCTTTTCTGATAATATTTTTTATATAATGATAAATCTCTTTATTATCAATAGTTTCAAGTGGGAATGCAATCAATTGATCTTCATCACTAATAGCAAAACCGCACCTTTTCTCACCATAATCTATTGCTAAAATTTTACTCATATGACAAAATTAAATATTTAAGTTTAAGTAATTGATTTTGTATAAATTATATTTGCAAAAAAAAAGATGAAAGAACTCATAGAAATTGTATGGAAAAATAGGGAACTTTTAAAAGAAATTAAATATTCCAAAGCAATAAAATCTACTGTTGGTAAATTAGATAGTGGGGAAATAAAAGTTGCGGAAAAAATAAATGAAAAATGGGTTGTGCATGAATGGATTAAAAAAGCTGTAATATTATATTTTCCACTCATGGAAATGAAAACTATTGAGCTAGGACCATTTGAATTTCATGATAAGATTAAATTAAAAACTAATTATAAAGAAAAAGGTGTTCGTGTTGTTCCTCATGCAATTGCAAGATATGGATCTTTCATTAGCAAGGGAGTTATTTTGATGCCTAGCTATGTAAATATTGGTTCTAATATTGGCTCAGGTACTATGATTGATACATGGGCTACTGTTGGAAGTTGCGCTCAAATTGGTAAAAATGTGCACTTAAGTGGAGGTGTTGGAATTGGCGGTGTTTTGGAGCCTATTCAAGCAGCACCTGTTATCATTGAGGATGATGTATTTATTGGCTCAAGGTGTATAATTGTTGAAGGTGTTAGAATTGAAAGACAGGCAGTTTTAGGTGCTAATGTCGTTTTAACTGCATCAACTAAAATAATTGATGTAACAAATGATGAACCAATATTTTATAAAGGTTATATTCCTGAAAACTCAGTTGTTATTCCAGGATCGATAACCAAAGATTTTAGTGCAGGTCAATATAATGTGCCATGTGCTCTCATTATTGGGAAAAGAAAAGATAGCACCAATAAAAAAACTTCATTAAATGATGCGTTAAGAGATTATAATGTATCTGCTTAATACATTGAAATGGTCACAAATAAATGTTTGAAAATATTATCACGAGGTGGAATTATTATCTATCCTACGGATACTGTTTATGGAATTGGTTGTGATGCGACAAATATAAATTCAATTTTAAAAGTTAATAAAATAAAAAAAAGAGAACCTAATACACCTTTAATTTGTTTAATGGATAGTTTAGAGATGGTAAAAAAATATGTTTCTAATGTTCCTGAGATATCATTGGATTATTTACTTAACTCTGATTACCCAACAACAGTAATTTTTTCCAAAAGTAAAAACCTAGAAAGCTATCCAGAAAGTATTGCCGTCAGAATTCCAAAAAATAAAATATGTCTTCAACTTATACAAAACCTAAAAAAGCCCATTACATCAACATCAGCTAATTTTACTGGTAAAAAAGTTCCAAAATATTTTGAGCAAATTGATAAAGATTTATTGGATTTAGTTAACTATAGTATAAATTTTGATAATAACCAACAAAATAAATCCTCAAGAATTATAAGCATTGATGATAATTCTAACGTAAAAATAATAAGAAATTGATGAACGTATTTGCTAATAAAAGATTGGATTTAGATATTATAAATATAATTTCTGATCTGTCTACTGAACTACAAATCAAAGCGTTTCTAGTTGGAGGATATGTAAGAGACTTAATTCTGGATAGAAAAAGTAAGGATGTTGATATCTTAATAGTTGGTGATGGAATATCTTTTGCCAATGAGGTTAAAAAAAAGTTACATGGCAAGGTTGATTTACAAATCTTTAAAAATTTTGGTACCGCAATGATAATTTACGATGGTTTTGAAATTGAATTTGTGGGATCTAGAAAAGAAAGTTATCAGAAAACCTCTAGAAATCCAAGTATAACAGTTGGAACATTTGAAGATGATATTTCAAGGAGAGATTTTACAATTAATTCAATTGCTATTTCCTTAAATAAAAAAGATAAAGGAGAAATAATTGATTTATATGGCGGTGTAGGTGATTTAAAGAATGGATTAATAAAAACGCCTAAAGATCCTAAAATAACTTTTTTCGATGATCCACTAAGAATGATGAGAGCAATTAGATTTGCATCACAACTAAATTTTAAAATAAAAGACTCTAATATTGAAATTATTAAAAATGAAAAACAAAGAATTAATATAATTTCCAAGGAAAGGATAAATGAAGAACTAAATAAAATTTTGTTGTCACCAAAACCTTCAATCGGTTTTATTTTATTGAAAAATACTGGTTTACTTGAAATAATTTTACCAGAACTTATCAAACTAGAGGGTATAGATGAGGTTGAGGGGAAATCACACAAAGATAATTTTTATCATACTCTTCAAGTTCTTGACAATATTTGTAAAAATACTGACAATCTATGGTTGAGATGGGTAGCACTTCTACATGATATTGGCAAACCAAAAACAAAAAGATATAATAAGAAAAAAGGTTGGTCTTTCCATGGTCATGAATATGTAGGATCAAAAATGATTTTTAAGATTTTTAAAAGACTTAAACTTCCATTGAATCATAAGTTGAATTATGTAAAAAAGCTAGTTTTACTAAGCTCTAGGCCTGTTATATTGTCATCTGATGAAATCACTGATTCTGCTGTAAGAAGACTAATTTTTGATGCTGGTGATGATATTGATGATTTGATGACACTTTGTGAAGCAGATATAACTACTAAAAATTCAAAACTTGAAAAAAAATATTTAAATAATTTTAAAGTTGTTAGAGATAAAATTAAGGATGTAGAGGAAAGAGACAGAGTAAGAAACTTTCAACCACCAATTTCGGGAGAATTTATAATGAATTATTTTGGTATAAAACCTTGCAAAGAAATAGGTTTGATTAAAGAAAAGATTAAAGAAGCTATTCTCAATGGTGATATTAATAATGATTCTGCTCAGGCAACAGAATTGATGAGTAAAATTGGTAATGAAATTGGTTTAAAGAAGTATGAAAAATAAATTTATCCTCATTTCTAAAATCTCTCTAATACTAGTCTTTTTAGTAATTTTTGCAGGGTCCACAGTTAGAATGACAGGAAGTGGAATGGGTTGTCCAGATTGGCCAAAATGTTTTGGCTATTATATCCCCCCTACAAACAAAACCAAACTTATTTGGAAGCCAAATTTCTATTATAAAAAAAATATTATGATATTATATAATAATACTTTTTTTAATGCTAAAGATGATTTTATTTCAACAAAAAAATTTGAAAAGAGAAATTGGATAAAATATACTAAACATGATTATACTGATTTCAATGTCGTGCATACTTGGTTTGAATATATCAATAGATTATTGGGGGTTTTAGCAGGACTTTCAGTACTAGTTATGTTTATTTTTTCATTTTTTTTGAGAACTAAAAAGATGGTTTTTATTCCACTGACAACAATTATATTATTGGCAATAGTTTTTCAAGCATGGTTAGGAAAATTAGTTGTTGATTCAAATTTAGCACCTTACAAAATTAGCACTCATTTACTTATGGCTATTATAATAGTTTTATTGATTGTGTATAACATTAAAAAAACTGATGAAATCAAGAATTAATTTTTTTTTAGTTGTTGCAATGATCCTAATGCTTATACAAATATCATTAGGTATTTCTGTAAGAGAATTTATTGACAATCAAATTGATATTCTTGGCTTCGAAAAAAAAGATTTTTGGCTAAATAAACCGGAATTAAATTTTTATATACACAGAACATTCTCACTGTTAGTTTTCTTATCTAACTTTTACTTGTTGATCCTGGCAAAAAAATCTAAAATTGATTTGAAATTTATAAAAATGATAAATTTCTTAATATTAATTGAAATTATTATAGGAGCATCTATGTATTACTTTTCTTTTCCAATCTTAACTCAACCAATCCACTTACTAATTTCAATTTTTATACTAAGTTTACAGTTTTACTGGTTCCTGAAACTCAGAAAACCTTATTGATTCTAAGCATTTCATGATTCTCATAATTTGATATTAAATAATTGAAGGATTTTTCTAGAACTTCGCCCATTGACTTAAGATTTTTAAATGAGTTGTCCCTTGTTAAAAAATAAATTTGTTGAGTAAGTTTATTGA
>CACLQX010000041.1 GCA_902609185.1 uncultured Bacteroidota bacterium | reverse complement strand
CAAAACTACAAGTCCAAAACCTACCGCAAGTGGATTACCTGATGTTAATCCAATAATTAAGACAAGGAAATACGTCCCAAAGAATTCTATAAATAATTTCTTGTTCACAAATTAAAGTTATTAAAATGACGTAATTATTGAAAAGGAAAGCCCCTTAAATTCAGGTACATATCTGCAAACACCACCATAACACATAAGCCCTCCCCTTTGTTTACCATATGATAACATAAACTTACTAGCATTTTTTGAAAAGGACATTCCAAAATTGGAATATGCAGGTTTATCTTCTAGCTCATTTCCATAATTAACTATACTGTTGAAATAGGCAGAAAAATTATAATTAAAATTATATTCAGCACCATATCCCAACCAATTCTTCTTATCATCTTCAGTGAAAAGATGTTGAATTTCAAATCTCATAGATTTTTCACCATTTAACAGGAGGGTATTGTCAAAAACTAATATTTTAGAATTTATTTCACCAACCTTTTCCTCAACAAATCTTTTGTTGTAGTACCTATTTACAAAAAGTATAATATTGCTAAATTTTTCTGACCATTTTTTTCTTATCTCTAAACTTTGCTCTGAAAAATACTTTTCTCCGAAACCTAAAAATTCTAAATCATAATCCTCATTTTCGTAATCATAATTTCCATTAATATTATTCCATTTAGAAATATTTAAGCTAATTTTTGTTCCATATTTTCCGCCTAAAAAAGTTTCTTTTTTGATGTTGTAATATGCATCCAATTGAAATCCAATTTCACCTGCCTTCATAAGGCTAGGGTCTTGAAAAGAGATATTCGGTTGTGATTGATAGACATTTATGTTGGTCAACAAATAATCATGCTGTTTAGTAAGTGCGGGTAAATAATTTAATGTTGTTTCAAAAAAAGGACTTCCAAACTCCACTCTTTCACTGTAAAATCCCATATTTTCAAGTCTTCTGAATGTAAAATCTATACCAACCCCATCTTTTATTAGGCCCGCATTTAACAGATTTGCATTACCATTTTTTACAAAGGTCTCTGAAACAGTATTAAATTTGACAACACCGTCTTCAGATTTATAGGCATATTCATAATTTAAATAAAAGGAATCTGTATTGTAATCAATTCTTACAGAAAACGAATTTGTTAAATCATCAAACGGATAACTGACATAGTGAGGGGCCTCTAACCTCCCAAGATAACTTAGTCCAACTAATAAACTATTAAAAGTGTTTTTGTCTTCATACAGAGTAAATTCTGAATCAAACCCAAAAACCTTTCCTTCAGAAATAGTATTGGCTTTCTTTTGGTATCCACCCAGTAACACAAATCTTAAATTCTGTTTTTTATAAGAGGTTCTTATCCCCCATAAGGAATTGTTAATACCCAATTGCCTGTCCTCCCAGGTTCTTAAAAGCATTCCACTTCCAAATTGCTCATAAATTGTTCCAAGTGTAAAATTAAAATCATTTGGATTGAAATTGATACTAAAAGTGGAAACAAAGGTATCTTCAAGTAGGTCTGAATAATTTTGGAGTGCTAAAGGAAGATAGGATTCTGTTTGTAGATCAAAAACCCATTTATTGTTTAGATTATATTTCAAATTTAGATAGCTATTTGATGCAAACTTCTTATCATAATCAGATGACTCACTATCTTGATAATAAACCCCATTGGATTCAAAAGACCCATAAAAGAAATTAGTAGATTGTGAGACTCCATCAAAGATGAAAAAATTTAAAACTACAAATAAGGCAAATCTATTCAAGCTCATATTGCCTCAATTTATCTAAAAGATCCAACTCCTCACCAGGAGCGTATCCAACCCTTCGGTGAAGAATTTGATTTTGTTTTGTAATTACGGTGTGAGGTAAACCAGAAATATTAAGGGCTCTTTTTAAATCATGATTCTCATCGAGTAAAACATCGAACTTCCAGCTCTTGCCATTTACCAGAGGCCTCACCCTTCTCATAGTCCTAGCATCGTCAGTTGATATTGCAAGAACTTTAAAATTTAATTTATCACTCAGCTCATCATATACCTCATTAAGCGCATCCAGTTCGTTAATACATGGCACACACCAAGTTGCCCAAAAAGAAAGAATGTAAAAGTTATCTTCAGATAATTCTTTGTTCATCGTTGTATAAGTTCCTTTGAATGTTTCAAGTGGAATGTTGGGCACAAGTTTTTGCGCATTAAATTCTGTCAAATAAAAAGCTAAAATCAGGGTAAAAACTATTTTTTTGAACATATTTTAAATTTAAGACTAATTTATTAATTTAGCATGCTATGAAAAAATTTATGCATAAAGCCTCATTATTATTCCTACTATTAATTTTTTCATGTAGCGGTAGCGGCGATGATGAGTCTCAAACAAACGAATATATAGACCTATTTATTTCAAGTACTGAGGGCTTTGTTGGAGAAACTATAATATTTTCCGTATTTGATGGAGAAGGTAACAACGTTTCAGCATCATCAGATTTTTTTGTAGATGACATTAAAATTGCCTCGAATACTCATACATTCAACACTACAGGAACTTATAATGTATATGCCAACTATGGTCAACTAACATCTGAAAATAGAATTATTGAAATTTACCCAACTCCTATTACTTTCAAACAAAACGTAGTTGTTGAAGATTTTACAGGAACTTGGTGCGGTTGGTGCCCAAGGGTTTCAGAAGCTGTTAGGTTACTAAAACAAGAAACATCTGATGCTATTGTTGTTGCCATTCATCAAGGAGATCCTATGCAATTCTCTCAAGAAGGAACTATTAGAGCAGCCTTTAATATTACTGGTTTCCCAACAGCGTTAATAAACAGACAAGAAAGATGGGCTTCTCCACAACCATTGAATGTGTCTCAAGTTACAGGAAAAATGAGTGGAAAGTCATATGCATCTGTTGCAATGGAATCATCAGTCAGTGGTGATAATCTAGACCTTAAGGTTAAAGTCAAGATGGGATTTAGTTATAAGTCAATGAAATTAGCGGTTTATATGATAGAGGATGGTCTCATTTATGATCAAAGAAACTTTACAACCTACTATGGAGCTGCAGATCCTGTTAGAGACTTTATTCATGATGATGTTCTAAGAAGATCACTAACCAACGTTTTTGGTGACGATTTACCATCAGATCAGGTTGGACACGACAAAACCTACACAAGAGATTTTGTATATGCTATTCCACCTAATTACGACAAGTCAAAACTAAAATTGGTTGCTTTTGTTACAACTGGAGCAGATAGAGATATTGTTAATGTTAGACAATCTAAACTCGGTGAAACTCAAGATTTTCAGCCTGTAGATTAATGAAAAAATCTATCGATCTTCATGGGAAATCTCATGAAGAAGCATTAATAATAGTTGAGGATTATCTTCTTTTAAACTCATTTGATAACTTATTAGATTTAGAACTTATTACAGGAAATTCAACAACTTTGCAGAACAAAATTATTAATACAATTCTAAAAAAACATGAATTTAGTTACTACATTCCAAATCATAATCGTGGCGTTATGTACATCACTGATTCTAAGATAAATTAAAAAAATTATGAAAAAACTTATTACCCTTACTCTTATTTTATCATCCTTTTGGGTTTTCTCTCAGACTACAAAAGAATTTGTTGATAATGTAGTTAATGAAGTGGAAAGCAATTCTAAATTAGAGCAATTAGCTCATGAATTATTTGATGTTATCGGACCAAGATTGGTGGGTACACCGCAAATGAAACAAGCCCACGATTGGGCCATCAAAAAGTATGAGTCCTGGGGGATTGAGGCTTACAATCATGAGTGGGGCAAATGGAGAGGATGGGAAAGAGGAATTACTCATGTGGACTTAATTGAACCTAGATTACGAACATTGGTAGGAAGACAATTGGCGTGGAGTCCATCAACAGGGAAGAAGGGTCTTCAAGCAGAGGTGACCAAAATACCATTGGTGGAAAATAAAAATCAATTTAATGAGTGGCTAGAAACTGTTAGTGGAAAATTTGTTTTGGTTAGTCAAAAAGAAATTACTGGAAGAACAGACTCTCAGTGGGAGGAATATGCAACTGAGGAATCTTTTGAAAAAATGAAAAAAACTAGGGACGAATTAACTGACCAATGGTATAATAGTTTAAGAAATACTGGATATGGATACAGAGATATAAATAGTGCTATTGAAGATGCTGGTGCAGTTGGCCTAATATCAAGCAGGTGGTCTAGAGCCTTTGGGTCAAATAAAGTTTTTGATGCGGAAACTGAAAAAATTCCCAATGTTGATTTAAACCTAGAAGATTATACTATGCTTTACAGGCTTGTTGAGAACAATCAAAGCCCGATTCTTAAAGTAGTTGCTACATCCAAAGACCATGGAGATGTCCCCACTTTTAATACAATTGGAATGATCAAAGGAGTTGAGATGCCTGATGAATACGTTATGCTATCAGCCCATTTTGATTCATGGGATGGAGGACAAGGTACAACCGATAATGGTACTGGCTCAATTGTTATGCTTGAAGCAATGAGAATATTAAAAAAATTATACCCCAGTCCTAAAAGAACCATTATGGTGGGCCACTGGGGCTCTGAAGAACAAGGGCTTAACGGTTCACGCGCTTTTGTTGAAGATTATCCAGAAATAGTGGATAATATTCAAGTATTATTTAATCAAGATAATGGTACAGGTCGAGTCGTTGAGTTAAGCGGATCAGGTTTTTTGCATTCTTATGATTATATATCCAGGTGGCTTGCTCCTGTTCCCGGGGATGTTAGTAAGCATATAGAAACTGAATTTCCTGGAAGACCAAGCGGAGGAAGTACGGACCATGCAAGTTTTGTGGCTGCAGGAGTTCCTGCATTTAACTTAAGTTCCCTAGATTGGTCATACAGGGCTCATACATGGCATACCAATTTAGACACTTATGATAAAATAGTTTTTGACGATCTTAAAAACAACGTTATCTTAACAGTGGTTTTGGCCTATATGGCTAGTGAGGATAATGAAAAGGCATCAAGGGAAAAGAGGGTTATGCCTAAAAGAATAAATCCATTCACTGGTCGAACAATGGGAGGATGGCCGCAAATTAGAAAACCTAATAGAGACGGAACATTAAGAAAATAAATCTGTCATAAATCTCAAAAAAATCCAGGTTAGGACGATTGTCCATATCCACCACCTGTTTTTTACATACCAATCCATTTAATTGCTTTTGATTTTGTTTTCTAATTTAGTAATAATTTTTCTGTGGTGATGGAAATGCAATTTTATAAACTGAAGAGTCATGTTGATATCAATTCTACCGGCGGTTGGATGCCTTAAAATTCCTTTTTCTAAAATCGACTCATCTAATGAATTAACCAAGACTTCTAAAGATTTTCTTGATTTTACCCAAGTTTCTCTCAGTTTTTTTATTTCAATGTTTTTAGGCATTGAATCATACGTTATTTTAGGAGCTTTCATTTTTATGCCTGTGAAAAATATGAGTTCCAATAATTTCATTCTAAATTTTGAAACAAAGCTTACATTAACCAAAGCCTCAGGATAACTTGTTTTCTTTTTTATATATTTTATTGTAATAAACTCAGAGAGCCACACATGATACAAGTTTTCAGCGATTGACCATTTATCTTTATTGATCTTTTTATTTAAATCCTCATTAGTGTATAAAGAAAGTTTCTCAAACAAATCTTCTAAATCGTTATTAATGATTTTGAAACTATTTTCTTTAAACATTTAAATTAATTTTTTTAGTATTGATTCCTCAATATTATGCCCACCCTCAAATAAATGGAAGTCGTAAACCAATCCGTAATTTTTTATTTTTTCTTTTTCATATGAAATTTTCTCTTCGTCTATATATTCATCGTTTTTTCCTATTACATATTTCAATCTGAAATCATTCCATCTCGATTTAACGCCATCATCAAGGCAATCCTTTGGTAAATTGCAACCCCACAATATCAATGAATTCAGTTTAAACTTATTGTTAATGACCCACCTAGTAGCAGTAGGACCGCCCTGTGAAAATCCCAGTACATTCAATTTAAAATCAAGTTGGCCCAATTTAAGTGATGAATAAATTGAGTTGAGAAAGTTAATGTTATCTTGAATATCATCATGTCTCTCAACCTTGGTCATCCAGCTTGATCCAACTCTTGAATAATTATCTTTTAAATAAAATTTGTTGAGAGCTTCAGGTGCTATAATGACAGTCTCTTTATTGGAAATACATTCAAATTTTTTTATAAAATATTCAGGCAACATACCATAACCATGTAAAACAATCCAAATATTTTTTATTTTACTGTTTATCTCACCAATTTGAAAATAACGTGCGCTTTTGATGGTTTGGATTTTAAACTTTTGAATCATTCAATATCTAAATTATAATTAATTTTATGAACATGATAAACAAAACAGAAATTGAGAAAGCTCAAAATTCATGGGGGAATGGTATTATTACAATAGGTAAATTAAAAGATAATCCAAAAGAATCTAGAATTTTTACTATGAACTTTATAAATAAGCACTATGATTTTGCTTTTGGCGATGTTCTTTTTAAGCCAACAAAAGCTTCTGAAAAACAATTTAGAAATAATAATAAATCAGCACTTTCATATTTTATTGGATCAGACAATGACTTTGCCGAAGACAAAGGATTTGCATTGAACCCCTGGGTTATGGTCGAATTTAAAAATGAGTCTATAAATATCTACGATAATATAGCAACTGCAATGGGAAACTATTTCTTTACAGACCCTAGCGGCGAAAAGATTAAGGTTGAATTTAGTTTTGTGTATAAAAAGAATAAAGAGGGTGAAATCAAAATAGTACTTCACCACTCCTCAATCCCTTTTAAGGCTTAATTTTATTATTTAATTGGATCTGATTTAGCTGAAATCCAATTAATCAATTTACCATTTTCAATTTGATACCATTCAATCCATACTTCGTCTCTTGGGGAGGTAAATTGAGCACTTATCCACTCTCCTCTTTCATTCGAAGCTCCCTCTTCTGTCTTAGTTGGCTTCGCTGAAAAAGCATAATTTATTACCCACGCCCATTCTTCTCCATTTTCAATTGACTCTTGGTAATCACTTTCTATTTTTTCAACAAATTCGTCGCCATTTGTAGCAAATGTTCCGTCTTCAAAACGTAATGTTGCTTCATCAGCAATTAAACCCTTCAATGTTTCATAATCTCTACTTTGCCAAGCCGCATCAATTGTTTTAAATATTTCAATTGATTCATCTGACCCAAGCATCACTGATTGATCAGATCCTGTAATAAAACCACTTTTTGGTTTTTCACATTCACATGGGGTTTCACAAGCAGAAAAGATAAATAATCCTGCAATTAGATAAATAATTTTTTTCATAATAAAGTTTTTGTATTTAAGATTATGAAGGTCTAAAAATTCCTAACCAATTCCTAAAAGATCCTTAACATCATTTTCTTCATTCTCAACTTCTGGTGTTATTACCTTAGAGCAATCTAGTTCTATATTTAGAATCTCAGGTTCTGG
>CACLQX010000040.1 GCA_902609185.1 uncultured Bacteroidota bacterium | reverse complement strand
CCAAGCCGGAGCCAATCCCCTGTCTGGCTGTTTGCCTATGTTTATTCAATTACCAGTTTTCTATGCACTTTTTTGTTTCTTTCCTGTTGCATTTGCACTTAGAGGAGAATCATTTCTGTGGGCAGATGATTTAAGTGTTTATGACTCAATACTAGAATTACCATTTTATATTTGGCTATATGGGGATCATGTAAGTTTATTTCCCATCCTTGCTGGTGTTACTATGTTTTTCTACACATCAGTCTCTGGTAACCAACAAATGCAACCTACACAACCAGGAATGCCAAACATGAAGTTCATAATGTATTTTTTGCCATTTACCTTAATGATTTTCTTTAATAATTTTGCTAGTGGATTATCACTTTATTATACTATTTCCAACCTTTTAACAATAGTAATTATTTATGCTATCAAAAACTTTATTATTGATGAAAAGAAAATTTTATTGAAAATCGAGGAAAATAAAAAGAAACCAAAAGGTGAAGGTAGATTTCAGCGAAGGTTAAGAAAACTTCAAGAGATGGCTGAAAAGGCCGAAAATCAGAGAAAAAATAACAGGTAAAATGACCAATAAAACTGCTAGAGTTGTTGTTGGCATGTCTGGTGGGGTTGACTCCAGTGTCGCAGCCTATCTAATGAAGAAACAAGGTTATGACGTTATAGGAATTTTTATGAAAAACTGGCATGATGAAACAGTTACCATTTCTGATGAGTGCCCATGGTTAGAAGATAGTTATGATGCAATGATTGTTGCAAAAAAATTGATGATTCCTTTTCAGGTTATAGATTTTAGTAAGGAATACAAAAAAAGAATAGTGGATTACATGTTCAGTGAATATAAAGTTGGTAGAACCCCGAATCCGGATATTTTGTGCAATAAGGAGATAAAGTTTGATTTATTTTTAAAAAAGGCATTGGAGTTTAATGCAGATTATATTGCAACCGGACACTACGCTTCAGTAAGAAAAAAAGGAAATGTGTTTGAGTTAATTTCAGGTCTTGATAAAAAAAAGGATCAATCCTATTTTTTGTGCCAGCTAAATCAAAACCAACTTAGTAAAATAATTTTCCCCTTAGGGAATCTCAATAAAGCTGCAGTAAGAGAAATTGCTAAAAAAAACAACTTAGTAACAGCTGATAAAAAAGATTCTCAAGGTTTATGCTTTATTGGAAAGGTTAAGCTTCCGATATTTTTACAACAAAAGTTGAAGAAAAAATCTGGAAAAATTATTTTAGTTTCTAAGACTTTATCCATTTACAGCAGTAATAAAAAAATTAATGATTTAGATGAGTTATCCAATGGATATATTTATAATGAAAATGATGGTGAGGTTGTTGGCACTCATGTTGGTGCACATTTTTATACGATTGGTCAAAGAAAAGGAATTTCAGTTGGTGGAACCAAAGATCCGTTATATGTTATAGCGCTTGATACCAAAAAAAATATTCTATATGTTGGTGAGGGGGATAATCATCCAGGTTTAATGAGAAAAGTTTTAAGTGTTAAAAAATCCCAATTTCATAACATAGATGATGGTTATGATATAACTAAAATTCATGGTTTAAAGGCAAGAATTAGATATAGACAAGCATTGCAATCAGTTCAGGTCAAAAGAAAAAACAGCAAATATTTTTTCATTTTTGATGAGTACCAAAAATCCATCACAAGTGGTCAATTTGTTGCTGTGTATAAAGATGACGTACTTTTGGCTTCAGGTGTGATCAGTTAAAAATATCAATTTGATTAAGCAATAAATTTTCAAATTTCTCTCTTTTCCTTATAAGCTTGTATGTATTATTAATTAGCATAACTTCTGCTGGTTTGTACCTTGAATTATAATTACTGCTCATTGAAAAACAATACGCTCCAGCATTTTTGAAACATAAAATATCGTCTTTTGATACATTTTTTAATTTAATATTTGTTGCAAAAGTGTCAGTCTCACATATATAACCAACAACTGAATAATACCTTTCAACACCCTTTTGGTTTGAAATGTTTTCAATTGAGTGGTTTGCCCCATACATCATTGGTCTTATTAGATGGTTAAATCCAGAGTCAACTTGTGCAAACACAGTCGAGGTAGTTTGTTTAATTGAATTCACACGGCATAAAAATACTCCAGCCTCACTAATAATGTATTTTCCAGGCTCGAATATTAATTTTAAATCTCTACCGTACACAGAACAAAACTCATTGAATCTTTGGGACAGCTTTTCTCCTAGTTCTTCAATATTTGTTTCACTGTCAACTTGATGATACGGAACTTTAAACCCACTTCCAAAATCAATGAATTCCAGATAGTCAAGTTTTGATGCTAAATCAAAAAGGATTTCAGAGGCTTGTAAAAAAACATCAGTGTCTAAAATATCGCTACCTGTGTGCATGTGTATCCCATTAACTTTAATATTTGTATTTTTTATAATACGCAATAAATGTGGTGTTTGGTGAATACTGATACCAAATTTTGAATCTATATGTCCTACCGATATTTTAGAGTTTCCACCAGCTAGTATGTGTGGGTTAATTCTTACACATACATCAATTTCTGAATTCTTATTTCCAAATTCCTCCAAAATTGAAAGGTTATCAATGTTGATTTTAACTCCTAATGATGAAACATCTTCAATTTCCTTAATTGAAACCCCGTTAGGAGTATATATAATTTTTTCAGCTTTGAAACCACAACTTAAGGCTAATTTTACCTCTTGTATTGATACAGCATCAATTCCTGATCCTAAAATATTTAAAAACCTTAAAATTGATATATTTGATGATGCTTTTACAGCATAGTTAATTTGTAAGTCTTTGACTTTCTTGAATGCATTTTTAAGTCTTAAATATTGACTTTTGATTTTTTCCGAATCATAAACATAAGTGGGCGTACCAAATTCATCAGCGATTTTAAGTAATAAGTTTGTATTCACATCGCAAACTTTGTTAATATATCGTAATGAAAAAAATTTTATTTCATTATATAATAAAAAAACTATAAAAAGTTAAATTTATAACAACATTAAAAACCCTTTTAAAAATTTCTTTTATTAATTTAGTGTTGTGAATCTTCACGAACACCAAGCCAAAGAATTGTTAAGCTCATTTGGAGTTCCCATCCAAAGAGGAATGGTGGTCGAAAATATTGACCAATTACAATCTATTTCTCAGGAAGTAAAAAAAAATACTGGGTCAGAGTGGTTAATTGTAAAAGCCCAAATACATGCAGGCGGAAGAGGAAAGGGTGGTGGAGTGAAGGTTGCAAAAAATGATAAAGAATTATACGAACATGCCAGTAATATATTGGGTATGATGTTAAAAACACCCCAAACTCCAAAAGAGGGTAAATTGGTAAAAAAAATATTAATCTCTGAAGATGTTTATTATCCCGGCGACAGTGAAACGCAGGAATTTTATATGTCAATACTTTTAAACAGGAAACAATCTTGTAACATGATCATGTATTCAAAAGAAGGTGGGGTAGATATTGAGCAGGTTGCAGAAAATACTCCAGAACTAATTTTTTACGAATTGATTGACCCCTTGGCTGGTATTATGCCCAATCAACTAAGGAAAATTGCCTTTAATTTAAATTTATCCGCTGATAGCTTTAAGTCAATGCAGATATTCGTCAAAAAATTATATGATGCTTATTCTGGACTTGATGCTTCACTTGTTGAAATAAATCCGGTTCTAAAAACATCGGATAATAAAATCTTAGCTGTTGATTCAAAAATGACGCTTGACGATAATGCATTATTTAGGCACAAATCATTTCAGGATTTAAGAGATAATAGTGAGGAAAACCCAGTTGAGGTTAAAGCAAGGGAGGCGGGGTTAAATTATGTTGACTTAGACGGAAATATAGGTTGTATGGTGAATGGAGCTGGATTAGCCATGGCTACTATGGATCTCATAAAACAATCTGGTGGAGAACCTGCGAACTTTCTTGATGTTGGTGGAACAGCTGATGCAAAAAGAGTTGAAACTGCTTTCAATTTAATTTTAGAAGACGAAAAGGTTAAAGCAATACTTGTTAATATTTTTGGAGGGATTGTTAGGTGCGACAGGGTTGCTAATGGAATTGTTGATGCTTACAAAAATTTAGGTGACAAAATTAATGTTCCTATCATCGTAAGGCTCGAGGGTACTAATTCAGAAGAAGCGAAAAACATTATTGATAACTCAGGTTTAAAAATTTATTCTGCAATTGAGTTTAAAGAAGTAACAACTAGAATCAAAGAGGTTTTGTCTTAAAACAAGACACTTTGGCACTTAAAAATTTAAATATATGACATTTTGGCGTATATTTAAATTAGGTTTAGAGTTTGTTCTATTGTAATCGTAAATAATTTTAAAAATTTAAATATGAATATTATAAATAGAACAAATAATAACTTAATGTTTGATGATTTTATTTTTGATTTTTTTAATGTCTCAAATAATATTGTCCCTCCACATAATATTTTTGAAAATGATACTGAGTTTTCTGTTGAGTTTTCAGTACCTGGCTCAGAAAAAAAAGATTTTACAATAGACCTTGAAAATGATAATTTAAGGGTTGTTAGAAAATCAAAAAAATCCGTTGAGGATAGAAATTACTCAAGATTAGAATTTGATACTAAGTCATTTGAAAAGTCTTTTTTTCTTCCAGATTCTGTTGATCAATCAAAGATTAGTTCAAGGTATGAAAATGGAGTGCTCTTGATAACAATTCCTAAAAAGAAGGAAATCGTTTTGCAGAATAAGAAAAAAACAATAACTATTAAGTAGCTAATATTACACAAGCGGGTCTACGACCCGCTTTTTTTATATTTCAGCATAATATCCCTGAGCCTTGCTGCTTCAATAAAATTCAATTCCTTAGCAGCTTTTTCCATATCTTTTCTCAAGGATTTAATTCTTTTTTGTTTTTCACTTTCAGAAATATTCAAGTCAAAACTTTTTTCAACTACATCTATCTTTTGGGTCTCATGAGATTCATAGTTAAAACTCTCATTTATGTTCTTTATAATTTGTGTTGGAGTTATATTATTTTCATTATTATACTTTAATTGTTTTTTCCTTCTTTGATTTGTAACATCAATTGTTTTTTTCATACTTTCAGTCATTCGATCTGCAAACATTATCGCCCTTCCGTTTAAATTTCTTGCGGCTCTCCCAATCGTCTGAATTAGAGATCTTTTACTCCTCAAAAAACCTTCCTTATCCGCATCTAATATTATGACTAGTGATACTTCAGGCAAGTCAAGACCTTCCCTCAAAAGATTTATACCTACCAATACATCAAAATTACCCAATCTTAAATCATTTAAAATTTTTACACGCTCTAGTGTATCAACATCACTGTGGATATACTTTGATTTTATTTCTAAATTTTGAAAAAATTTAACCAACTCTTCAGACATCTTTTTAGTTAGAGTCGTGATTAAAACTCTTTCATTTTTATTTACAACTTTTTCAATTTCGTCAAGTATATCATCAATTTGATTTATAGTTGGTTTTACCTCAATTATTGGATCTAGAAGACCAGTGGGTCTGATAATTTGTTCGACAACGACACCTTCACTTCTTTGAAGCTCGTAGTCTGATGGAGTTGCACTCACATATATGATTTGATTTTGTAACATTTCAAATTCTTCAAATTTTAGAGGTCTATTATCCATAGCAGCAGGAAGTCGAAAACCATACTCAACCAAGTTTTCTTTTCTGCTTCTATCACCACCATACATTGCTTTAATTTGGGGAAGTGTCACATGGCTCTCATCTATAATTGTCAAAAAATCATCATCAAAGTAATCGAGAAGACAAAATGGTCTGGTTCCTGGATCTCTTCCGTCAATGTACCTGGAGTAATTTTCAATTCCTGAACAGTATCCTAATTCCTGCATCATTTCTAGATCAAATAGTGTCCTTTCTTCTAGTCTTTTTGCCTCTAAATTTTTTGAAATTTCTTTGAAATACGAAACTTGTTTTCCTAAGTCAATTCTAATTTTATCCATGGCCTTATTCAAAACTTCCTTTTGTGTTGAAAACATGTTAGCTGGAAAAATCTTAACACTATCAATCTTTTTGACTATTTTATTTGGTATATAGTAGATTTCCTCAATAAATTCGATTTCATCTCCAAAAAAATTTATTCTAATTATTTTATCAGAGTAGCTTAAGAATATCTCAACAATGTCTCCTTTAACTCTAAAACTTCCTGGCTCAATTTCATCGATAGCTCTGCTGTAAAGTGAGTGAGATAATTTTTTTAATAAATCTGTCCTTGAAATATTTGAGTCTTTGTTTAGTGTGATTGTATTTTTTTTGTAATCAGCAGGGTTCCCAATTCCATAAAGACAAGATACCGAAGCAACTACTATTACATCATTTCTTCCTGAAAGAAGGCTGGAAGTTGTGCTCAAGCGCATCTTCTCAATTTCTTCATTTATTGAAAGATCTTTTTCAATATATGTATTTGTGACAGGAATATATGCCTCAGGTTGATAATAATCATAATAGGATACGAAATACTCGACTCGATTTTCTGGAAAATAATCTTTTAATTCCAAAAATAGTTGAGCTGCTAGAGTTTTGTTGTGAGCCAAAACAAGAGTTTGCTTATTCAACTCCTTTATAACGTTAGCAACGGTAAAAGTTTTACCTGACCCAGTAACACCCTCTAGGGTTTGATAGACTTCACCTTTATATATACCATCAACCAATTTCTCAATTGCATTTGGTTGGTCACCTGTTGGAGAATACTTTGATTTTAGTTTATAGCCCATAATAAATTATGACAATCTACAAAGATCTATAATTTTAATTTTAAATGTCATAGATTTGATTCAATTTTAATTTGAATAAAATTGGAAATTAAAATCTCAAAGAAAAAACCTTCATTCAAGATCTCAAAAAACTTTGAGAATTACCTTAAAGAAAATAATCGATTTCAAAAAATACCAATAGAGTACTCAGATTTGCGAAGGTATACTGGATCCGTCGAATTATTTGATAGAGATGATGAAAATACATTATGGCATAGAGTTTTTTATAATGACACTGAAAGAATTGAAATAGACCAAAATCTAAAATTGGTTTATAACTTATTGTATAGTGATGGAAGTTCTTCAAATTTGGATGATTTAGAAATTGACTCTGTTGATTTTTGCACTTTTGGAAACTCAAATCCATTCAGGGTTAAAATCAAAAATAAGCTCAATGATAATTTTACATACTACTATATAAAAGTTGCAGATTCCTCCAGAATATACGGACTAGAGTTAGAACATATTACTTCGCCCAATAACTTAAATTATATATATTATAATGAAACGTTAATTGAGGAGCACATCTCAGGAATTCCTGGTGATTATTTTTTTAAAAATCAGATCTCAGCTTGCAGTGAATCTGAAAAATCTCAGATTGCAAAGGAATTTGTGAAATTTAGTGAAAGATGCATGATTAGACTTCTGGGCGATATGCGTTCATACAACTATGTAATTGTTCCAATTCATGATTTTGATCAAGTAATATATAAGATAAGAGCCATAGATTTTGATCAACAATCCTATGAGGGTGAATT
>CACLQX010000039.1 GCA_902609185.1 uncultured Bacteroidota bacterium | reverse complement strand
CTCTTGGTCCTTGATCTTGGTTAAACATCTTTGATTTTGTTTGTTTTTTTGAGTTTTCATCAAGATATGTTTCATCAACAGTTATTGGGACAATTTGAGAATCAAATTTTCCATTTTTTATTGCTTGGATTGCTTTCATGTGAGAATTAAAGGAAAATACATCTTGATCTTCTCTTGAAATTTTATATTCTTTTGCTACCTGCTCAGCAGTTAAACCCATTCCCCAATAGTAATCTTCTTTCCCCTTGGAAACTGTATTATAACTTGGGACAGGTTTGTAACCAGTCATTGGTATGTAACTCATGCTTTCAACACCTCCAGCAATAATACAATCCGCCATACCAGATTTAATTTTGGCAGTAGCAATAGCTAATGATTCCAATCCAGAAGCACAAAGTCTGTTCACGGTAACGCCAGGAACGTCTTCAATTTTTAAACCCATGAGTGAAATTAATCTGGCAACATTAAATCCTTGCTCAGCTTCAGGAACAGCATTACCAACAATCAAATCATCAATCCAATATTTATCAAAATCAGGAATTGAATTGATTAAGAATTCTATTGTTTCAGCAGCTAACTCATCAGGTCTTTTAAACTTAAAAAAACCTTTGGGTGCTTTTCCCACAGCTGTTCTGAATCCTTTAACTATATAAGCTTCTTTCATTTTAGTTTCTTAATGGTTTACCGTTTCTCAACATATACTGCATTCTTTCCAAAGTTTTTCTTTCACCACACAGGGATATAAAAGCTTCTCGCTCAAGTTCAAGTAAATATTGCTCGGAAACTTTTGTTGGTTGAGAGAGGTCACCTCCACATAACACATATGCAATCTTGTTTGCAATTTTTTTATCATGATCTGAAATATAATCACCAGCCCTTAATGAATCAACACCGACATAAAGCATTCCTAAAGCTTGTTTGCCTAATACTTTTATATCATTTCTCTCTATTGGCTTTGTATACCCTGCCTCAAATAAATTTAAAGCCTTTTGCTTTGCAATATGGATTTGATTTTTTTTGTTCATGACTGTTATATCTCTCCCTTTAATAAAGTAATCCAATTCATAACCCTCAAATCCGGATGTTGCTGTTTTTCCCATTCCGATATTCATGAAATATTCTTGTAAAATATTAACTTCAACATCATTTTTTTTGAATTTATCAGACGCACGTAAAATCATTTCTTTCATTCCACCACCACCTGGAAGTAATCCTATTCCGGCTTCAACCAAGCCTATGTAGGTTTCGCTATATGGTATAACCGCATCACATTGAAGACACAACTCACATCCACCACCAAGTGTATAGCCATGCGGGGCAGCTACAACTGGTATGGCTGAATATCTAAGTCTCATCATTGTATCTTGGAAAATTTTCATAACATGATTAAGTTCATCATATTCTTGCTCAATTGATAGTAAAAAAATCATACTTATGTCAGCACCTGCTGAAAAATGGGAACCTTCGTTACCAATAATTAATCCTTTGAAATCTTTTTCTGCAATTTCAACACTTTTCTTTAGAGAGCTAATTATATTTTGATTGATGACATTCATTTTTGAAGAAAACTCAAGATTTACGATATCATTTCCTATGTCATAAAGGGTGGCTTCAGAGTTTGACCACACAACTTTATCTCCTAAAATATTTTTAAGTATTATGAAGCCTTCTTGACCTGGTTTTATTTTATATTTTTTTGATTTTATGTCATAATATTCAACAATACCCTCAGACTTTCTGTAGAATTCATTATATCCATTTGATAAAATATCATCAATCCATTTAGCAGTTTCTAAACCATATATTTTCATTAACTCTTTACCTTCATTTATGCCAATATAATTCCATATTTCAAACGGACCGTCTTTCCATCCGAACCCAGCTTTCATTGCTTCATCAATACTAACAATTGAATCAGAAATTTCTGGAATTCTATTTTGAATGTAGTGAAACATTCTTGAGAAATTTTCTTTGTAAAAATTAGATGCTTTATCATCACCACTAACTAAAAATTTAAATTTTTCATTGGATGCTTTAATTTTCCTTACTTTAGAAAGAATATCAAAGTTGACTTTTTTTTGTTCAACATATTCCATGGAATCAAAATCTAAGCGAAGTATTTTAGATTTTCCACTTTTATCTTTAATTTTCTTATAGAAACCCTTACCTGTCTTGCTGCCTAAAGCATTGTTTTTAACCATTTTTTTTAAAAAAACAGGCTCTTTAAAAATCTCAATGGATTCATCATTTTTACAAGAACTATAAATCCCTTTTGATACGCTAATTAATGTATCAAGTCCAACAACATCTGCAGTTCTAAAAGTTGCTGATTTTGGTCTACCAATAATACTACCAGTAAGTTTATCAATTTCTTCAACAGTATAATCTCCATTTTTAACTAGGTGAAACAAGCTCTGTATTCCAAAGGTGCCTATTCGATTTCCTATGAATGCAGGTGTATCTTTGGCTAAAATGGAAGTTTTACCTAAATATTTTTCACCATATTTCAATAAAAAATTAAGAAGGTCTTTATCGCAGTTAAGGCTAGGAATAACTTCAAATAAGTTAAGATAACGTGGGGGATTAAAAAAATGAGTAATCGCAAAATTTTTATTAAAATCATCAGACCTTCCCCTACTCATTAGTTTGATCGGTATTCCAGATGTGTTTGAGGTTACTATGGTTCCTGGTGTTCTATGTTTTTCAATCAAATCAAAAACCTGGTGTTTTATTTCCAGCTTTTCTACAACAACTTCAATAATCCAATCAGCATTCTTGATTTTATGAATATCGTCATTAAAATTCCCAAGTTTTATTCTGTTAAGAAAGTTTTTTGAATAAATGGGAGAGGGTTTGGATTTAACACATTTGTTAAACATTTCATTAACAATCCTGTTTTTCACATCTTTTGAATCTAAACTTAATTTCTTTTGTTTCTCACTTTCGTTAAGTTCATTTGGGCAAATATCTAGCAAGAGTACCTCAACACCGATATTAGCAAAATGGCATGCGATACCTGAGCCCATTATCCCAGACCCCAAAACTGCTACTTTAGAAATATTCCTTTTCATCTAAATATTTTATCGTTTTTGATAGTACCGTTAATTGATTTTAAAACATCAAAAAAAACAGAAAGATTTTTTTTTCCAATTTTATTTAAAATAACCTTATTGAATTTATTACCATTCTTTTTTGAAATAGCTCTAAGTTCTTTTCCTTTTTTTGTTAATAAAATAAAAACACCTCTTTTATCCTCCTTATTTGGCATTCTTGAAATTAATCCATTATTTTCCATGGACTTAAGAGTTCTACCTAGGCTTGTTGATTCAAGTCCCATTTTTGGACCAAGAGAGGTGGAGGGTGTTCCCTTGTTTGGGTTTAAATTTAATAATACAACAGCTTGAGCCAGTGTTCCACCCGATTTAATTGCTTGTTCATTATGCATTTTATATATGGATCTCCAGGTATATCTTATCTGATGTTCAACAAATTTTTCGGACATACCCTTAATTTACAAAAAAAATACTATGCATGCATAGTATTTTTTAATTTGTTTAAAAAAATAATGTACTATTAGCTCATGTGGATTTTAGCCAATCATAGGCGTTTTTGAATGCCTGAATCCAAGGTGAAATAGTGTGAATGCTTTTATTTTCTGGATAAAATCCCCAATTCCAAGGAAATAATGAGCGTTCTAGATGAGGCATCATCGCAATATGTCTACCATCTTTATTAGCTAAAATTGCAGTATTGAAATTGGATCCATTTGGATTGGATGGAAATGAGTTTTTTGAATACTTACCAATTATATTATAGTCAGTTTCTTTACCGGGCAGTATGAATTTTCCTTCACCGTGAGCAGACCAAATACCTAAGTTTGAATTCTCAAAGTTCTTAAACATTATGGAATTATTTTTTTCAATTTTAACACTTGTAAATACACATTCAAATTTACCTGAATCATTGTGATCCATGAATGTTCTGTTTTTTAAATCATTAGTAATTAAACCAAGCTCCATGAATAATTGACATCCATTACATACTCCCAACGATAAATTATCCTTTTTTGAATAAAAATTTTTAAGACTTTTTTTTGCTTTTTCATTATACATAAAAGTCCCTGCCCATCCTTTCGCAGAACCAAGAACATCTGAATTTGAAAAACCTCCTACTGCAACAAGCAATTTTATTTCAGTAAGGTCTTCTCTTCCTGACATTAAATCTGTCATATGGACATCGATGACATCAAAACCAGAAACATACATGGCGTAGGCCATTTCTCTTTCCGAGTTGCTACCTTTTTCTCTTAATATTGCTGCCTTAATCTTATTATTATTGATTTTTTTAAATACACCATTAAACCATTTTGGAAATTTAAATTTAAGCTCATTTGATTTTAAATTTGTATATCTTTTTTTGGCATATTCATATCCGCTTTGTATTGAATCTAGTTTTAGTGATTTATCAAACCATTTCCGTCTATAGTCATCAATATTTAGGGTATAATTTTCCTTGTCTTTTTGGATTTTAATATTATTAGAAGTAACAGTTTTTCCAATTTGTAAAAACTTTATATTGTTGTTAATTAAATCAGATTCAATTGTCTTTTCGGCTTCTATAACTAGTGCATGATTCTCTGCAAATAAAATTTTAATAAGATCATCTTCTTTAAATTCATTTAAAAATATTTCTAAACCAATCCTACTTGAAACAAATGACATTTCAAGAATAGTTGTGATTAATCCACCTGAGTTTACATCATGACCTGAATATATTTTTTCTTTTTTAATTAGGTCTTGTATTAAATTAAATACCTTTTTAAAATATTTAGCATTTAAAATATCATTTGATTCATCTCCAATTTTATTGTTTGACTGCATAAATGCAGAGCCACCCAGATTTAAATTACATGATGACATATCAATGTAATACAAACTGGAGTTAGTTTTTTTAAAATAGGGTTCTACGCATTTACTAACATCACTCACTTCAGCAGTTGCAGAAATTATTACAGTTCCAGGTGAAAGAACTTCACCTGATTTATATTTCTGTTTCATCGACATTGAATCTTTCCCTGTTGGAATATTAATACCCAGTTCAATACAAAAATAAGAGCATGCTTTTACTGCTGAATAAAGCCTATTATTTTCACCAATGTTATTTGCTGGCCACATCCAATTAGCAGATAGAGATACAGATTTAAGTCCGTTTTTTAATGGTGCCCAGATAATATTTGTTAATGCTTCACCTATTGAATTTCTTGATCCTGCGGATGAATTAATTAATGCTGTAGTAGGTGAGTGCCCTATTGAAGTTGCTATTCCAAAGTTTGATTCATAATCCAAAGCCATTACACCACAGTTATTAAGAGGGAGTTGGTAAGGACCTGTACACTGTTGCAAAGCAACTTTACCTGTTACGCATCTGTCAACTTTATTTGTTAGCCAATCTTTACAGGAAACAGATTCTAATTTTAAAACTTTATCCAAATAGTGTTCAAGTTTGTTAGACTTGAATTTAAAGTCAGAAAAAATCAAATTATCAGAACTATCTTTCATTATGGTTTTGGGAGAATTACCAAAAAAATCATCAATTGATAAATCAATCGTGTACTCATCTTTATTCCAAGATTTGACTTTGAATTTTTTGTCCTCAGTAACTTTTCCTACAACGTAAAATGGAGCATTTTCTCTCAAACATATTCGTTCAAGTTTATTTAAGTATTTTTTATCAATTACAATTCCCATCCTTTCCTGGGATTCATTTCCAATTATTTCCTTTTCAGAAAGTGTTTTATCGCCAATAGGTAATTTATTTATTTCAATTATACCACCCACATTTTCAACTAGCTCAGAAATACAATTAAGATGCCCACCCGCACCATGATCATGAATTGACTTTATGAAATTTTCTTCGGATTCAAGTATTGATCTAATTACGTTGAAAACTCTTTTCTGCATTTCTGGATTTGATCTTTGTACTGCATTAAGTTCTATTCCAGAATTGTACTCACCTGTATTTGTTGATGATACAGATGCGCCACCCATACCAATTCTATAATTATCTCCACCAAGTACAATAATCAAATCTCCTTTCAACAAATTTGATTTTAATGCATATTCTTTTTTCCCATATCCAATTCCACCTGCTAGCATAATAACTTTGTCATAGCCCCACAATTTTCCATTCTCTTTATGTTCAAATGTAAAAAGTGATCCTGAAATTAAAGGTTGTCCGAACTTATTACCAAAATCTGAGGCTCCATTTGATGCTTTTACTAATATTTCTTTTGGGGTTTGATACAACCATTCACGGGCCTCAAATCCATAACATGCATCATCAAATCTGGGATAGGGTGTCATGTAAACTGCTGTTCCTGCAAGTGGAATTGAACCTTGTCCTCCAGCCATTCTATCCCGAATTTCACCACCTGAACCAGTTGCAGCCCCACTAAATGGTTCAACTGTAGTTGGAAAATTGTGAGTTTCTGCTTTAAGTGAAATTATAGATTTAAACAGAGATGGCTTGTAATTTGATTGAACTTCAGCCTTTTCAGGCGCAAATTGTTGAATAAGTGGCCCATCAATAAATGCTACATTATCTTTATACGCAGATACTACACTGTTTTTATTTAGTTTTGTTGTTTTCTTGATTAAATCAAAAAGTGACTCATTTCTTTCGACATTATCTATAATAAATTTTCCATTGAAAATTTTATGTCTACAATGTTCAGAGTTGACTTGTGAAAATCCAAACACTTCGGAATCTGTTAGTTTTCTACCCAACTTTTTTGATAAAGATTCAAGGTAAATTATTTCATTATCACTCAGAGCAAGCCCCTCACTCAAATTATACTCATTAACGTTATTAATGTGAAGCTTTTTTTCTGGTTTTCCACTTACTTTAAATAAATCCTGATCTAATTTTATATATTTTTCTGAAATCATATAATCAAATTCATCATCTTCATGAGCAGGATTAAATAGTTCGATTCTATCAATAAATTTCAAGCCCATATTTTTTGTTATTTCAACTGCATTTGTTGACCAAGGTGTAACCATTGTTTTTCTAGGACCAATAAATGTAGATTTAATGATATTTGCCTTAAGAAATTTACTATTACCAAATAACCATACTAATTTTTTTACATCATTTTGGCTAATGGAATTCTTGCCATCAACAGCGTAGATTTGATTTTTGTTGTTTTGAAAGAATAATATCATTAATAACCTCTCAAAATTATGTTAAAAAAGCGGTAGTATTAACTAGTGAGTGTAGGGATTTTAGTTGATTTCTAAAAAATTTATTAACAATTATTTATTGTTTTTAGCTCTTGAAATCATTTGTTGTCTGAATTTTAGTTCCACAGATGGCAATCTAACAAGATTTACGTTATCTATAATTTTGGAAAGCTCTAACATCATATTGTTTTTTAATTGTAAACTTTTCGACCCGTTTTCGTAACTTTTTTTAATCAATTCTTGAATTTCAAAATCCTCAATTATTTTATTTCTTAATAGTTTTCTGTTTGTCAACGCGATTTCCCTGCTTAAAATCAGCCTTTGTGAATCAAATTTTAAATAAATTTCCCAAAACTTTTTTTCAATATCCTCTTCCAATTCCAATTCGTTGAGAATAAACAATTTTTTTTCAGCATAGAATTTTTCTTGAGTCATTCTTT
>CACLQX010000038.1 GCA_902609185.1 uncultured Bacteroidota bacterium | reverse complement strand
TTGGAAACCGGGTTCTGCAATAAGAAATGGAGACTGGAAACTACTAAAGTTTTATGAGGAAAATAAGCTAGAATTATATAACTTAAAGGATGATTTAAGTGAACAAACTGATCTTTCAAGTAAGTACCCTTTGGTAGTAAAAAAATTAAGTTATAAAATGGATGAAATGCTTGCTGAAATGGATGGTAAAGTGCCCACAATTAATCAAAATTTAAATTAAAAATTATGAAAAAATATTATCTAATTCTTCTAATTACTTTATTCGCTTGTGAAAAGACTGATAATCGACCGAACATTTTATTTATAATGTCAGACGATCACGCATATCAAGCAATTAGTGCTTATGAGGATAAATTGATAAATACACCAAATATTGACAGGCTTGCTGATGAAGGTATTTTATTCACAAATGCATGTGTAACAAATAGTATATGCGCACCATCAAGAGCTACAATTTTAACCGGTAAGTTTAGTCATTTGAATGGAAAAATTGACAATCATTCTCCTTTTGACACAACACAGATTACTTTTCCTCAACTTTTTCAAAAAGCTGGTTATCAAACTGCGATGTATGGAAAGTTACACTTTGGAAATAATCCAAAAGGTGTTGATGATTTTATGATTTTACCTGGCCAAGGAGACTACATAAATCCCAAATTTTTGAGAAGAGGATCGGATACCATCATTAAGGGATATGTTACGGATATTATTACTGATCTTACACTGGGATGGTTAAAAGACAAGAGAGACATAACCAAACCTTTTATGATGATGTATTTGCACAAAGCTCCTCACAGGGCATGGTGGCCAAGTGCTGAAAAGTTTGCTGAATTTTATGAAAAAGAGTTTCCGGAACCAGAAACTCTTTTTGATGATTATTCAAATAGGGGAACTGCCGCTAAAACTGCAGAAATGAATTTATTGACTCATATGCGATATATGGAGGATAGTAAAATTAGACCTACTACACTTAAAGAAATGGGTGGCGTACAACCAGAGGTTGCATATGTTAGTGAAAAAAAACAACTAATTCGGGAAAATCCAGATCAGTTTTATAGTAGATATAACAGAGGAGATGCTGATCAAAGAGCTGCTTACGATGTTACATTGGATAAAATAAATGAAGACTTCAAAAAAAATTGGCCAATTATGAATGATACACAAAAAATGAAATGGAAATATCAGAGATATATGCAAGATTATCTTGCCACAATATCATCTGTTGATGACAATGTAGGAAGAGTACTTGATTATTTGGATGAGTCTGGACTTTCTGATAATACAATTGTGATTTACACTTCTGATCAAGGTTTCTATTTGGGAGAACACGGTTGGTTTGATAAAAGATTTATTTATGATGAGTCATTCAAAACTCCTCTTTTAATAAGATGGCCAAATAAAATTAAAGCTGGAATTACTAATGACGAGATGGTTCAAAATTTGGATTTTGCTCAAACTTTTTTAGAAGCAGCTGGCATTGATGCTCCAAATGATATGCAAGGTGAAAGTTTAATCCCTTTACTGACCGAAAATGGAGAGGACTGGACTAGAGATGCAGTTTATTATCATTATTATGAGTATCCATCAGTTCACATGGTAAAAAGACACTATGGTATAGTTAATAAAGACTTTAAACTTGTTAGATTTTATTATGATGTTGATGAATGGGAGCTTTACGATAGAAAGAATGATCCTAACGAAATGAATAATGTTTATAATGAACCAGAATACTCAGATATAGTTAGTGATTTAAAGATTGAACTGGCTGAAATGAGAAAAAAATATAAAGATTCAGAGGAATTAGATCAGAAGTTTATTTATAAAAAATAGTTTGAAAAGTTATCTTTTAATATTAGTAAGTTTTCTGTGTTTTTTTAATCTTAACTCACAAATTCAGCCCAATCCTTTATTCACTGATAATATGATTCTTCAGAGAAATTCTGATGTTAATGTTTGGGGAAAGGCAGATAAAGGAAAAGAGCTTTCTATTAGTGTATCTTGGTCAAATAAGAATTACACAACTAAAGTTAATAGTGATGGCTCTTGGCATTTAAATATTCTTACACCTGAAGCTGGAGGCCCTTATCAAATTGATATACTGTGTAATGATAATTCACTGAAAATTAAAAATGTCATGATTGGTGAGGTGTGGGTTGCGTCTGGACAATCAAATATGGAAATGACACTAGCTGGATTCAATCGTGAGCCAGTTTTAAGATCTTTGGATATGATTGCAAATGCAAACAACCCCAATATCAGATTATTGACTGTAAAAAAGACATTTAGTGATACTAGGCTCAATAGTTTTGATGGAAATTGGGTTGAATCAAATCACAAAACAGCTTCTGAGTTTAGTGCAGTTGCCTATTCTTTTGCCAATTACTTAAATGAAGTCTTAGATATTCCAATTGGTATAATTCTTACTTCTTGGGGAGGTACACCAGCTGAAGCTTGGACGCCAATGGAAACTCTTTCCGAAATACTGACAAAAGAGGAATTAAGTTATAATCGTAAACAAGCGGATGATGAACCATCTGTTCTGTTTAATGCAATGATAAACCCATTAATTCCTTTTAATATTCGCGGTGCTTTGTGGTATCAGGGTGAGGGTAATGTTGGTAGGGCGTATAATTACACATTGTTAATGAATAGCATGATACAATCTTGGAGAGATGAGTGGAACATCGGAGATTTCCCATTTTATTTTGTTCAAATAGCTCCTAATGGGTGTTGTGGTAATATAGGGCGATCACAACAAGCTTTTTTGAGAGAAGCTCAGCTAAAAACCATGCAAACAATGAAGAATACTGGTATGGTTGTTACACTTGATATTGGTAGTACTTTAACAATTCACCCGCCAGAAAAGATATTGATTGGAAAGAGATTAGCTTACTGGGCTTTGGCTAAAGATTATGGATTTGATGGTCTTCCATACTCTGGTCCTGTTTTTAAATCACTAACAGTTAAAGGAAATAAAGCTTATGTAGATTTTGATTATGCTGAGAGAGGAGTTACTAGTTATGGTAAAAAATTGTCTGGTTTTGAGATAGCTGGTGAGGATAAAATTTTTTATCGGGCTCAAGCTGATATAGACCCTCATTGGGGAGCAGGTTGGAAGCGAAGTAAATTAGTGTTGACTAGTGAAAATGTAAAAACACCGAAGTATATTAGGTATGGTTGGACAAATTATATTGAAGGTATGCTTTACAACATACAAGGATTACCAGCATCATCTTTTAGATCCAATGATTTTGATATAGATTAGTATATTAGTAGAAACCTCTTTTTAAAATTAAAGAATTAGTAAAATAGTTATTCAAATTTTATTGTTTTAATAATTAGTAACAGATTAATTTCCAAACATAGTTTAACAGAGTGATTAATAATTATTTTTAAAAAAAAATGTTATGAAAAATTTAATTTTAATTATATCAATTTTCTTTTCATTGAACTTGACAGCTCAAAAATGGATTATTGATTCGAATTGTGACAGTCAATCTTATGAAATTTTAAACGAAGCAATTAATCATCTTGCAAATTTAGAACACCTTACAGCATTTGGGATGGCCAAGGCTGCCAAAATGAGTGATTCTGGGTGTGAATGTGCCAAGTTAGTACTAGCAGCAATATCAACTACAAACGTTGATTTAGGTTCTAGAAAAGATAAATTAGATTTGGTTAATATACAGCTTCTATCACCTGAAGAAAAAGCTTGGTATGAATTACTATTAGAAACAACAAAAGGAGAAGAAAGTAACTGGGATAACACATATTCTAGTGCTATTAAAAAATTCCCAAAAAGTCCAATAATAAATTGGGTAGGAGTTGGAGGTGGAAATTGGGATGGTTATATGGACTTTTCTAAGAAGTTTCCAAAAAATGCATCTGCTGCATATAATATGGTTGCATATGGATATGCTTATGGAGAATATGGAGATTCACCTGACTTTGAAGCAGCACATGATGCTATATCAAAATCGAGAGCTTTACATGATGGACCAAATGCTTTAGATTCCAGAGCTGAAATTGCAGCTATGGAAGGTGATTTCCAAAAAGCATTTAATAGTCAATTTAAGGCTCGTGATTATGCATATTTTGCATCACCTTATGACTTCAACCTTAGAAAATATTGGAGAACTGTTAATAAAGAGAATTTGTCAAATTATTTAAAGCAAGCTCAAAAAGATTTACAAAAAGCTATTACAGATGGAAATCTTGAAGAATATAAAAAGTATGTTTCAGATGATATTGATCTAGTAACAGGTGATTCAAACTTAGGTGACTTTTACGTATACACAGATGATGATGTTACAAGAGATAGAAATTTTACCTGGGACAGTTTTGATTTAAATGATATAGAAGTTCATTTTATTCCTGATATGACAATGGCTATTTTAACATTTTATGCCGAAGGTTCTTACACATTTATTGAAACAAAAGAAAATGTTAAGTATAGCACTAGAGCTTCGTCAGTTTGGGTTGTTGCTGATGATGGAAGTTGGAAATCAGTTCATTCAAATTGGGCTCCATCATATGGTGGAATTGGAATTCCCAAGCAATAGAGCGTAAACCTAATAAAAAACTCAGCCTAAGTGCTGAGTTTTTTTTTACTTTTTATTTTCATTAAAAAAAACAATCCTGGAACAGAGCTAACAAGGGCTGAAAATGTAAAGATTAATCCCACACTGGTAGCAATATCTGGACTTACAGTTGTATTTGCAGCTAGTGTAAAAAATACATATTCTCTGATTCCAATTCCACCAAAAGAGAAAATTGATAAAACAGATGAAATCAAGAAAATATAAATGAAAGTAAAGTAATTCTCTGTAATACCAAGAGAAATTAAAATTAAGATAATTGACCCAAACTGAAGAATTTGTATGAGGTGTGAAATAAAAAAAGCTTTGTTGTAAACGATTTCATTATCAAAAATTTTTTGTACCAAAACCTTACCAGCAATAAATAAAAAAGTATATAAAGGACCTAAAAGAGCACCAAATTTTAATGTAAATTCAAGATCTAAAACAAAACCACTAAAAACCAAAATCAAACAAACAATTACACCAAAACCAATTAACCTATCTAAGATTAATAACTTATATATCTTTTTTATACCCCATTTAAATTTTTTGTTCATCAAGACTCCCTTGTATGCGTCACCACCAACACCACCTGGAATAAAAAAATTATAAAAAATCCCGATCATATATAGTTTGATATTTTCTTTTGAGGATATTATAAGATTATTGTCTTTTAAAATAAACCATAATCTTTCTGATGAAATTATCTGTGATAAAAAATATAATATAGATGCAAATAGAATAAATAATAAATCAGCACTTTTCAGTATTTCTAAAATTTTATATATACTAATTTTAGTTAGAGTATAGTAAATGAAGAATACAGTTATAGTGACTTGAAATATTGTTAGCAACTTATTTTTCATTGAAAAATCAATTGGAGTTTAAATATTTCTTTGGAGTTGTTCCAAATTTCTTTTTGAATGCGTTTATGAAGTGACTGGCTGTACTGTAACCTAGATGTAAAGCAACTTCATTAACATTATAGTTTTTGGAGGAAAGCATGTTAGAGGCAACGTTCATTTTATATTCAAATAAAAAACCAAATACAGTATTTCCGTAGACTTGTTTAAATCCTTCTTTAAGATTTTTTAATGAAATATCTACATTTTTTGCTAATTGTTTTAATGTAGGTGGCTCAACCATTCTTGAAATTATAATTTCTTTGGCTTGTTTTATTTTTTTTACGTTTTTATCATCAGCCAAAAATGGACACTGGTCTATATTCATTTCTTTGGAAACATTGAAATAGAGGCTTAGTAATTCAAATATTTTCCCTTTGTGATAAAGTTTTCTTACATTTTTACTGATATTTTCTGACATCATTTGTGTTAATATGGCAGTAATTTTAGGGCTTAATGAATTTTCTTTATAGTATTTTTTATTAATATGCTCATCGCTCAGAAATGGGATAGTCTCTGCGTCCTCAGAAAACAATCCGTGAAGTTTTTCAATTTTTACATGAACACTAACCAATTTTGTACCTATATCTAAGATTGCATTGACAGGTAAATTCATTATTGGGTTGTAAAGTAGTATGGAATTACCTTTTCCAACAGGAAAACTGTATGCACCATTATTATATTGAAAACTAACATGTCCATCAATGCAAAAGTGAAATTGTATGTAGTTATTTTCGGTTTCATAAAATACCTTTTGCTTTGATTTATCCCAATTGTGAAAGCTGTAATAGATCATTTCAGGATCAATTACCAGTTTATTTTCGGAACTTATTTTGATATTTTTCAATTTTTTATTGAATTAGAAAAGAAATTTTAATGAGTACACTAAAGTATATCATTTGAATCAAATAGTGTGCCTATTTTGCTATTTTCTGTCGAGAGCCTCTAGTCTTTTGAGTAGTGGAGGGTGAGAATAATGAACAAACACATAAAGTGGATGTGGATATAAATTTGTAAGTGAGTCAGATGATAGTTTTTTCAGAGCATTTTTTAAACTTTCCGGATTATAGCTCTCTTTGGCAAAATTATCAGCCTCATATTCATTTCTTCTACTTAAAATATTCATACCAATTCCAATAATGATACTTATTGGGCTAAATAAAAAACTGAAGGCAATTAAACCCAAATGAAATGAACTTTCACTTGCTCCAAGCGCATAGGATAGGCTAGGTTCGTTAAGACATAGTTGAAGAACATAGCAGATTATTCCAACTTGTAATACAGATAAGAGTAAGCCTTGTTTTATATGATTTTTTTTATAATGACCAACTTCGTGAGCTAGGACAGCTACAAGCTCATCTTCCTCGTGTTTATCAATAAGTGTATCAAAAAGGGCTATTGTTTTTTTTGGGCCTAGGCCAGAGAAGAATGCATTTGCTTTAGAAGATCTCTTCGAACCATCAATCACAAAAATTTTATCAAGAGAATATCCAATTTTTTTTGAGTATTCTTCAATTTTATTTTTTAGGGATCCCTCTTCAAGGGGACTTAGTTTATTAAAAATTGGCACAATGAGAGTTGTGTAAAACATATTAGTGAGAATCAGAAAAACAGATAAAAATAGCCATAACCATAACCAAAAATTAGCACCAAATAAAATGTAGATTTGAATACTTACAAAAAGTATAAAACCGCCAATTATCAATGACATTAAAAGGCCCTTTATTTTATCTTTTAAAAAGGTAATTTTTGTGGTTTTATTAAAACCATATTTTTCTTCTATTGTAAAAACCGAATAATAACTAATTGGTAGACTAATCGTTGTGCTTATAATTAAAAAGAATAGAAAAAAGGCTGCTGATTGCAGAAAAAGACTATCAAAATAATAAATCGAAAAATCACTAATTTTCCCATATAAACCGGAAACAATAAACACAATTGTGATGGATGTAGATAACAGTGATGATATTAAAGAAACTTTATCTCGGTCAATTTTATAGTTCTTTGCTCTTTTGTAATCACTTTCTTTATAAAAATCTTTGAGTACATCTGGAATTGAATCATTCCAGTTTTTGGAATTTAAATATTCAAGTATGCTGGAGAAAACAAAACCGAATAAAATAAAAAAAATAAAAATGTATATTATGTATCCAGACATACTGTAAATTTAATTATAATTGAGAAATATTTAATTCTTTGATTAGTATTAAAAAGGTTGTGAAAAATATATTGTTCTT
>CACLQX010000037.1 GCA_902609185.1 uncultured Bacteroidota bacterium | reverse complement strand
TGATGATTACCGAGATTATCAGTTTGGTGACTCTATTGATCAGTTGATGATTACGGAAAGTTTGAGAAATATGTACACCAGAACAGGTAGTGGAGAACTTGATTTACAAGCTGAAGATTTGGTTGTTAAAAACACTCTTAACAAATCACAAATGAGTACGGTTCTCATGATCGATATAAGTCATAGCATGATTCTTTATGGTGAGGATAGAATAACTCCTGCAAAAAGAGTAGCCATGGCGTTGTCTGAGCTAATATTGACCAGATACCCTAAAGATACTCTTGATATTTTGGTTTTTGGTAATGATGCAAAGCCAATAAGTATTAAGGAACTTCCGTATTTAAAAGTTGGACCATATCACACAAACACTGTGGCTGGATTGCAACTTGCCATGGACATGCTGAGTAAGAAAAAAAATAACAATAAGCAAATATTAATGATTACAGATGGTAAGCCCAGCTGCTTAAAAATGCCAGACGGATCATACTATAAGAACAGTGCAGGATTGGATCAAAAGATTGTAAAGAAATGTTACACAATGGCTAAACAAGCTAGAAAATTAAAAATACCGATTACAACTTTTATGATTGCTCGTGATTCATATTTACAGCATTTCATAAGAGAATTTACCAAAGCCAACAACGGAAAAGCCTTTTATACTGGTCTGGATAATTTAGGAGAAATGATTTTCGAGGATTATGAAACAAATAAAAAAAGAAAGATATAGATGAAAAAACCTACAATAAGTACATTAAAGGAATTAAAAAAATCTGGTTATAAAACAGAGACCATCAAAGATGAGTTAAAACGTAATTTAACTCAAGTTTTGAAAGATGGTAAAAAGACTTTTGAAAAAATACATGGATATGAAAATAGTGTTATTCCTCAGCTAGAGAGAGCAATATTGGCTGGTCACAACATCAATTTTTTAGGACTCCGAGGTCAGGCGAAAACCAGATTAGCCAGGCAAATGGTTAATTTACTTGATGAGTGGGTTCCTGTAATAAAGGGATCTGAGATTAATGATGATCCAATTTCACCAATATCATCAAAAGGAAAAGAGATTATTAAAAATTTTGGAGATAAAACAGAGTTAGATTGGATTCACAGAAATGAAAGGTTTTACGAAAAACTTGCAACACCTGATGTGTCTGTTGCTGATTTAATCGGAGATTTGGATCCTATAAAAGCAGCAAGTCTAAAGCTTTCTTACTCTGATGAAAGAGTTATACATTTTGGAATGATTCCAAGAGCTAATAGATGCATTTTTGTTGTGAATGAGTTGCCGGATTTACAGGCAAGAATTCAAGTGTCCTTATTTTCAATATTGGAGGAAAAAGAAATTCAAATTCGAGGATTTAAATTGAGAATCCCATTAGATATTCAATTTGTATTTACAGCAAATCCAGAGGATTATACCAATCGTGGAAGTATCGTTACCCCACTAAAAGACAGGATTGGATCACAAATATTAACTCATTATCCATTGTCCATCAATATTGCAAAAAAAATAACTAAGCAAGAGTCCAAAATCTCAAATGATGATAAAAAGAATATATTGATCCCCGAAGTTGCTAAGGATTTGGTAGAGCAAATTAATTTTATTGCTCGATCTAGTGAATACGTTGATGCAAAAAGTGGTATCAGTACTAGAATGAGTATTACTGCTTATGAAAATTTAGTAAGCACTGCTAAAAGACGAATGCTTGTAAATGGTGAGACAAATACCGTTGTTCGTTTAACCGATTTTATTGGGGTTATTCCATCCATAAACGGTAAGGTTGAGTTGGTTTATGAAGGTGAACAAGAGGGTGCTGATCAGGTTTCATACAGTTTGATTGAAGAGGCAATCAAATCTGTTTTTAATTTGTTTTTCCCAACTATAAAATCTCTTGAGAAACCCAACGAAGAAACTCCGTATGATGATGTGATTCAATGGTTCACAAAAAAGGGAAAAGAAGTATTCATAGGCGATGATTTTACTGATCGGGAGTACAGAAATGAGCTTGATCAAGTCGATGGACTTTCAGCAATAATTTCAAAGCATTGTAAAAATATCAATGTAGAAGAAATTTATTTCTACAAAGAAATTTTAATTTGGGGGCTTTCTTGCTTCAAAAAATTAACAAAGACAAGATCATTGGAGGGAATTGAATTTAAAGACTCTATTGGAAGTTATCTCAATAATTTAAATTCTTAGATTAATAATTATCAATTATTTCTCCAGTCAACTTTAAAAAAACTAATTCGGAAATTTTGGTTTCATATGTAGAGTTGTTCAATGAAAGTTCAGCTTTTAATAAATTGGTTTGTGCTTGTCTAAATTCAATCGAAGATACAAGGCCTAAAGAATAATTTTCTTCAAACTTTGAGTAGGACAACTTACTTGTTTGGTAACTTTTTTCTTGAATTTTTAAAAGGAATAAGTTGTTTTTATAGGTTTCGTAAGCGTTTCTTATATTTTTGATTATTTCAAGTTCATTTTTATTTTTTTGAATTTTTGAATTTTCCAAATTCAATCTTGCATTTTTAGTTGCGGTAATTCTTTTTCCACCATTAAAAATTGGAAGTGTGATATCAACTCCACCATAAACGGTACCGGTTTGAACAAATTTATTATAGAGTCCATATGGATTTGTATTGATATTTTCATTCCATCCATATGATCCTGTTAATTGAACAACAGGAAGATATGTTGATTTAATTGCTTTTAATTCTAAACTAGAAATTTCTACATCAATGTTTAAGATTTGGTACATTGTGTTATTACCTAATCCTGAGTTGTAGAATTTTTCAATCTCTAATAAATTGACAAAACTAACTTCTTCATCAACCTCAAAGTTTGATTCTAAATCAATGTTCATAATTAAGTTAAGGTCTCTTTTTGTGTTGGAAAGAACCTTCATGATATTTAAATAATTTAGGCTGTCCGTATTTTTATCAACTTCTGCACTCGAAACTTCAAGTGATGTAGATTGACCAAACTTATATTTTGTTTTAACCCTTTCTAATCTTTCCAATGAGATATCTAACGTGTTTTTTAATATTTCCTGTTCACGTGTCAATCTTGCAAAATCAAAATATATAGTAAAAAGTTGCAGTAGAGTATTTTCAATAATCTCTCTGACCTCTAGCTTGGTTCTATTAAAAAGTTCCTTTGATTTTTTATAATTAAATCTTCGTCCATTCCCATCAACTAAATAATAAATCACATTCAATCTTGCAGACTCAGCCTCTTCATCTCTTTCCTCAATTTCCCCCGACAATCCACCTGGAGTATCGATATCTACATCAGCTTTATTTTTAGCAAAACTTGATTCTGCATTAATAATTGGTAAATAATCGCTGTTTAGAATCGAAGAATTATTTTTTGAAATTTCTAATACATTTTCGCTAACCAATATGTCAAGATTGTTTTCAAGAGTAAGTTTTACTGCCTGATCAGTAGTTAGAATTTCTTGAGCGTAACCCACATTTAAAAAAACTAATAATATGTAATTTAATTTTCTCATTTATTTTCTCCTTTAAGTTCTATAACTGGTGCCTCAACATCTCTCTTGTCTAATTTAAGACCACTCCTCAACCAAATAAAATTTAACTTAAATGTGTTGGTTAATGAAAGTAGTATTGGGAGCAGTATTAAAGTAAGGAAAGTGGCGTAGCCAATCCCGTATGCAATGGATATTGCCATAGGTTTTAATAATTGTGCTTGAAAGCTTTTTTCAAAGATTATTGGAGCCAACCCTGCCATTGTGGTAATCGATGTTAAAAATATTGCTCTGAATCGTTCTTTCCCAGCACCAAACAACGATTCATCATAACTTTTTCCTGATCTCAGATTTGAATTAAATTTTGATATTAAAACCAGCCCATCATTCACTAAAATTCCAACCAATGCAATGACACCTAATAGTGATATAACATTTACTGGGAAACCATGAAACAAATGACCCCAAGCAACAGTTGTTAGACTGAATGGAATTAATAATAAAAGCAAAAATGGTTGACTGTAAGTTCTAAATGTAAATCCTATGACACAAAAAATTAAAAATAATGCCAAAGGGAAAACAACCTTTGAAGATTGTATTGTTTTATTAGCTTCTCTGTATTGACCTTCAAAGGAAGTCTCAATTGTTGGATATTTTTCCTCAATTATTGGTATTATATTTTGTTGGATACTAAATACTGCATCTGAGGCGCTTTGGTTGGGGTCAATTAAATTTGCTGTAATCTTAATTTCTCTTTTACCATCCAAATGATTTATTGCTACATCACCTCTATTAATAGAAAAATTTGCAATTTCTTTAAGAAAAACTTTTCTACCGCTAGGGGTAACAATTTTCATATTATCCAGATTTTTAATTTCTGACCTACTTGACTCATCATACCTAATCCAAAGTTTTATATCATCATTTCCTCTTTGAATTCTTTGAGCTTCAAGACCAAAGAATGCAGACCTAACTTGAGTCATGACCCCTTGAAGATTTAGACCTAAAGAATAAGCATTTTCCTTCAATTTAATGTCAATTTCCTTTAAGCCTTGTGGATCATTGTGAGCTACATCTACCAAAATAGGGTTCGATTTTAAATTTTTAATTAAATCATCTTTTGCATTTTTTAAATCAGACTTATTATTACTCAGCAAAGAAATTGCGACAGGACTTCCTCCAAAATTAGCACCGTCGTTAATAATAAATTTTTCTGCTCCAGCTATTGTTCCGGTTTTTTCCCTGATTAGAGAAGCAAGCATTGATGACTGAATATCTTGAGTCCTCTCTTCACTATCTAACATGTATATTTCTAATGACGCTACACTTGACCCCTCTATATTACCTATACCTGCAACCATCTCCAAATTATCAGCATAATTTCCAATATTTTTTTGAATGTTTTGAATAAGTTTTCTCTCATCATCTTTCATGTATTTTTCCTCAAGCTCATTTCCAGCAATGATTGCATTTTTTTCTATGACATTAATAATTGAATCTGTAACCTTTGTGCTGGTACCCATTGGCATTTTTAGATCAACCGTTACAAAATCACTGGCAATTGTTGGGAAAAATGTCATGGGAATTATACCCCCAAAAACTGAACTTACCGTTAGCATTAGTGCAGCTATAAAACCGCTTAAACTAAGAAACCTATGTTCCAATCCAAATCTTAGCATAGGAGTGTAAATTTTATCTCTTAGCCAATCCATGACTCTGTAACCCTTTTGGTTTAGTTTTTTCATGGTAGAAAAAAATGTAAAAAGAATTCCATCTTTATCTTCCTTTTTTCTTTGAAGTGCATTTGAGTGTGCCAAGTGTGAGGGTAAAATAATCAGTGCTTCGACTAATGATACTAAAAGAGTTATGATTACAATCATAGCAACTTCTCCAAAGAAATTACCCACATCTCCCGCCAACAAAAGTAATGTTGCAAAAGATATGATTGTGGTAATAATGGCTGAAACAATCGCTGGTAGTACTTCGAGAGTACCATCAACTGCTGAATCTGCAGCTGACTTCCCGCTTTCAAAATGCTTGTAGATATTTTCAGCAATTACGATTGCATCGTCAACTAGAATACCAATGACAACAATCATCCCAAATAAAGACATGATATTAATCGTTATGTTGAAGTTTCCTGCAAAAATTAGCATTCCAAGAAAAGAAATTGGCAAACCAAATGCAACCCAAAAAGCTAATCTTGTATTCAAAAAAAGTGACAACAATCCTAAAACTAAAAGAATACCTAAACCACCATTTTCTAGTAGAAGATTAGTTCTTTGTCTTAAAACTTCAGAGTAATCTTTCAGCTTAATAAGCTGAATATTTTTGTTCTTTTTGTTAAAGTCTTCAATATACAGTCTAATCTTGTCGGCTGATTCCAAAAGGTCTTCGTTTTTTGTACTTAACACAGTCATGATCACTGAAGACTTATTGTCAATAAATTTTAACTGGGGCTCATCATCAGAAAATTTTTCATAAACATTGGCAACATCACCTAATTTTAAATTATTACCTGATGGAAAAGATTTTACAACAATTTCGTTAAGTTCGTTCGAGTAATAATTTTTATTGTTGGATCTTATTAAAAATCTTTCTTTATTGGTTTTTATAGTTCCACCACTTACAATTATATTACTTTTCTGAACTGCATCGAGTATTTCATAGAAGGTTAGGTTATACTTTGACAATAGTTTTTCATTTACAGAAATTTCAATTTCATTTTCAGAAAACCCAGATGTTGATATTTGAGATATTCCATTTAGATTTCTTAGGTCAACTTCGATTTTTTTTGAAATATTTTTTAATGAACTCAAACCAATATTTTCCGCTGTTAAAGAAAAAATAAAAGTTGGTTCTTGCTGTTCCATTTTTTTTACAACAATTGGTTCTAAATCAACAGGAAATGAAGGAACTTTATCCACTGCATTCTTTACATCAACCAAAACATTATCAACATCAGAATCTTCAAGGGTTTCTACCAAAATATACCCAATGTTTTCTCGAGATGCGGAATAATACCTATCAACGCCCTCCATCCCTTTAAGGTTTTCCTCAATCTTCATTACTATACCTTCCTCAACCTCCTCTGGTGAGGCACCGGGCAGTATGGCACTAATTTCAATAAATTTAGGCTCAATTAATGGGTAAAAAGATGACTTTAAAGCTAGGGTCCCTGCTGTTCCAAAAACAATAAAAAATAAAACAAGAATATTTATTGCCTTTGGGTAATTAACAAAATAGGTAATTATTCTTCTCACTACTAATCAATGATTTTGACTTTCATGCCCTCGAATATCTCAGGAATTTGAGTTTGAATAACCATGTCCCCATCATCCAGCCCAGAGACAATAGCATAATTATCCCCAAAAAATTCTGGATTCACTATTTTATTTTTGACAGCCATTGATTCAACTGTATGAACAATCGAATCATTTTTAATCATTGATCTAGAGATTTTAAAGGAATTATCAATTGACTTAAGTGATAAAATTAAATCAACATACATTCCGTCACTAAGTTTTTTGGATTTACTTTTTACAAAAACACTTACAGTTTGAGTTTCTCTGTTTACATTATTGTTAATCCGGTTTATTTTTCCAATCACACTACTATCATCTGCTAGTTTTATATAAACTTCTTTGTCGTTGGTAACGAAAGGTTTGTATTCTGACGGAATATTAACCTCAATTTCAAATGAATCACTGTTTATAAATTCCCCAAGAATCAAACCTGCTCTCGCCATTGTTCCATTTTCAACAAATGAAGTTGATATTACACCATCAAAAGGTGCAATGATTTTATACTTGTTTAATCTTTCTTCAGCTGACTTCACACCATAATAGCTTGAAATTATACCCCTTCCTGTCAAAAAGAAGGTCTCATTGTTTGTGCTTTGCTTTGGTAATTCTGCTATATTATTTTCTATATCAAAGTTTAGGAAATATTCTTCCCATTTTTGATAATTATCTGGATAATCAATTTTGATGTCAGCCAACACAGACGCTATTTGATTTTGAAATTGACTTCTGCTTTGCCTTAAGAAGGCTTCGGCTTCATCGGAATTAATTTTTATAATTGTCTGGCCCCTTTTGAATTTTTGACCTTTTTTAAACCTGATATTTGTAAAGTCAATGATTCCGGTGACTTCAGAAATTAATTGGACTTTATTTTCAGATTGAACAATTGAATTTAAATTCAATGTAGCATCGTTGGTCGAATTTTTGACGATAGTTACCTCAACATTTTCTTCTGCGGTAACTGCTTTTGCAACTATTTCATCTCCAGAGTTCATAATCAAACCTGAGAGAAAATATGTTACAGCTAGTAATATTAGACCTGCAACTACAGAAATGATTGTTCTTTTCATTTAGATTTTAAAGGGGCAAATTTAATACCAAAAGAAAGACTAAGTGTTACTAAATCGTTTTTTTTTAAAATTATGAGAACCAACGATGATTCCCGAAAAAATTTCTCGGAACTCTTTTTTTGTTTTTTAAGTAGTAATTAATTCCTCCAATAACGCTTTTTAAATATCTTCTAAGGTTTGGATATATAAAAATAAAATGCGGTAAAAATGATAGTAATCGATTCTTATCTCTCATAAAAAAAGTAA
>CACLQX010000036.1 GCA_902609185.1 uncultured Bacteroidota bacterium | reverse complement strand
TCAAATTCCTGTATTTTATTGAAATACTCTTTATGACTTTTTTTACCGTGAAATATAATTTTCTTATGCTTTATTGAAAGCCTCTTAAAGTCTAATTCGTATTTTCCAGATCCAAAGATGTGAAATTCATAGTTTTTGAATTTATAAATTATGTGTTTTATAAATGAAATCATAAATGGAATATTTCTTCCATTAATTAATTGACCACCAAAAAAAACTTTAATTGTACTTTTTTTATTAAATTTTTTTGAGGTAACAGCTACAGGTTTTTTGAAGCTCCATAATGGGGCTTTAAAAAGTATGGTTTTGTTTGGATTAAAGTATTTTTTTGCAAATTCAATATTTTTAGGAGACATTAGCCCAACTGCATACATTTTTTTATTAAATAAATACCTCTCAATTAAATATAGAATTTTTTTAAATTTTGTTATTACTTTAAGTTGTATTTGATGTATAGGGAAGAAATCAAAATACAAACAAATTTTAACAGATTTATTTAAAAATAAAAAGGGAGCATATATGATCAGAGGGGAAAACAGAATAACTAAATCATTTTTTTTTATTTTACTAATTAATGAAAAAGTACTCCACATATAAATTATGGGATTTTTTTTTGATTTTTTCATATTCAAACTAAGAAGCTCAAATTCAAAATTTGGAAAAAAAACAACAAGACTTTTTAATAGATCCTTTGAAAGAATTGAGTTTTGGGGGTCAATTATATAAATTTTATTTGTCAATTGAAGATTTTTTTGAATTTATACCTTAGAATTGGCCTTAAAATATTTATATAATTTAAAAATCTATAAATATTAGTTACAATAACCAATATTAAATTATTTAATAGAAGAAAATTATAAAGTTTATTACTTAATAAAAAATCAATTCTTGATTTATAGATATTAGGCTTATTTAAAAAGATTTGAATTAATGAATTCATTTTCCTTGGACTTGAAACATTAGTATCATGTAATCTGTAAAGTACAAGAGGTTTATTTATGTATTTTATTTCACCATAGATACAGGCAATATATGACATAATTGAATCTTCTTGAAAATTATTTTTAAAACTAACTTGGCAAAACTTTTCACAAATTTCTTTTTTATATGATGCAGTTGCTCCATGGATCCAGGTTTTTTTATAAAATAACTCTTTTTTAGAACTTGAAAAAATGGGTTTTGTTTTAAAAATGAGACCTTTTATATTGTTGAATTTATCAATTTCATAGCCATTTGAAAAAACTGCAGATATTCTTTTACTTTTATTAAAGGCGGCTACAGTCAATGAAACCCTATTTTTTTTATAAATATCATCTCCGGACCCACCTACCACAATATCACCTGTTGAAATTTTAATATTTTTCTTAAAATTTTCTATTATTCCTAAATTTTTTTTGTTCCTGTGATATTTAATATTCAGCTTATCATTATAAATTCTTACTGTTTTATTAATAACATCAAAGGACTGATCCGAGGAAAAATCATCAGAAATTATATACTCAACGTTTTGGTAATCTTGTTCAAAAGCACTAATCAAGGAACTCTCTACATAATCCATTTGGTTGTAAACCGCAATAATAAAAGATACTTTCACTAAAAAGACTTTAATTCCTGACCTCTCCAAATTATACCCTTTCGCATCTCAGATGGTAAATCAACGAATAGTTTATCTATTTTATGTCTTATGTAAAAACTTGTGAGTATTGAGAAGTATTTAAAATACTTATATTCTTTATTTTTCACCAACTCTCTAGCCTTCAACAATATTCTAAAAAATATAGATTTATTATATGCTAAGTTTAATGGGAAATCCTTGTGTAAATTGGCTTCTAATTCTTTATGTTTAAAAACATAATCATGAGAAATTTTATACATGAAATCACGCTTAGCAATAAAATAAAAATCGTGAAATCCCCTTGGATATGCTTTTGGGACATAAACTTTATTTTTTTCTATTTTTAGGTTAAGGATATACCTCAAATCTACATATTGATCGGTTCTAATTTTAACCCAATTTTTTGAGTTGTTACTATCAAGTTTCAAAGATTTATATATTAAGTAAAATTGCTTTAGTTTATTATTCTTTGTTACAGCTTCGTTCTGAAGTTCAGCTCTATAATTAAAATCTTTAACCTCAGGTACATCATTATCTTTATTTAATAATAATTTCACATTACTGTATTCTTTAATCTTATCACTAAAATATTGAGTCATGATTTCATTTTCCCAAGTCGAAATAACAATTAGATCAAAAGATGAAGCATAAATATCAATTATATTCAAAATATTTTCTTCGCAATTGAAGGATATGATATCCTCTTTTTCTATTTGTTCATTTGTTAACCATGCAGATTTACCTCCTCGTCCAATTGATAAAATGGGGCCTTGAATAATTAAATTCATAATTGAAAAGTTTTATCTGAAATAATATCTAAATCATTATCATGAGTTACGATAATGATAATTTTATCAGTTTTAATTTTATTTAGAATTTTGATTAGATTTTTTTTATTTTCATCGTCAATTGAAGAAGAAGGCTCATCAAATAAAATAATTTCTGCATTAAAAAAAAGGGCTCTTGAAATTGAAAGTCTTTGAGTTTGACCGCCGCTTAGATTATGAAATATTTTGTCACTATCTTTTTCTACTAATTTTTCTAGCCCTACAGAATCAATTATTGAGTCAATTGTAATGGTTTTTTTTTGGTTATCATTAAATGCTAAATTCTCTTCCAGTGATGCCTCATAATTATGTGATCTTTGCGGTACATATCCAAGATTGGTTAAAGACAACAATGAGCTTGGGTTATTATAACTCTTACCATTAATCTTAAACTCAAGAATATCTGAGTCAATAATTCCCGCAAGTGCATTTAGGAAAGTTGTTTTCCCTTTTCCTGATTCTCCTTTTATTAAATAAATATGACCTTTTGTGAAAGTTAATTTTTCATTTATAATAATAGAATTTGAAAGATTAAAATGCTTCTCAAATTTCAAAATTTCAATTTTTTCAACTAGAACTTTATTGGTTTTTCGAATGTTAATTTTTTTGTGCACTTTCATTATTGAACTTATATTATCATAAGATTTGTAACTAGATCTTATAAGCCCCAAAGAAGCACTTATCTGAAGAAATAAAGGTATTAATCTGAATAAAGCAATAAAGAAAAATAAAAACTCTATGTAGTTATTACTCCCAATAAAAACAATTGAATAAATAATAAGAACAGAAATTACAACAAGCTCAGAAATACCTCTAGGAAGAGTTGCTAAAAAAAGATTACCAAAATGGCCTTTAGAAAAACTTCTTGTCGAATTACTAATTCTGTTTAAAAAAAAGTTTGTTTTTCTGTAAACATATGATTCTATCCAGAGGTTTGTAAAGTCAATAATATCCCCAGTTAGTTTTTTTAAATTTGCAATATTAATTTCTCCATTTTTAATAATTTTTTCTTTTATTAAAAATTCGTTTAAAATAAAAATAAATAATATTATTGAGAGAAGAGTAAGACCTAATCTAAATGAATAAATAAATATTGCTGTAAAAGTTAAAATTATGATTATGCTTTTACTTATGAGTTGAATTATATTAATCAAAATTTGGTCAAAAAATTTAAGCAGATCACCTCGAAATAATTCAATTATTGTACTAGAATCTTTACTATTTGGAAAGACAGTTAGAATTAATTTGTTAAACAGTTCCTTAGAATAATTTATATGTGAAAGGTGTACTTGTTTAAAAAGCATTTTGAAACCCATTATGTTTAAGAAGCTAAGTGATACAAACAAGAGAAAACATAGCTTAAGTAAATCATTTTTAGATATTGTATCAAAGAAAAAATTTTCATTAGAATTTGATACGTAAGCAAATAAAGAAATTATTAATGTATTTATTGTTTCTGCAAGAGCTATCAAAAAACCTAAAAAAACCATTGATTTAATCTTTATACTTTTTGTACTACTCAAAAACAAGAAGATGTGATATATTTTTTTCACTTTTATATTTAATTTTCGAATTGCCTTAATTAATTTGGAACAAATATTTATTAATAACTATTAATAACATCAGTAATCAATTTAATTTCTTTCATGTTAAGGTGAGAGCCTATAGGTAGGCTTAATAATTTTTTTGAAGCTGTTTCAGAATTTACTAATTTTTTATGATCAACTTCATTTTTAATAAATAATTGGTCAGAGATTGTAATTGGATAATGTATTAATGACTCAATATTATTTGAATTTAAAAATTTCATAAGTTTTGTCCTGTCATTAGTTTTAATTACAAATAAATGATAAGAATCAATACTTTCTGCTAAACCCTCAGCTATTGTAATTTTCTTATTTTTAATATTTAAGTTGTAGTATTCTGCTTGTTTTCTTCTAGCACTATTTTCTTTTTCTAGATCTCTTAGTTTTATGCTTAAGAATATTGCTTGTATGTCATCTAATCTTGAATTTACTCCGAAAATATCATGTTTATATTTTTTAAATGAACCATAATTACTAATAGCCCTGCAAGTTTCTATTATTTTAATTGAATTAGACCCTATAGCACCACCGTCTCCAATAGCTCCTAAATTCTTTCCAGGATAGAAGCTGAAAGCTGAAAAGACTCCAAATGTCCCACATTTTTTTCCTTTGTAACACGATCCAATTGATTGAGCACAGTCCTCAATAAGTAAAATTTTATTTGATTTTAAATACTTTATTAATTGATCATTAATTGAGTTAAAGCCGTAGAGATGAACAAGCAATAACCCCTTTGTTTTGGGAGATACAACTTTTTTTATTTCATCAACAGAGGGAATTACGGATTTTATATTTAAGTCAAATAATACGGGTTTTAGACCCGCTAATTTAATTGAATTATATGAGGCTATAAATGTATTATTTTGAACTAATATTTCATCATTTTCTTTAAGATAACCCAGCTCAATTAGAGATTTAAATCCAATAGTGAGTGCATCTAGTCCATTTCCTGTTCCTAAAACATGATTTATATTAAGATAATTAGCCAATTGCTTTTCAAATTTGGTTTTTGCACTACCATTAATATAGAAACCACCTGAAATCAAGTATTTCAATAAATAAAATATATACTTTAGGACGTATTTTTTATTAATTTTTTTTAAATCTAAAAATTTAATTTTCTTCACAATTCTTTGTTATATATATCATAGCATATTGAATCAAATCCTAACTCTCTTTTTGCATTTAGTAAAGTATAATTTAAAAACTCACCATTATTTTCTGTACTAATACCATAATCTAGAAATTCATAATCTGAATATATCTTAACTAATTCGTTAACTATAAAATCTACTACTCTTTTCTTTCTTCCTAAGTCTGTGGAACACAAATATTGTACATGAATACATCTGTTAACTTTGAAAATAATACAACCACCTAGAGGCTCACTATTTAATTTTGCTTCATAAAACATAATATTATTTGGAAATTTAGATTTTAAATAATTTAACTGGTTATAATTATGAACCGGTTTCTTTTTATATTTCTTTAAGTTGTAGCTCATTATATCAATTAGATTTTTAGAATCTAAACACTCAATTAATTCAATCCCATTATTAATACATTTCCTGTAATTATATTTTTTTTTGTTCGGAATGTTGAAATCATTAAGATTGAATGTAGATGATAACTGTCTTCCGATTAACTTAAAGTCATTTTTAAACATTAAATAAAGGTCATCTTCGTTAGGCTTTTTGTAATAAATGAAAGGTATTCGCTTAATCGTAATATTTTTCAAATTCAAAGTTGTTTTCACATAATCAATAACCTCTCTAAATGACTGTTCTATGTCTAAAAATTTATAACTATCATTGGATAAAATAATACCCCCATATGTTAAAAAATGAAATGAACTAAAAGTTTTTTCTATTTTACATGCTGGTATTATATAAATTAATTTTTCATTCTTATAAACCATTAAGGAATTTTCTTCATAATTTTCTTTATGATATTCGATGAAATCTCTTTTTAATAAAAATGAAGTAACGTTTGAATTTTCTATGAATTCATCCCATTCATTTTTGCATGAATCATCAAACAATTTAATTTCAATCATTTTTAATTTCTAATTTAATTGCACCTAAACCAAATTTTCCGAACTCATTTCCTGAATAAAAAATATAACCCCAATTATCACCTATTTGTTGAAAAAATGGAAAATAAATCATTTCTGAATCAAATTCATTTAAAGTTTTAAATTGTTCAATATCCCAATAATATCTAGTCCAATCTTTTAAGTTTTTTGAATAAGATATTCCAATTGAATAATTCATATCTTTTGTTCTAACAGTGTAAATAACGAAATAAATGTTATTGAGTTTGAAAATCTGTGGACGGCCCAAACCGTGTTCATCTTGATCAAATTCAATGATTTTCTTTCCAGCAGAAGCAAAATCACTTTTTTCTAAAGACGATGTTTTCTTGTAAAATACATTGTAATTAGGTCTAAGTTTCCCTCCAACCATTTCGAAAGTTGAGCCAGATGAGTAAACTGAGTGATAAAATGGACCTTCCTTAATAAATGAATGACCTGCTCTAACATATAAACCTTCATCATGCCTGTCCAACAATGGAGAATTAGATGTTTTGATAAAAATATTATTTATTAATTTAAGCAATCCACTAAAGTTATAATGCGGTATTTTATGTCCTAATTGAAACCCAGTGTAGGATAAATAAATCTTATCCTCATCAATGCTGATATGACCTGGGAATACTCCATTTTCATCAAAACATCCTTTAAAACCAATATCTAAGATTGGTTCCTTTTTAATATTTATTATTTCCGTTGGTTTTAATTTATTTAAATTTATTTCATAAATCCTGCTAATCCCAGATTCATCCCAGCCTCCTACAAAAACTCTGATAATGTCATCTTGTACAAAACTTGTTGGTGCCATGGCATGGGTTACCCAACTCTTTGAGGTGTTTTTAGGATTAAATAATAAACCTATTTTTTTTAATTTTAAGTTCATGTTGGTTTATATTAGCGAACTTATTAGCTCATGACAATCGGGGTCAAAACTCATAATACCATTCAAAGTTGCATCATTTCTTTGCGTGAATGAATTATCAATAAAAATACTGTCTTTGTTCATATACTTATACTTGTGCTCACTTTCACTCAAATGAATTATCTCATCAAATAAATGGTAGATTCTTTTTGATTTTAAATAAGTAATTAAATTAATTTCTAAGCTTTTTGTAATTAGAACAACCTTTATATTCTTGTTTATTGCTTTGATTATTATATTTATCATATAATTATTAATCTTATCATTAACAATAATTGTTTCGTCCAAATCAATATAAATGAAATTAATTTTTAATTTTTTTGACTTATATACTAAATCTAAACTTCTAGATTGAGTAAAGTCAATTTTGTTTGGATTTATTTCAAGGTTTTCAGATTTAAAAAGTAAATATTGAAGATAGGGTAGATTAACGTTATTTGATCTTGAATAAGCCATTGATCCAGCCACTCTACATTCTACCTCCAGTAGTTTGTATTTGCCTAAAGAGCTTTTTTTTAACTGAAAAAACCAGAGCCCTTCAATCTTTATGGACTTTGCAATAAAGTTAGCAATATCATTAAATTCTACTCTTTCATCTTTTGTGAAATTATTATCAGAAAATAATGCAGTACCCATTCTAATTCTTTTTCTCGTCCGGGCTGTAGAATAAATTAACTTTCCGTTTATGTTTGAGAAGCATTCAACAGTAACCTCATTCCCAGCCAGATGTTCAGTTAAAACATTATTTTTAAGGTCAATATTTTTCAAATCATTTAAACAATTAATCTTTTTAATTCCCTTTGATCCGTATGATGACCTTGGTTTTAGAAATAAAGGAAAATCTTTGCTTTTTATTTCATCCAAATTAGTGTAAAACTTAGGACACCAATCTTTGGAATTAAATAATTTATATGTTTTTAACTTGTCTCTAGTCGTCTTTACAGATTCAGAATTGGTCAATAAAATTTGACATTTGACTTGATCTCTATATTTAACTAGAAAATCAATAATTAATGAATTAGCTGGAAAAATAAAATCAATAGAACATTTAATTATTAAATCATTAAGTTCATCAATACAGGATCTTTTTGAAACATTGGGCAGTAAGTAAGAATTATCATAATAAAAAAATGAATTATCCTCAAGAGAATCAGCGACAGAAAATATATCAATATTTTTTTTGTTTTCTAAAGATCTTTTAATTTCTAATCCATTTTCAGTTCCACCTGGGAATATTAAAATGTTTGACATATTTCTTTAAATTTTTTGAAATCATGAATATAATCGTCTGGTTCATAAGGTCTATCACAATTGACTATTACAATACAGGACTTACTCATCGATGTTATTTCTCTCCATGTATACGGCTCAATTTTTAAGCCTTTTTCTAATGAGTTTAAAAAGTAATTATTTTCCTTCATGTTTTTATCAATTGTTTTGATTTTACATGAGCCTGCTAAGCAAACAATAAGCTGATTTAATTTTTTGTGGGCATGAAAACCTCTTTTTTCATTATTTTGATTTTTCATCAATATGTAAGATCTTGTGGGCACAAAATCTAAATTCTCCTCATTTTCAAAAACAATTAAACTCCCTCTATGGTCGGTTTTTACTTTTATTGATTGTAACATTTTTATGTATATAAATACTAGTTAATATTATTATTATTAAAATATTTGGTGTACTTGAAATTACAAGATTTCCTATTGGGAAAGATACCATTTGCAATGAAATGTAATATGACAAGTAGATAAATAAAAACGAATAAAAATTATTTTTTTGTTTAAATGATTTTTTAATTAAATCCTTAAAGGCCCTAATCATTAAATAAAAAATTAATATAAATAATATTAACCCAAAATTATGAATTAGGTAAATCATGTCGGGCTCCCAATTAACACCACAGTCTATATATTTGCATGCAACATTAGATGAGGATTCAAAGTCCCATGACCCAAATATTAAAAAGTGTAGGTTATTTTCATGGTATAAAGCTTTTACATATTCAAAAATATAATAAGTACCAAATGAAAAATAGCTAGACATATAAAACAGAATAATTGATAAAAAAGGTAAGTATTTG
>CACLQX010000035.1 GCA_902609185.1 uncultured Bacteroidota bacterium | reverse complement strand
AGCCTAGAAATGTCTCCCCCTGTAAGAGGTATAATTATAGAGTCTTTTGATGTTTCCATCAAACACTATGGCATCGATATTGTCTTGAAAGAACAAACACCGGTAAAAGCTGTAGCTGACGGAATTGTTCTATTGTCTGAGTGGACAATTGATTCTGGACACACTGTAATTGTGTATCACAGAGATCAGCTTACAAGCGTATACAAACACAACTATCTATCAAAAGTTAAAACAGGGGATTATGTAAAGCAGGGCCAAGTTGTTGCTCTTTCAGGAAACACGGGAGAACTAACCAGTGGACCTCACCTACATTTTGAGCTTTGGGACTCTAATGGCCCTATAAATCCTGAGGACTTTATTATTTTTTAATAGCCTATGATCAGTCTTATTGCAAAAGTCGTGGCTCATTTTAGGGTTAATAAAATAAAAAAAACATACACAAAAGCCACTAAAATTCAAGAGGATATACTCCAAAGGTTGGTTAAAAAAGCGATGAAGACAAAATTTGGAAAAGACCATGGGTTCAAGAAGATTTCAAATTATGATAAATTCAAAGAAAAGGTTCCGATCAGGGACTACGAATCCTTTAAACACTACATAAATGATATCCAAAAAGGTCAAAAAAACATACTTTGGCCAGGAAAGCCAAAGTACTTGGCTAAAACATCAGGAACAACAAGTGGGGTTAAACATATTCCTATAACAAAAGAATCTTTGCCCTATCATATAAATTCATCAAGAGATGCAATACTCTTTTATATTAAACAAACTGGAGATAGTGGGTTTTTAAATGGTAAAAATATTTTTATTCAAGGCTCACCAGTGCTGGAACATTTGAACGGAATTCTTATTGGTAGACTTTCTGGAATAGTAGCCCATCATGTTCCAAAGTATTTACAAAGCAGAAACCTACCATCAATGAAGACCAATTCAATAGATGATTGGGAGTCAAAAATTGATGCTATCTGTGAAGAGACATATGAAAAAGATCTAAGAGTGATCGGAGGAATACCATCATGGGTGCAGATGTATCTGGAGAGGCTATTGCATAATAAAAAAGAAAAAAAAATAATCAATTTATTTAAGAACCTTTCATTATTTGTTTACGGTGGAGTAAACTTTGAGCCATACAAAAGAATTTTCTTAAAACTTATTGGTAAAAAAATCAACACAATTGAATATTATCCTGCATCAGAGGGATTTTTTGCATACCAAAATGACCAAAATGACCCCACACTTCTTTTGCAGTATAATTCTGAAATTTTTTATGAGTTTGTGGAGGTTGACCAGATTGAAAAAGAACAACCGATTCGCCTAAACCTATCACAGGTTAACCTTAATAAAAATTATGTAATGATAATTTCAACAAACGCAGGTTTGTGGGCCTATAACACCGGCGACACTGTTATGTTCAAATCAATTAATCCACCAAAAATAATCGTAACAGGAAGATATAAACACTACATATCAGCATTTGGAGAGCATGTTATTTCGTCAGAAGTGGAGCAAAGTATTAAGTATGCAATAGCTAAGACCAAACTATTGGTCAAAGAGTTTACTGTCGCACCAATGATTGATGTTTCAAAACCAGACTTGCCTCATCATGAGTGGTGGATTGAATTTGATAAAGACACCAGCCCGATTGATAAATTTGCAGAAATTGTTAATTCTGAAATGAAGAATCAAAACGTATATTACAAGGACTTGGTAGAGGGAAGGGTATTACAACCATTAAAGGTGGTCAATGTGCCAATGGGAACATTTAAAAAATATATGAAATCCCTGGGAAAATTAGGTGGTCAAAACAAGGTTCCACGACTATCCAATAATAGAGAATTTGTCCATGGTTTAAATAAGTACATTAAAAAAATAGAATCTAAAAATTAAGCTTTAATTTTATTTTGTGAATATATTAATTGTTGGTTCAGGGGCTAGAGAAAGTGCGTTTATTTGGGAGCTAAGTCAATCTAGAAAAAATATCAATATTTTTTCAATTAACCCAAATGCTGGTGCTCAAGAATTGTCAACCCCAATATACACAGAAAAGGAGGATTTAAAATTCATAAAATCAAAAGTAATTGATCTAAAAATTGATATGGTTTTGGTAGGTCCCGAAATTCCTTTAATCAACGGAATTCAAGATTATTTAAAAAAAGATCCTCTAACAAAAAAAACTGCAGTAATAGGACCTTCAAAAAAAGGAGCAAAACTTGAAGGCAGTAAGGATTTTGCCAAAAATTTCATGCAAAAATATAATATTCCAACAGCAAAATACAGGTCTTTTTCACAGGCTCAAATTCAAGAAGGGCTAGATTATTTGGAGACAATCAAACCGCCATATGTTTTAAAGGCTGACGGACCCGCCTCCGGCAAAGGAGTTTTAATAATTGATAACATTATAGAGGCAAAAACACAATTAGAAGAAATGTTGCTTGGTAAGTTTGGAGAATCGTCAAAAACTGTAGTTGTTGAAGAGTTTCTTGATGGAATTGAAATGTCATGCTTTGTTTTATTTGATGGAAAAAATTATAAAGTTTTACCATATGCAAAAGATTATAAAAGAATTGGAGAAAATGATACTGGCCTAAATACTGGCGGTATGGGTTCTGTTTCTCCTGTACCTTTTTTAGATAAAACTTTAAAACAAAAAATCGAAGATAAAATCATAAAACCTACAGTTGAGGGTATTAAAAACGAGAACATTGATTATAAAGGTTTTATTTTCATTGGATTAATAAATGTTAATAACGAGCCTTATGTAATAGAGTATAATGTTAGAATGGGAGACCCTGAAACCCAAGTGGTATTATCAAGATTAAAAAACGATTTTATGGATCTTTTGATTAGTTGTTATCACCAAACCTTGGACGAGTTAGAACTTGAGGTGGACTCAAATTATTTTGTAAACATTGTATTAGCCTCAGGCGGATACCCAGAGAAATACGAAAAAGGAAAAGTAATTTCGGGTATTGAAAGTGTTGAAGGAAGTGTGATATTTCATGCAGGTACATTAAAGAAAAATGATGAGGTTTATACAAATGGGGGAAGGGTTTTATCAGTTGTGTCAACCGCTCCCAATTTGAAGGAAGCCCTTAAAAAATCATATAAGACAGTCTCTAAAATACAGTTTCAAGGAAAGACTTTTCGAAAAGATATCGGATTTGATTTATAGAAAAGAGTGAGCTGTTACATCTTTATCTTCCTTACCAGACTTATCAAACTTTATTAGTTGAAGAGTCCAATACACCAAGGCCGAGGCAATAACTAACATCAAACTAAAATTGATAGCGTTCTGAAAAAACCAGTTAGAAATTTCTAAGCGAATGAAGTCAAGGGGTATAAATAATACTTCTACGAATAGAAACTCAATTGCTGCAAATAAATCTTTTACTTCCATAGTATATGCTTTTACAAATTTACTCTAATTTTGAATATAGTTTATATATTTAATTAGAAATGTCAGTAAGCTCAGTTTGTAATAAGGTCTTTAAAATAGCCATTGATGATTACCACATTTCTAACTCAGTAGACGGAAAAAAAACCAACCCCTTCAGTGATTCTTCATCGCTTGAAAAAATCATTTATAATAAGTGCTGGATTGATACTGTTCAGTGGCATTTAGAGGACATTATAAGAAAACCAAATATTGAGCCCTATGAAGCCCTAAAAATAAAAAGAAGAATTGACTCAAGTAATCAAGATAGAACTGATATGGTTGAAGAGCTCGATGATTACTTTTTTAAAAAATATTCCTCAGAAAACCCCAAACAGGAAGCAATTTTAAATACAGAAACCCCAGCCTGGGCTATTGATCGATTATCAATCTTGTCATTAAAAATATATCATATGAAAGAGGAGGCTGAAAGAGATACCGCCTCAACAGATCACAGAAAAAAATGCTCATTTAAACTGAGTACTTTATTGGAGCAAAAATCAAATTTATCCATGGCTATAGATCAATTATTTGATAATATTTCAAGTGGAAAAGTAAGAATAGCAACCTATAAGCAAATGAAAATGTATAATGATGAATCTCTAAATCCAGAGCTTTATTCGCAAAATGATTGATGAAAAAAAAACCTTAATTCTTAGATTTTCATCTTTAGGAGATGTGGTAATGACGATTCCAGTTCTACGATGTCTTGAAAAAAAATATCCAAATGAAAAATTTGTTTTTGTCACAAGAAAAAAGTTTACTCCTTTTTTTGGTGAATTTAAAAACATAGCATTTTTTGAAGCAGACTTTAAAAAAAGACACAAAGGAGCTTTTGGACTTATAAGGCTTTTTAGGGACCTAAAAAAAACCAACCCCAATAAAATTGCGGATCTTCATAGCGTATTAAGAACACGCCTTCTAAAGTTTTTGTTTCAACTATCGTTTCACGTGGTTGTTTCTGTTGATAAAAAAAGAAGTGAAAGAAAAGCGCTTACAAGAAAAAAAAATAAAATATTCAAACCATTAACATCAGTTTATTTTAATTACCAAGAGGTGTTTAACAAGCTAGGATTTGATATTGACTTAACCACAGATCACTATTTCCCTCCATCAAAAAAATTTAATTTAAATACTGAAAAGATTGAACTAACAAACCGAAAGCTAATAGGGGTTGCCCCCTTTGCTAGATATTCAACAAAGATGTATCCCCTAGATTTAATGCAGAAAGTAGTAGGGTTTTTAGACCAAAAACATACGGTTTTTTTATTTGGCTTTGGAAAATTTGAAATGGATATAATTGAAAAATGGTCTAAAGCATTTAAGAATGTTTATTCAAGTTCAAGTTTGGGTGGATTTGAAAATGAAATTGCCTTGATTTCAAATTTAGATTTAATGATATCAATGGATTCTGCGAATGGTCATATAGCATCTATTTATAATGTACCTGTTATCACCATTTGGGGGCTTACCCATCCTTATACTGGTTTTTCAACCTTCTGTTCAAGACCTGAAAATCAATTATGTGTTGATAGAGGAAAATATCCTATGGTACCCAATTCTATTTACGGGAACAAGGATCTTGATGGGTATGAAGGCGCAATGAGATCAATAAGTTACAATGAAGTGTTGACAAGAGCTGAGGCAATTCTAACCTGCTAAATATCATCAAAATTAATTGTTATTTTATCACCTAATGGTTTTGAAATACAAGCAAGAACAAAACCTTCGTTTTGCTCCTCATCAGAAAGGGCATATACATCTTCCATTTCTGCTTTGCCTGAAACAACTTTACAGATACATGTAGTACAAATGCCACCTTGACATGAATGTGGGGCATCAATTCCATTTTCTAAAGCACCGTCTAATATCGTCTTATCAGCATCCATGACAAATTCAAGTTTTTCATCATCTAAAATTACTGTTACATTTGTAGTGTTTGCCATATTCGTGCAATGATATGAAATATTTTAGAATTAAATACGATGTATAAAAAGCTAAGCCTTGTTTTTTTGCTGGTATTATTTATTTCTTGTTCTGCAAAAAAAGAGCCTTTTTTTTCGTTAAAACCACTTAAGGCAAAATTTAATATACTTTTCAATGGCAATCTTTTTTTAGAGGAAGGTGTTAATAAACTTAAGGATTTATACTTGGAAAACTATTGGGAAATATTACCACCAATCATGCTTAATAATGTACTTGAATTAGAATCAGACTACCCGACTAAAAACTTCACAAGATCAGAGGAAAAAGCAATAAAAGTTATTCAAAGGTTTGGAAATGAAAATAATTTAGACTCAGATTATATCAATAAAGCTTACTTGCTTCTTGGTAAATCTAGATTTTACGACAAAAGGTTTATTTCTTCCCTGCAAGCTTTCAATTATATAACAAAACAGGAAAAAATAACTGACGTTTGGTGTGAAGCAACTTTTTGGAAAACACTAATTAATTCTAATTTAGGACAAAGAAACTTAGCTCATTCAATAATTGATCAAGCAATCAAAAAGGAAGCTCTTTCAGATGAGAATAAATCAAAATTATACCTGGCTAAATCGGAGGTCAACTATTCTAACAAAGAATACGACTCATTAATTTCTAATTTGAAAAAGTCGATTATTTTCTCAAAAGACAAAAATCAAAACGCAAGGTCAAATTTTATAATTGGGCAAGTTTATATGCAGAAGGGCCTAAAAGATTCATCAAAAGTATATTTCTCAAAAACAATTAAATCACATAAGAGTAAAGCCTCTGGTCTGGTAATCAATGCCAAGCTATTTAATTTAAATCTAAGCAAAGAATCAAAAGAAAAGGATTTTTCAAATCTGAGTTCTGACTTGAGAAGCTTTAACCAAATTCCTAGGATAAATTTTTATAATGCAAAAAAACTATTATCAATAAATGAAGACGATAAGGCAAAAACTCTTTTAAAACAAGCAATTAGAATTAATGAAAGAGACATAAACCTATTTACCAATGCCTACAACGAACTTTTCTTAACAGAGTTAAAAAATAAAGAATACTTAGTTTCCTCCAATTATTTGGACACTTTAATCACATACTATGACCCTAATTCAAAGAGTTATTTACTCTTAAACGAGCAAAGAGAGAAGTTAAACTTAATTTCAGGTTTAGTTCAACAAAACAAAAAAATTGATTCATTGATATATATGAGCCAATTTTCTGATGAGGAAATCAACAGGATGCTAAACAATAAAAAAAATGAGTTAAATATAATTAATGAGCAAAAGACAAAAACCTTAAACACATCCTTAAGTTCATTTTACTTTGATAATCAACTTGCTATTCAAAATGGAAAAAGAATTTTTTTAATAAAATGGGGAAACCGAACGAATGTTGACAATTGGAGAACTTATTCTTTTGGGTCTTCAAATACAGTTTTGCAAAATGAAAATAAGCAAGAGGTTATGGAAGATTTTAGATCTTTTAATGATCTTCCCAGATCAAAACAAGATAAAGACAGTCTTTTGAATATTTCTAATGAAAACCTCTCAAAGCTAGGGTTGTATTTATATGAATATTTCAATGATAAAATAAGTTCAGAGGATGCACTGTCAAAAGTTAAGTTAATGGGAAAAGTTCAAGAGAAAGAGTTCCTTCAAAGCAAATACTATTTACATCAAATATATTCATCAAACGAATTTAACGCACCTAAAAAAGCAATGGAGATTAAGGAGTTTATTACAATTAATTATCCGCAGTCAACTTATGCAAAGTTTTTGAGCAATCAACAACTTGAAGCACTTTCAGAAAACACCAAAGACTCTTTAGTCGATTATATTAAAAATACAATCGAATTAAATAAGCACCCAACAGCGTTAAAAGTTATTGATTCGTTAATTAATTTATCAGCAAGTAGAGACTTTAGGTTTAATTTATATGAACAAAAGCTGAAAGTATTAGGTAGGCTTTACAAACCAAGTAAATACTTGGAAGAGTTAAAAAACATAAATGTTCTTTATCCAGAAAAGACAGACTATTTATCAAAAAAAATTAAATACGTTGAGGGTCTTGTAGAAAATAAAATTTCATATAGCGACAACGATTATATTTTAGCTTTTATTTACGACGAAAAAAAAATGCATGAATTGCTAGGTGGGTATGGATTTGTTCAGGAACCATATGAAAAGAACACATATCTTTTGGTTAAATATGGTTTAGAAAGTAGAGTTGAGGCGGAAGAGTTTGTGGACTTGATTATGCAAAACAAAAAAATATTGTCAAACGATAAATATTTTGTACTTTCGACCTCCCAGTATATTAATATGCTGATTTTTAAAACATTAGAAATAAATAAAAATTAGATTATGGCAGAGAATAAATTTTTTTCATCACCATCCGTAGATATAATTGAGTCATCCACAAAAATTGTAGGGGATATTTACTCTAAAGCAGATTTTAGAATCGACGGTATTGTTGAGGGAAACATAACAACAACTGGAAAAGTTGTTGTTGGTAAATCAGGTAAAATCAATGGTAAAATCAATTCTTCTAATGCTGATATTTCTGGCTCTGTTTCTGGAAAAATTGAGGTTGCTGAAACACTTTCGTTAATGTCAGAGTCATTAATTCAGGGAGATATTGTAACAGGAAAACTTTCAGTCGAAGAAGGTGCTCAAGTAGATGCTTCAATATCGATGAAGTCTGGTAAACAGCTGAAAGCTGTTGAAGGCAAATCAGAAAACAAAACACAGTCTGAAAAAACAGCCTAATCCTTTATTGGTTTTTGTTGTAATTAGTTTTGAAATGGGGATCATCATGTTCCTTTTTTCAAGACTTGGTAAGTGGCTGGATTCTCATTATAATTTCCAAAAATTATTTACTTTTTCACTTACATTTTTAGGTTTTATTTTAGCGTTCTACATTGTTTATAAACAAGTAAATAAACTTAATAAATAGCTTTATTTTTTAACTAATTATCCTAACTTTGGGGGCATATATTTTACAGAAAATCTGAAATGTTTTTTTCAAAAAAATTTCTACTTGTAACTCTATTTTCAACTTTAGCTTTTTGTAGTGCTTTTTCGGCTGAACCCTTTGATCAAAAGAAGGATAAAAAAACAGAGATTAAAAAATATATTACCCATCACCTAAAAGATTCTCACAGTTTTTATTTGACCTCTTACACAAAAGCTGATGGAAAAAAAGTTTATATAGAATTACCACTACCTATAATTTTATACGATAATGGTTTCAAGTTTTTTATGTCATCTGACTTTAAGCACGGCAAAGAGGTTGTAGCTGATAATGAAAGTTTTTACAGAATGAATTATGACAATAATAAAATTTATAAGACAAACCTTCAGGGTGATATAATTAAAGATGAAAACGGCAAAATAACAAATGAAAAACCTTTAGATTTTTCAATTACAAAAAATATTGTAACCATACTTATCGTTTCCTTTTTGATGTTATTTTTATTTAACTCACTAGCGAGATCGTACTTAAGGAACAATGGTATTGCTGATGGTGTAGGTAGATTTTTGGAGCCAATAATTTTATATGTTAGAGATGAAATTGCCATTCCAGGAATTGGACGAAAAAAGTACAAAAATTACATGAGTTACCTTTTAACGGTTTTCTTCTTTATTTGGTTTTTGAATATGCTAGGACTAACACCTTTAGGCGTTAATGTTACAGGAAATATAGCAGTAACATTTTCCTTAGCCTTATTAACTTTTTTACTAACTAATTTAACCGCTAATAAAAATTATTGGGGACATATTTTCTGGATGCCAGGAGTGCCAATTCCGCTTAAAATAATATTGGCACCAATCGAATTTTTAGGCTTATTTATAAAGCCTTTTTCACTACTAATACGTTTATACGCAAACATTCAAGCTGGACATATTGTACTATACAGTCTAATAGGTTTAATGTTTGTTTTTCAAAATTTGATAGGCAGTAGCTTATCCTTTGCG
>CACLQX010000034.1 GCA_902609185.1 uncultured Bacteroidota bacterium | reverse complement strand
TGTTGAGATGAAGTCAAGTGTAGAAAAAATTAGAGAACAATTATTAAATATTCTATAATGGCAGGTAAGGTAGTTATATTGAGTGCACCCTCAGGAAGTGGAAAAACCACTCTCGCCCGACACCTAATTTCTGTTCAAAAACTAAACTTTAAATTTTCTGTTTCAGCAACAACAAGAAAAAAAAGAGATGATGAAATTAATGGAAAGGATTATTTCTTTTTTTCAACAGAAGAATTTAAAAATAGTATTGAAAACCAAGACTTTATTGAATACGAAAAAGTTTATGAAAATATATATTATGGGACTCTAAAGTCAGAATTAAATAATCTGATTGTCAATCACAATATAGTTTTTGATGTTGATGTATTAGGTGCACTATCATTAAAAAATTACTTTAAAAGTCTTGCGATTTCAATTTTTATTAAACCTCCCAGTATTGATGTTTTAGAGAAAAGATTAATTGATAGAAAAAAGAATGACCCTAGTGAAATAAAAGAAAGAGTCAGAAAAGCAGAAATTGAAATGAAAAAAGAAGCTGATTTTGATACAGTAATTATTAATGAAGATTTGGATGTTGCAAAACAAGAATTAATATATAAAGTTGAAAATTTCTTGAAATGAAAGTTGGCTTATTCTTTGGAACATTCGATCCTCTTCATATTGGGCACGACCAAATTGCATCATATTTTTTAGAAAATTATTTTGATCAAATTTGGTTTGTTGTCACACCCCACAACCCACATAAAGAAAAACTAGTTTTAACCGATGAAAAAATTAGGCTTGAAATGGTTAAAAAGTTTTGTGATAGTAATGTAAATTTTGTTTGCTCGGACGTTGAGTTTTCTTTGAAGCAACCCAACCATACATCCGATACAATTTCAAAACTTTATGAGTTTTACCCCAAAATTGATTTTTCCGTAATTATTGGTCAAGATAACTTGATGCATCTAGACCAATGGAAAAATTATGAAACAATTTTAGATACTGGGGTTTATGTATATCCAAGAGAAATTGAATCCAATTCAAATATTATTTTAGAGGATCATCCAAAAGTAAAAATCTGTGATTGTAAATTAATGGAAATTTCCTCCTCTGATATAAGAGTTAATATTAGTAATGGATTAAACATTGACCACCTGGTTCCAGACAAAGTCATCGAGCTTATTAATAAAAATAAACTCTATACACCTTAATTGAATATTGTCAAAAACATATTGTGGGTTCTACTAATCATAATCTTTCTCTATTCTCTAACAAGTCAAGAGCATGTATATGCTTTAGTTGTTTCCATAGTTTGTATGATTCTATACCAGTTGGAAAAGAAGTCTAAAAAGGATTAATAACAACTTCTATTTAATTTTCTTGTTATAAATCTTTAACCATTATTTAACACTTTACCTTAACATTTTTTAATAAAATTGCTTACCCGAAATATATCTTATGGAAAATAATAATATTGACATTAATAAAATTAATGCTCAAATAAAAAAAGACAGCGAATTTATTGATCTGCTACTTATTGAAATTAATAAAGTAATTGTTGGTCAAAAATACATGCTTGAAAGGCTATTAATTGGATTGCTTGGAAAAGGTCACATTCTTCTCGAGGGTGTACCTGGCCTTGCAAAAACACTTGCCATTAATACACTTAGTCAAGCAGTTAAAGGAACATTTAGCAGAATTCAATTTACACCTGACTTGTTGCCAGCTGATGTTGTTGGAACTATGATTTACAATATTAAGCAGAACGATTTTTCAATCAAGAAAGGGCCAATTTTTGCCAATTTTGTATTGGCAGATGAAATCAACCGAGCTCCCGCTAAGGTTCAATCAGCTTTGCTTGAATCAATGCAAGAAAAGCAAGTCACAATTGGGGATAGTACTTTTAAACTTCAATTACCTTTCCTTGTAATGGCTACCCAGAACCCGATTGAACAGGAGGGAACTTATCCACTTCCTGAAGCTCAAATGGACAGATTCATGTTAAAGTGTGTGATATCTTATCCGGAGTTTGAGGATGAGCAATTGATTGTTAGATCAAATATTAACGAATCGTTTAGTAAAGTAAAACCTGTTGTTTCAATCAAAGACATTCTAAAGGCACAAGAATCTGTAAAGCAAGTTTATATGGATGAAAAAATTGAAAAATATATACTAAAGTTAATTTTTGCAACTCGTTACCCGGAACAAAATAAGTTAGAAGACTTAAAACCTCTAATTGGTTTTGGCTCATCACCAAGAGGAAGTATTAATTTAGCTCAAGCAGCGAAATGTCATGCTTTTATTCAAAGAAGAGGTTATGTAATTCCAGAGGATATCAAGGCTGTTATTCATGATGTGTTAAGACATAGAATCGGATTGACTTATGAAGCTGAGGCAGAAAATATAAGTTCTACAGATATCATAGAGAAAATTGTTAATTCAATCGAGGTTCCCTAGTCAATAGATGGATACAAAAGAGATCATAAAAAAGGTAAGAAAGGTTGAAATAAAAACTAAAAAGCTTACCAACAATGTATTTGGCGGAGAGTACCAAAGCACTTTCAAAGGAAGGGGTATGACTTTTAGTGAAGTGAGATCTTATGAGTTTGGAGATGATGTGAGAACAATTGATTGGAATGTAACTGCTAGGTATAATGAACCTTTTGTAAAAGTTTTTGAGGAGGAAAGAGAACTTACACTAATGCTTATGGTTGATATTAGTGGTTCAAAACTTTTTGGGTCTGAAGATCAGATTAAGAAAAATATTGTTACTGAAATTTCAGCTACCTTGGCTTTTTCTGCTATCCAGAACAATGATAAAGTAGGTTTAATCCTATTTACTGATCAAATTGAGTTATTTATCCCACCTAGCAAAGGAAGATCACATATTTTAAGAATTATCAGAGAGCTTATTGAGTTTAAACCTAAAAACTCAAAAACTGATATTTCAGTTGCATTAGAGTTTTTTTCAAGTATAATAAAAAAGAAATCAATTGCCTTTCTAATATCTGATTTTAATTCTGAGGATTATGAAAAACCTTTGTCTATTGTTTCCAAGAAGCATGACTTAACAGGTATAAGAATCTTTGATAAGTTTGAGGAAGAATTTCCAGAAATTGGTTTTGTCTCAATGTATGATCAGGAATCAAAAAACTACAAGCTGGTGGATACTTCATCAAAAAAAATTAGAAACTTTTTCAAGTCAGAGTATTTGAAAAAGAGAGATTTTTTTGAAAAGCTATTTAAAAAGTCAGGAGCAGGCGTAATTAGCTGTAGAACAGATCAAGACTATGTTAAGTTATTATTAGGTTATTTTAAAAATCGTGGTTAATTTTTTTCTAAAGATTGTAATCTGCTTATTTGCTTTTCACCTGAGTTATTCTCAGGATAGCATAGTCGTTAAATCAGTAGTTGACACGACTTCAATTAAGGTGGGTGAACAGTTTTCTTATAAAATAATTATAGAAAGCAACAGCTTTCAAGAAATCAATTTTCCAGATAATTTTAATTTTAGCCCTTTTACAATTGCCGATCAATTTCCTGTAGATACCAACTATTTAAAGAGTAAAAAAATTATAAGTAAAAAATTTAATTTAACTCATTTTGATCAAGGATCTTTTTTAATAAATCCGCAAAAATTATCAATTGGAAAGAAGATATATTTGACAGAAAAAATAGACATTGATGTCATAACAATAAAGGTTGACACTGTATCAAAAAAGTTTTTTGATATTAAGGAAATAAAATTTGCTGATAACCCCAATAGCTCAATATTTAAAATCATAGTATCTCTTTTATTGTTTCTTTTGGGGTGCTTAGTTTTATTTTTGATTCATAGATCATACAAAAAGTTAAAATCCGTAGAATTTATATTTCAGACACCCTTTGAAAAAGCAGTTTTAAGTTTACAAGAAATCGAGAAATCAAAACTTGATGATCAAAAAGGTTTAAAAGAATTCTATTCCAGATTAATTGAAATTGTTAAAAGGTACTTTGAAGATGATCATATTGATCCATATGCAATGGAGAGCACATCCAATCAACTGATAAATAAGTTAAAACTTTTAAAAATATCAGAAAAAATAAATCTATCAGATAACACCATTAATTCACTGGACGAAGTATTAAAAAACTCTGATCTTGTGAAGTTTGCTAGGTTAAAAATGGACCAAAACACCATTAATAGTGATCAAATTAAAATTAAGGAGGTAATTTCTTCAGCAAAAAAATCAATACCTAATAATGAGCAGAGGGATAATGAAAAAAGAAAACAAGAAGAGATGAAGTTTCTAAAAAAACTTAAAAATAAAAAGATAAAATATATTTTGTCATCAGCGCTAACAGCTGGTCTGACTATATTATCTGTTGTTATATTTTTATTTGGCACACCAAAATCAATAACATTTAATTCGGATAAAAAATTACTTAATCAAGATTGGATTGAAAGTGTTTACACAGAATTCAATCTTAAATTACAGTCACCTGATGCATTTGTAAGATCATCAGATTCCCTATCAAATAATTTAAATTATATTTCGAGAGATGGATCAATTAGTTTAAGCCTTTATGTAAAAACTAAAACTGAAAATCAAGATGTTTTAAATGAGTTGTTGGAGGACTTTAAAAAAAGGGATTTTAAAAATATTATAACTAAAGAGGAGCAACTTGACATTGGTAATGGCAATAAGGCAAATAAAGTATTTGGGTCATTTGATGACAACAACATTAAAATCAAAAAAAATTATAATATTATAATTTTTGATTTTAGTAATAAGCTTCTTCTTTTGGAAATGATATATGAAATTGATAATAACATACAAAGTAAAATTATAGACAGGATTCTAAACTCTTTAAAATTTGAAAAATGACAGATTTAAAATTTCAAAATCCCGAATTTTTATGGTTACTGGTTTTAATCCCGGTCATTGCTTACTTTTTTTATTTAACTAACAAAAAAAGGAAAAGTTTCATGAAGTTTTCATCAATCACTGATTTTAAACCAAGTCTAAAATCAAAACTTTATCCCTTTTTGGATATTACACGTTTGCTTTCAATTTTTTTAATTATTGTTTCTATTGCACGTCCGCAGGAGGTGAGTAATTCAACTAGATCCAAATCAAGCAGCGGAATTGATATTGTTATAGCTGTTGATATATCATCAAGTATGTTGGCAAGAGATCTAAAGCCAAATAGGTTGGATGCATTAAAAAATGTAGCATCAGAATTTGTAAAGGGCAGATTAAATGACCGTATAGGAATTGTAATATATGCAGGTGAAAGTTATACCAAAACACCTGTAACGTCGGATGAAAAATTAATTCTCTCATCTTTACAGGATATTGTATTTGATGGCGTTATTCAGGATGGAACTGCTATTGGAATGGGTTTAGCAACATCCGTAAACAGATTGAAGGATAGTAAAGCAAAAAGTAAAGTAATTATCCTTTTTACCGATGGTGTTAATAATACAGGAGTTATAGATCCTGAAACAGCCTCAGATTTAGCCTTAAATTATGGAATCAAAACTTACACAATTGGTCTTGGAACAAACGGGAATGCTTTGGCTCCTGTTGCTATAAATAGAGATGGATCTTTTAGATTTGGAATGACTAAAGTTGAAATTGACGAGGAATTACTTAGTAGAATTGCAGAAAAAACAGGTGGGCTTTACTTTAGAGCTACTGATAATAAAAGCTTGGAGAGTATTTACAAGGAAATTGATAAACTGGAAAAGACAGAAATCGAGGAGATTAGGTACTCAGAAAAAGATGAAAAATATCGCTTCTTAATCATTCTAGCTCTTTCTCTTTTTACAACTGAGTATTTTACTAGAAAATTAATTTATAAAAGTGCTTTTTAATGTATCAATTAGATGAAATAAAATTTTTCTATCTACTCTCAATTATTCCTATAATTATAGTGGTTTTCATTTACAATAAATATTGGAAAAGTAAGGTTATTCGAAAAAATTTTTCAATTGATAGCCTCAATTATTTAGTTCCTGAATTCTCTAAGAGCAAAGATTCTTTAAAATTAGCAGTTCAAATATTAGCCATTATTTTCTTAATAATTGGACTCGTTAATCCCAAAATTGGAACAGAGTTAAAAACGGTTACAAGAGAAGGAGTTGATATTGTTTTTGCTGTTGATGTATCAAAAAGTATGTTGGCGGAGGATATTGCACCTAATAGGATTGAAAAGTCCAAAAGAATAGTATCCCAATTAATAAATCAACTTGGATCTGATAGAGTTGGATTGGTTGCTTACGCTTCTTCAGCAATCCCAGTATTACCGATTACATCCGATTTCTCATCTGCAAGAATGTTTTTAGAGAGTTTAGATACTGATATGATTTCTTCCCAAGGAACTTCAATTGTTGAAGCAATTCAGCTTTCAAGTACATATTTTGATGATGAAGATCAAACTAACAGAATAGTTTGTATACTATCTGATGGTGAGGATCATGAGTATCAGGAAAATCTAATAAATACAACAATTCAAGACTCAGGTATTATTATTTTTTCAATTGGTGTTGGAAGTGAAAAAGGATCGCCCATACCAGTTAGAGAAAAAAATATTGTAAAGTCTTATAAAAAAGATGAAAAGGGTGATGTTGTTATCACAAAACTTAATTCAGATCTTCTAAAAAAATTGGCTGATCAATCTAAAGGAAAATATATTGAAGGGGAGATAACCAGTGATGTGGTTGAGGAAATAATTTCACAGCTGAAAGACATGGATAAAAAAGAATTTGAGGCTAAGGAATTTACAAGTTTCAAAGATCAATTTCAATGGTTTTTGGCTATTTCATTATTTTTAATTTTGATTGATAGTTTCTTATTTGAGAAAAAAACAAAATGGATTGAAAAACTTAATTTATTTAATGATGATAAATAAAACTATTTTTTTATTACTGCCCTTTTTTATTTTTTCACAAAATGTGAAGGAAAATATTGATTCAAAAAAGTTTCTTTTTGATGGTAACACTTATTTTGAAAATCAACAATTCAACACAGCTGAGTATAATTACAGGAAATCATATTCCAAGGATTCATTAAATCCAACGGCAACTTACAACTTAGGGAATTCATTGTATAAAAATAATCTCAGCCCTGAAGCAAGGTTTAATTACACTCAATCAATAAAAAAATTGAGTGACAAAGAAAGCTTACACAGAGCATACCATAATTTAGGTAATACGTACATGAAGGAGGAAAATTATCAGGGGGCTGTTGATGCATTTAAAAGATCTTTAATTAATAATCCTAACGATGAAGAAACTAGGTATAATTATGTATTGGCCAAAGAATTGTTAAAGAATCAAAACAACAATCAAAACCAAAACGATAAAAAAGACAACAAGGACAACAAGGATAACAAGGATGATCAACAAAAAAAAGATGATAAATCAGATCCGCAGAATAAAAAAAATGATGATCAAAAAAATAAATCTGACTCAAAAGAAGAGCAAAAAAAACCTGAAATATCACCACAACAATTAAAAAATATTTTGGAAGCTATGAATAAGGAGGAAAAAAAGGTTCAAGAAAAAGTTAATAAGAAAAAAATGAAAGGATCACCAAAAAAATCCAATAAAAAAGATTGGTAATGAAAAAAGTAACTATAATTATTTCAATTCTTTTTACAAATTTTATTATATCACAAGTAAAATTTGAAGCCAATGTAAGTAAGGAAACTTTGGGTATCAATGAAAACTTGAGAGTTGATTTTAAAATGAATAAGGACGGAGATAACTTTACTCCACCTAATTTTTCAGGATTTGAAGTTGTTGGAGGACCCAATCAATCTGTAAGTAATAGTTGGATAAATGGTGTTAGGAGTTTCTCCAAAACTTATACATATTTTCTAACTCCAATCAAAAGAGGAAGATTTAAAATAGGTCAGGCTTCAATTGAAATAGAAGGTGATATTTACAAGACCAGTACCGTTGATGTTTTAGTAACGGAAGCTGTTAGCTCTTCACTTTCTCCAAACAATCCTGACAGTATAGTTAGTGATGATTTAGAATTAATTGCTGAAGTTTCAAATCGCTCACCATATTTAAATGAACCAATTTCTGTTGTTTACAAATTACTATTTAGTCCAAAAATAAATGTCACGAATTTAAGTGAAGTTGATGCCCCAGATTTTAAAAACTTTTGGTCTCAAAATATAAAAATTCCAAGGATTGAAATAAATAGAACGTCCCATAATGGAAAGAGTTATAATTACGTCACATGGAAAAAAATGCTATTATATCCACAAAAAGAAGGTGACATTGACATTAACCCATTAACACTTGAGGTTACAATTGATGTTCCAACTAGTAGACGAGATTTCTTTGGAAACGTAATTTATTCACAGACTTCAAACAAGGTATCATCCAAAAAAGTAAAAATTATTACTAAACCTTTTCCTGAAAAAAATAAGCCTATTGAATTTAATGGAGCTGTTGGAGATTTTAAAATATTTGCAGAATCTAATAGAAGTGAGTTATCAGCAAATGAATCATTTCAAGTAGAGTTAAAAATTTCTGGTAGCGGAAACCTTAAGTTGTTTTCGATTCCTGATCTTGTTGTTCCTTCTTCTTTGGAAAAATATGATCCAGAATTTAATGAAAACGTAAAAGTCGGACTTTACGGAATGAATGGTTCAATTTCAAATACTTATACTATTGTTCCGCAGTTTCAAGGAAAGTATCCTATACCATCAACTAGATTTGTTTATTTTAATCCACTTGAAAAAAAATATTTAAAAATTTCGACAGAAGAATTAATCATAAACATTTTGGATGGCCCAAAATCATCCGTTGTCACAAATAATGATGACTCTAACGTATCCAGCAAAAATATTTTAAGCTCAAAAGGCCAGTTTAATTTTATCGAACTTGAAACTAATCTTTTTAAAATAATAAAAAAACAGTCAGTAATTGATCAGTATTTTCAATATATAATAATCTTTATTTTCTTCTCTCTAATCTTTGTGGTTTTGGCTTTAAGATTCTTTTTCTTAAAAGATTCCAAATCTATCGATAATAATAAGATTGCAAATAAAGTAGCTATTAGGTCTTTAGAAAATGCAAAAAAATACCTCGGCGAAAAAGAACTTTTTTACGAGACATTGGAAACATGTATTACGGGTTTTTTAATAACAAAATTTAATTTTAAAAACACTGATCTCGTTACTGATAGTATAAAGCAAAAATTAACAAAAATTGGAGTTGATAAAAACACAATTAGGGATTTACTAAAAATACTAAATACATGTCAGTATTTTAAATTCACACCAAATTTAGAATTTGATACAAGTAATGATTATAAAAAATCTGTTGAATTAATTATGAAACTGCAAAATTTTAAATTATGAGGCTGCTTTTTTTAATTTTATTAATAAACTACTCATTTTCACAAAACAGTGATTTTGATGAAGCAAATCTGCTGTATAATGAGGGTGAGTATATGGATGCTATTGAGGTTTATTTAGGGATAATTGATGACGGATTACATTCTGCTGATCTATATTTCAATATTGGAAATTCTTATTATAAAATTAACGACACTCCTAACTCTATTTTTTATTACGAAAAAGCATTATTGCTTGATCCTGATAATGAAAGCGTAAAAAATAATCTAGCATATGCTCAAAATATGTTAATTGATAAAATTGAAACCTTGCCTAAAAATCAAATAACTGTTTTATTTGATTCGATTTTATCGGTTTTTACTTATGAGTATTGGCAATTTTTTACATTATTATTTCAGTTGCTATTCGTTATTTTTTTCATATTATTTTTTATTTCAAAAAACTCAGTTCTCAAAAGAAAGTATTTCACATATTCAAGTACTAGTCTTCTCATTTTTATAATCACATTGATTATTTCAATTAATTCCAAAAACAACTATCTTAAGACTGATCCTGCAATTTTATTTGATAAAGAGGTTTCATTTAGAAGCGAACCTAACTTAAGGTCTGAAGAGATATTTAAATTACATGAAGGATTGAAGATAAATATTAAAGAAACTATAAATGATTGGACTTTAATTGAACTCTCAAATGGTAGTGAGGGTTGGATCCCAACAATATCGTTCAGAAAGATTAAATAAAATAAGCAGCATCAAAATTTTCCATTATATACTCCCCCAATCTAATCATTAATTGAAATGAATTAGAGCTTTCAACATAATTATTTGATAATAATTCAGGGTATATCTGAACAAAATTTTTATAAATAATTGAAATT
>CACLQX010000033.1 GCA_902609185.1 uncultured Bacteroidota bacterium | reverse complement strand
AATACCCTTGAGTGAAATAAATACTAACGAGTTAATTAATTAACAATGAAAAAGACATTTTTATTTATCTTTCTTACGATTCCTTTTTTTCTGTTTGCTCAAGAGCCAACAAAGAATCAGATAAAGAATGCTGAAAAAATTTCAAATTTTGTTGCGGAAAAGCATTCTCTAAGTAAAAAGGACAAAAAGATTTTTTATGATGCAACTTTAAATCAAATTGTTACAAATGCTGCCGAAATCAAAAAACAGGGTATTACTGAGCCTGAGGCCAAGAAAGTAGTTTACAGAAATGGTTACAATAACATAAGAGAAACTTTATCTAAAAAGTTTGGTAATCAAAAAGCTGTTGCTCTTTTAAAGTCTGGTAATGAGGCACGAAGGCAATAACTGATTCATATTTTTAGAAAAAAGGAGGAATTTTCCTCCTTTTTTTTTTAAACTAACCTTATCTTTATTTTAATATTTAATGAATCTAAATACCTAGTCAATGAGTAAATATTTAGCAAGACTTCAGCGTGCAACATTTATTTTGATATCATTTTTTATATGTTTTACATTGAGCTCTCAAAAGAAACAAAATGTTTTGTTTATTGGTGTTGATGATATGCGACCATTAATTAATTCATATGGTTATCCACAAATGAAAACACCAAATCTTGATAAACTAGCATCAGAAGGTGTTCAGTTTGATCAAGCATATACTAATATTGCTGTATGTGGTGCTAGTAGAGCAAGTATCTTAACTGGTGTGAGAGGAAGTAAATCAAGGTTCGTTAAGTATTATTCTAGAGCTGACGAAGATTTGCCCAAAGCCATTACATTAGCAAAACTTTTCAAGCAAAATGGTTACACCACTGGATCAATAGGAAAAATTTATCATGAATGGAGAGATAATCGTGAGGAGTGGGATATTTATCGAAATTTTAGGGAACAAAGGGATTATCAAAGTAAAAAAACTCTTAGAATGATTGAAAAGAGAAGAGAAATTAATCCTAACCAACCTAATAATTACATCGGTCCTGCTTGGGAATATGCTGATGTTGAAGATGATGCATATACAGATGGAAAATTGACAGATTTTGCTATTAAAACACTTAGTGATTTTAAGGAATCACAGGACCCTTTCTTTCTCGCGGTAGGTTATGTCTCTCCTCACTTACCTTTCATTCAGCCAAAGAAATATGGTGAAATGTACGATGATAGTGATTTGACTATTTCCAGAGAAAAAACTATTCCCAAAAATGCACACAATAGGTCTTATCACAACTGGGAAGAGTTGAGGAATGGATATTTGGATATCCCAAAAAAAGGACCTGTCTCACTCGAAACTGAAAAAGAATTAATAAAAAGTTATTATGCAAGTGTTAGTTATTTGGATGCATTGGTGGGTAAATTAATCAAATCTTTGGATGATTTAGGTCTCAGAGATACCACGACTATAGTATTTTGGAGTGATCATGGATTTTTTTTAGGAGAACATGGTTTTTGGTGCAAGCACCATACATTTCAAGAGGCAATTCATGTTCCGTTAATTATTTCAGCTCCGAATATGTCAAAAAATGAAAAAACAGATGCGTTAGTTGAATATGTCGACATCTATCCTACTTTGAGTGAATTAGCAGGTCTAGAGGCACCAGATTACATTCATGGGGAGAGCCTTGTACCCATATTAAAAAATCCATCTCAAAAATTTAAATCTGAAATATATAGCAGATATCAAATGAGAGAGGTTGTTCAAGACTTAGACTATTCATATCATGAGATTATTGGATACAATAAGTATTTTAAAGACCGAAATGGAAATAACACACCATCACCCGATTCTGATGAAAGGGTTGTGGCTAAAATGTTATTTGATATGCGGACAGATAAGCTTCAGACTATTGATATTTCAAACGAGCCTAAGTATAAAGAAATTGTTGAAAAATACTCAAGTAAACTGCTTAATATGAGAAAAATTACTAATCAACCAATTGTTATCAAATGAAAAAAATAATTTTTATAATATTACTTGCTTCGAGTTTTAGTTTTGCACAAAAAAAATTTCTTAACGATCCATTAGTAACAGAAATATTTACCGCTGATCCATCAGCACATATTTTTAATGGAAAAATCTATGTGTATCCATCACACGACATCTTACTTGAAAATCCCCCTGTTGATGATTGTGGAGGCAAGTATGCAATGAGAGATTATAGGGTACTATCAATGAATTATATTGGAGGTCCGGTCACAATCCACGATGTTGGACTTGATCTTGACGATGTTCCATGGGCGAAGAGACAATTTTGGGCACCTGATGCAGCAGAAAAAGATGGAAAATTTTATCTGTATTTCCCTACAAAAGATAAAGATGATGTTTTTAAAATAGGTGCTGCTGTTTCAGATAAACCAGAAGGTCCTTTCAAAGCTGAAGATAACCCCATTCAAGGAAGTTACAGTATGGATCCTAGTGTATTTAAAGATGATGATGGATCCTATTATATGTATTTTGGAGGTATATGGGGTGGTCAATTACAAAGGTGGGATGAGGATAACGAGTATACGTCAGGTGAATGTGGAAATGAACTGCAAGATAGTGGTATTCCAAATGGTCCAGCAATATCACCACGAATAGCAAAAATGTCGGAGGACATGATCAATTTTGCTGAAGATCCTAAGCCAGTCCGAATTATCGATAAAAATGGGAATCCTATCCTTACTAAAGATCATGCAAGAAGATTTTTTGAAGCTGCTTGGGTTCATAAAAAAGATGGGATTTATTATTTGAGTTATAGTACTGGAAATACCCATTTAATTGTTTACGCTACCAGTGATAACCCTTATGGACCATTTGTTTATCAAGGTATAATTAATAATCCAGTAGACGGTTGGACCAATCATCATTCAACGCTGAAGGTTGGTGATCAGTGGTATTTGTTTTATCACGATACCCAAATTTCTGGAAAAGATCACTTGAGAAATGTTAAATACACTGAGATGTATCACAATGAAGATGGATCTATTCAAGAAATTTTTCCGCTAAAGAATTAAATTTTACAATGTATAATATTGGATATGATTTAGGAAGCTCATCACTTAAAATAGCTTTAACTAAATCAGATTCTGGTGAAAAAGTAAAGCTTATTCAAGAGCCTCAAGCAGAGATGAGTATAATCTCAGAAAAGAATGGTTGGGCAGAGCAAGATCCAAATTATTGGTGGGAATTAATTTGTATAGGTACAAAAAGAATCATAAGCGAGTCTAATATTAGTAATGATCAAATTAAAGGAATAGGTATTTCATACCAAATGCATGGACTTGTGATTGTTGATAAGGATGGTAATAGTTTGCGTAATTCAATAATTTGGTGTGATGGTAGAGCTGTTGAAATTGGAAATAAAGCATTTGAAGAAATTGGTGAGAAAAAATGTTGCTCTAACCTTTTAAATTCACCTGGAAACTTCACTGCTTCAAAACTTGCATGGGTAAAAAATAATGAACCAAAAATATACAACAATATATATAAATATATGCTACCTGGTGATTTTATCAATTATAAGTTGACTGGTGAGATTAACTCAACTGTTACTGGTTTATCAGAGGGTATGTTTTGGGATTTTAAAGAAAATCGTGTGGCAGATTGGTTATTAAATCACTATCAAATTGATTCATCAATGACACCAAACATTGTTGACAACTTTAAGGATCAAGGATACGTAACAAAGTTAGCGACAGAAGAAACTGGGCTACCTACAGGAATTCCAGTAAAATATAGAGCAGGTGATCAACCTAATAATGCAGTTGCATTAAATGTTTTAAATGTTGGGGAAGTTGCCGCAACTGGGGGAACATCAGGTGTATTGTACGCATTAACAGATCAATTAAAATCAAAAGAGTCTCTCAGAATTAACAATTTTGCTCATGTAAATTACTCAGAATTTAATAAAATAGTTGGTAAGTTGTTGTGTATCAATGGTGCTGGTATTCAGTATAAGTGGATTAAAAATTTAATTCGATCGGGATCGTATACAGAAATGAATGAAAAAGCAGCTAATGTAGAAATAGGGTCAAATAATTTACTTACTTATCCATTTGGAAATGGTGCTGAAAGAATTTTTGAAAACAAAAATATTGGTACACAAATTTCAAATTTAAATTTAAACATTCATAACTCAGATCATATGTGTAGGTCAAGTTTGGAGGGTATCGCTTTTTCCTTTGTATATGGAATGGAAATTCTTATGAATGATAATTTCGAAACAAAGCTTGTTAGGTCCGGCAATGATAATCTTTTTAGATCAGAAATTTTCTCAAATACAATATCAACACTTTTAGATAAGGAAGTTGAAATTCATGATGTAACTGGTGCTTACGGTGCTGCAAGAGTTGTAAGTTTAGATGAAAATAATTTTGAATCATTTTCAAAAAATATCTCTAATAATGACTATATTAAAAGCTATGTTCCTTCCAAAAACAAGCAACAATATCAAGATTCTTATGAAATTTGGAAACTTAATTTAAACAAACTAATTAATCAATAATTATGGCATTAATAGGTAATAAAGAATTTTTTAAGGGGGTAGGTCAAATTAATTATGAGGGCCCCGAGTCAGACAATCCACTAGCGTTTAAATATTACAATCCAGAATTGGTTGTTGCAGGTAAAACTTTAAAAGATCATTTCAAATTTGCTGTAGCATATTGGCATTCATTTTGTGGAGTGGGAGCAGATCCATTTGGTGCTGGAACCCAAATCTTCCCTTGGGATAAATCAAAAGACCCTTTACAAGCTGCAAAAGATAAAGCTGATGCAGCATTTGAGTTTATTTCCAAAATGGGTTTTAATTACTTTTGTTTCCACGACTATGATTTGATAAAAGAAGCAGACACACTATCAGAATCTGAGGAGAGATTAAATTTTATTACAGAATATATTAAAGAGAAACAGAAAAAATCTGGAATAAAATTACTTTGGGGAACTGCTAATTGTTTTTCAAATCCTCATTATATGAATGGTGCTGCTACTAACCCTGACTTTGATGTTGTTGCAAGAGCAGGAGCACAGGTTAAGTTGGCTTTAGATACTACTATTGAACTTGATGGTGAAAATTATGTTTTTTGGGGAGGTCGTGAAGGATATATGTCCTTGTTAAATACTGACATGAGCAGGGAATTGGATCACATGGCTCAATTTCTAAAGATGTGCCGTGACTATGCTAGATCTAAAGGATTTAAGGGTACATTTTTTATTGAACCTAAGCCTATGGAACCATCCAAACACCAATACGACTTTGATACTGCAACATCAATAGGTTTTTTAAAAGATTATGGCTTAGAAAAGGATTTTAAGATTAATATTGAGGTAAATCATGCTACCTTGGCTCAACACACATTCCAACATGAATTAACTGTTGCTGCAAAATCTGGAATGCTTGGCAGTATTGATGCCAACCGAGGTGATTATCAAAATGGTTGGGATACTGATCAATTTCCAATCAATATTCAAGAAACCACTGAGGCCATGCTTGTTTTTTTAAATGCTGGAGGTCTCCAAGGTGGAGGTGTAAATTTTGATGCTAAATTGCGCAGGAATTCTACTGATCTAGAGGATTTATTTATTGCCCACATTGGAGGAGCGGATACTTTTGCAAGAGCTTTAATTATAGCAGATAATTTACTAAAAAATTCACCACTTCCTGAAATGTTAAAAAATAGATATAAAAGCTTTGATTCTGGTAAAGGAAAAAGTTTTGAGGATGGTAAATTAGTTTTAGAAGATTTATACAAATTGGCTCAAGCCAAAGGTAAGTTAAAACTTACAAGCGCAAAGCAAGAATTAATTGAAAACATATTGTTTAACTACATAAAATAAATTAAATGGAAGAATCAAAAACAATTTTTGAAAGCCTTGACTGGGTAGTGTTAGGTTTATATTTTGCAATTTTAGTTGGTGTTGCTGTTTGGGTTGCATTACAAAAAAATAAAAATACAGAGGACTATTTTCTCGCCGGAAGAAATGTTGGGTGGTTTGTAATTGGTGCATCTATTTTCGCATCGAATATTGGTTCGGAGCACGTAGTTGGACTTGCCGGAACAGGTTTTTCGTCTGGGACTCCTCTTGCACACTATGAACTCCACGCATGGATTGTTTTACTTTTAGGTTGGCTTTTTTTACCATTCTATATACGAAGTGGTGCTTTTACAATGCCAGAGTTTCTTGAGAAAAGATTTGATAGTAGATCAAGGTGGTTTCTCTCTGTTTTCTCACTGTTTGCATATGTTCTAACAAAAGTTTCTGTAACAATATATGCTGGTGGTATTGTAGTCTCAGAACTATTAAATATAGATTTTTGGGTTGGTGCAATCGGTATTGTTATTTTTACTGGAGCTTACACAATATTAGGTGGTTTAAGAGCTGTTGTTTATACGGAGACACTGCAAACGGTTGTTTTAATCCTAGGATCTGTAATTATTACCTACCTTGGTTTTCAAGAAGTAGGTGGTTGGAATCAATTGACAGAGACCGTAACTCAAGCCAGTCCCGAACACTTCAATATGTGGAGACCTTGGGATGACCCTGATTTTCCTTGGGCTGGATTATTATTTGGTGGAACTATTGTTGGAATATGGTATTGGTGTACAGACCAATATATTGTTCAAAGAACTTTAGCTGCTAACAATATAACTATTGGTAGAAGAGGAGCAATATTTGGAGCTTATCTAAAGCTATTACCAATTTTGATTTTTTTGGTTCCTGGTATCATTGCTTTTGCATTAACAATTCAAAACCCAGAGGTTTTTAATGTAATGGATGCAAACGGAGTTCAAAAAGCAGATAGAGCATTTCCAATGCTTGTAACGACGTTATTACCTGTTGGTCTAAAAGGATTGGTTGCAGGTGGATTAATGGCGGCTTTAATGAGTTCTTTGGCATCTGTTTTTAACTCATGTTCAACCATATTCACAATAGATATTTATAAAAAAATCAGTCCAAATAAATCAGAAAAATTTTTGGTGAATGTTGGTAAAGTTGCAACTGTTGTTATAGTTATTCTTGGAATTCTGTGGATTCCAATTATGGAAAAAATTGGTGGTGGAGTTATGTATCAGTACTTGCAAAACGTTCAGGCATATATAGCACCACCTGTTACAACAGTGTTTTTATTAGGAATAATTTGGAAAAGAGTCAATGCACAGGCTTCAATTGTTACATTATTTGCAGGATTATTTTTACTTATTTTAAGGCTTGGTTCGGAAATATATTATCAACCTGAAATTGCTTCTGGTATCCCTGTTGATGGGTTTTTATTTTTGTTCGCAACTATTAACTTCTCGTATATGGCAATATGGATGTTTGCCTTTTCAGTAGCTTTGTGTATTACGGTTACAATGATGACAGCAGAACCAGATTATGAAAGAATCAAGGGTTTATCATTCGGAACTATTCCTGCTCATTTGAAGATAAACAAAGAGAAGGACTATTCAAACGTTGATATAGTGCTTTCATTTGTTCTTGTACTTATAGTAATAGGAATTTGTGTATTTTTCTCCCCGGTTTTCTTTTAACAAATGAGATTTTTTATTTTCTTTTTACTACTCCCCAATTTAATTTTTACTCAAAGTAAAAATTCGATAAAAAATATTTTAATTAATAAAGAATATGATTCTAAATCTTTTTTTGTTGGTGCCACAATAGGACACGGTGAGCTTTCAAAACCTAGTGTTACCGATCTTTTTCTAAGTGAATTTACCTATCTAACACCTGCAAATTCTTTCAAGCAAACAGCAATACATCCTCGTCCTGGTGTTTGGAATTGGAAGAAATATGATGACTTTATAGATTTTGCAGAAAAAAATAATTTAACACTTAGAATTCATGGGCCAGTAAGTCCACAGGCATCAAAGTGGGCCAAAAATGATAATCGAACTAATGAGGAGTTACTTAAAAACATGGAAGAATTTTTTACAGAGTTGTGTATAAGATTAAATGATGAAAAAACCGTGAAATGGATGGATGTTGTAAATGAAACGGTTCTAAGAAATGGTGATTGGTTTAAGGAAAAACCTGGTGATTCTGCTTGGGAAAATCCATGGACTCAAATAGGTTTGAATGATGATGGATTTCCAATATATATTATCAGAGCTTTTGAGATTGCTAACAAGTATGCTCCAAATATAAAACTGGTTTATAACCATAATGGTGGAATGGAAAGAAAAATGTGGGAAAAAGTATTAGAAACCATCACATATTTAAAAAATCTGGGATTAAGAGTTGATGGTATAGGATGGCAGGCCCATTTACGTGATAAAAATGGTGTGGGTTTGGTTAAGGAGGACTTAAATTATTTATCATATTTGATAGATTGGACACATGCCAATTCAATGGAATTCCATGTTACTGAACTTAATTACTGGTTAAATAATGAAAATCCCAAATCTATGTCCGTTCAAAAAAGACAGGTTCTTTCATACAATAATATAGTTAACACATTAATATCAAAAAAAAATAATGGTGTAGTCACATTAAATATTTGGGGTTTATTTGATAGAAAGGGGCCAGGAGATTTTCCAAAAAATATTTTAAGTTTATATGATCAACTTGGTAATCCCAAACAATCATTATATGCTATAAAAAAATCTTTAATGAATAAAAGCATCAATTTAATTTTTGAAAAATAATGATACAAAGAATTTTAAGTTTAATAGTTGTAGTTTTTGCCCTTTCATGTTCAGGCGGAGATGATGGCTCAGAAACAATTATCGACAACAACAACAACAACAACAACAATCCAACAATCCAGGAACCATTTAAAAAGCTTGTTAATGAAAATTATGATACTGAGAAATTCGCATTTGGTGCTACATTAAATTGGTATCAATTAGACACTAATGTTCAACAGCTATTCTTAAATGAATTTGACTATACAACACCAGAAAATTCTTTCAAACAATCAATTGTACATCCTGAGCCTGATGAATGGAATTGGCAAAGAGTAGATGATTTTTTGGTTTTCGCAGACAATAATAATATTAAGATTAGAGTTCATGGACCTATTGGCCCTCAATCTTCAACCTGGGCTAAAACTGATTCAAGAACAGTTGAAGAATTAACTCAAGTATATGAAGAATTTTTAACTGAGCTTTGTAAAAGAGTTAATGGAAACAGTAATGTTTTGTGGATGGATGTCGTCAATGAAACTATTGATTCTAATGGTAATTGGACAGATAAAAAAAACGGAACCAATCAGTGGGAAAATCCATGGACACAGATTGGTAAAAATGATGATGGTATTCCCTTGTACATAATTAAAGCCTTTCAGATAGCGGACCAATATGCCCCAGATGTGAGTTTAGTATTCAATCAACATGCTGGTATGCAGCCTGCCATGTGGGATAAGGTAAAAGAAACCATTTTATATTTAAAAAATAAAGGTCTTCGAATTGATGGTTTAGGATGGCAGGGTCATTTGAGGGATAATGTTGTTTTATCTTTAAATCAATCTCAAATAAACTATCTTTTATCAATTATTGATTGGGCCCACGAAAATGATTTAGATTTTCACATCACAGAAATCGACTACAGAATGACAAGTAACCCACCTAATAATGCAGAATATAATCGTCATGGTAATGGTTATGCAAACATTTTAAAGGCTCTTATTGCAAAAAGAAGTAATGGTATTGTTACTTTTAATACTTGGGGGGTATATGATAAGAATGGACCTGAAAATCATGAGTATAAATACATCTATGATTCCAATTTGAATCCAAAAAAGGCTGTGGAGTTACTAAAAAAGGCACTTAAGAATAAAGAAACTGATTTTACTTACTTAGACTGATTTTTTGAGTGTAATAGTTGTTATTTCAGGCCATATTCCAACCCGTCCTGGAAACGCAAGTACACCAAACCCCCTATTTACATTCAGGTATTTACCATTGTGGGTGTATAAGCCTGCCCAGTATTTGTATACCCATTGAACTGGACTCCATTTGATAATCCCAGGTATCTCAATACCAAATTGCATACCGTGTGTATGACCAGAAAGTGTTAAATCAAATTTTTTTGGGTGATCCTTCAAAACTCTTTCCCAATGTGTCGGATCATGAGACAAAACAATTTTAAAATCCTTATCAGAAATATTTTGAATAGACTTCTCGATGTCACCCAATTGATTAAATCTTGCACCCCAATTTTCTACACCAACAATAGCTATTTTTTCATCGCCCCTAATTATATATTTGTTTTCATTCATCAATACTTTAAAGCCAATTTTTTTTTGTATTTCTAATAGATTTTTGAAGTTTTCTTCTTTTTCAAATTTATTCGACCATCGCTGATAGTCACCATAATCATGATTTCCTAGAACAGATATCATATCGTCTTTAGCTTTTAATTTTGAAAAAGATTTAACCCATGGTTTAACTTCCTCGTAGCGATTATTCACAAAATCCCCAGTGAATAGAATTAAATCAGCATTTTCATCATTAATCATCTTAATTGCCTTGTCAACCATATGCTTATTTTCTAAACTACCACAGTGAAAGTCTGAAAGTTGAACAAGTTTATAACCATCAAATTTTTTAGGTAAATTTTTAAAGTTTATTTCATGGTTAATTATTCTGTAGCGATATTTACCAAAAAAAATTCCATCAAACCCAACAGGAAGTGTTAGTGACGAAAAAATTATACTTAGTTTACTTATTAATGCACGTCTTTT
>CACLQX010000032.1 GCA_902609185.1 uncultured Bacteroidota bacterium | reverse complement strand
ATTGTAATTAAAATTATCAGGTTTCAAATTCACCAACTCTTTATATAATTCTATTGGTTTTTCAAATTCACAAAGCTCCACCAATGAATCAGCAATTTTTTCCATTTTAATTAGTTTAATACTTATCCCGTCATAACTCTGAGATAGTATGGATGAAGTAATTAAAATTAAAGCGATTGAGTATTTAATTTTTTCCACATTATATCTTTTAAAGTTTCGATTCCCATTGATGTCACAGAGGATATGAAGTGAATATCAATATTAAATGATTTTAGTTTTTTACTAGATTTTAAATCACTAATCATAAATTTTTCAATCAAATCACATTTAGTTACCACGAGAAGTTTTTCCTTGTCCAACAATTCTTTGTTGTAATTTTTTAATTCATCAATAAGAATGTTAAATCTTTTATCAATATTTTTTGATTCGCATGAAACAAGAAAAACTAATATTGAATTTCTTTCAATGTGTCTCAAAAAATGATGACCCAGACCCTTCCCTTTACTTGCTCCTTTGATAATTCCGGGAATATCGGAAATGACAAACGTATTGAAGTCTTTATATTTGACTATTCCTAAGTTAGGTTTTAGAGTTGTAAATTCATAATCTCCAATTTTTGGTTTTGCATCCGTCAAAACACTTAGCAGAGTAGATTTTCCAGAGTTTGGAAAACCAACAAAACCAACATCAGCTAAGACTTTTAACTCAATAGTTAATTTCTTTTCTTTACCCTCTAGACCAGGTTGAGAATACTTAGGAGTTTGGTTGGTAGAGGATTTAAAATGCCAATTGCCTAATCCACCTCTGCCACCTTGTACAGCATTAAATTCTTCTCCATCCTCAATAGATTCAAATATGACTTTACCTGTATCAGTATCCTTTATTACACTTCCTACTGGGATTTTAATAAATTCGTCCTTACCATTAGCGCCAGAGCTTCTAGATTTGCCTCCATCTGCACCATGTTCAGCTTTAAAATGTTTTTTAAATTTAAAATGGAATAATGTCCATAGATTTTTATTTGTCTTAAAAATAATATTACCTCCATTTCCTCCATCACCCCCATCTGGACCGCCCTTGGCAACAAACTTTTCTCTTCTCAGGTGCGAAGATCCTGATCCACCATTTCCCGATCTTACAATAACCTTCACATAATCTACAAAATTATCTTCTGTCATTACCTAACACTTTCAATCAAATCTAACAGTCTTGAACTAATTTCATTAATTTCACCAACTCCACTTACAGAGTAAAATCTATTGATTTTGCTGTAGTAATCAATCAAAGGCTCTGTTTTATTTCTGTACTCATAAAGTCTTGTTAAAATTTTTTCTCTGCTCTGGTCATCAGATCTTCCAGAAATTAACCCTCGTTTTAACAATCTATCAGTAAGCAAATCATCATCAACTTCTAATGCAACTATTGCACTTAATTCCATTTTATATTTTAATAGAATTTTATTCATTTCATCAGCTTGATTCAATGTTCTTGGAAATCCATCAAAAACAAACCCATTGCAAGGTAGATTTTGCTTTATTTCATTTTCTAACATTGAAACTGTTACATCATCAGGAACTAATTCACCGTTTTGTGTGTAGCCTTGAGCTTTTACACCTAATTCTGTTTGATTTTTAATATTTTTTCTGAATACGTCACCTGTAGATATATGTATAAGATCGTATTTATCTTTCAAGAAATTTGCTTGAGTTCCTTTTCCACTGCCTGGTTTTCCAAACAAAACTAAATTAAGCATGATAATTTTTTACAAATATACCGAATTACAAATGATGAATAAATTATTACTCATCTATAAATTAGTGTATTTTTGAAATCTGAAAACTTAATACTTTGGATAGAAAAGTTGGTATTATTGGTGGCGGTCAATTGGGGAAAATGATATTAGATGAAGCTAGTAAAATTGGGCTTTCCCTGAGCATATTGGACCTAAGCAATGAGTCACCATGCTGTAACTTGTCAAATAATTTTGTTCAAGGTGATTTCAATGATTACGATACAGTTATAAATTTTGGAGAAAAACATGATCTTATTTCTTATGAAATTGAACACATAAATATTGATGCATTGGACACATTAGTTAAAAATGGTATTGAAGTGCAACCATCTCCTAAAATCTTAAGGATAATACAAGATAAAAACTTACAAAAATCATTTTTCAAAAAAAATAATTTTCCAACATCAAATTTTACATTTTTTAAATCTAAAAATGAGCTTATTAATTCCTTGAAAAAAGATAATTTGAATTTTCCATGTGTTTGGAAAAAAACTAGATTTGGTTATGATGGCTATGGGGTAAAAGTTTTAAAATCATTTAATGATATATCAGATATAGTTGATTCAGAAATGATTATAGAAGATTTTGTTCCTTTTACAAAAGAATTATCGGTAATTGTTGCCCTAAACAAAAATGGTGATTTAAAAACTTATGAAACAGTAGAAATGGAATTTAATTCAAATTCTAATCAAGTTGAATTTGTAATTAGTCCAGCTAACATAAGCGAAAAAATTAATCAACGTGCTAAGAAGATAGCTTCTGATTTAGCAAAAAAAATTAATCTAATTGGTTTACTAGCGGTTGAAATGTTTTTAACCAATGATGGAGAAATATTAATAAATGAAATTGCACCAAGACCTCACAACAGCGGTCATTTTTCAATAGATGCATGTCCTACCTCACAATTTAAACAACACATAAATTCCATTATGAATTTTAAACTTGGTGAAACGTCACATAAAAGATGTGCAATAATGATAAATTTGGTTGGAGAAAAATCCCACATTGGAAAGGTTAAATATGAAAATATTGATTTAATAAAAGACCAAAAAGATGTTTTTGTTCACCTTTATGGGAAAAAAATAACTCGCCCAAATAGGAAAATGGGGCATGTAACTGTAATTTGTGATACCTTTGTGAAAGCTTATAAAAAAGCAAAAGAAATTAAAGAGATTATAAAAGTTAAAAGTTTCTAGTATGGCGAAAATTGGTATTATAATGGGTAGTAAATCAGACTACCCCGTAATGAAAGAGGCAACAGAAATTCTTGATGATTTTGGAATTAGTTATGAGACTGAGATTGTTTCAGCACACAGAACACCTGAGAAGATGATGGATTACAGCAAAAATGCACATAAAAGAGGTATTAAAGTCATTATTGCAGGCGCAGGTGGTGCAGCTCATCTGCCAGGCATGGTTGCATCTAATTCTCCCTTGCCAGTAATCGGTGTACCAATTAAATCCAGAAATTCAATTGATGGCTGGGACTCTGTGTTATCAATTTTACAAATGCCAGGTGGAGTTCCTGTTGCAACTGTAGCCTTAAATGGAGCAAAAAATAGTGCAATTTTAGCTGCTGAAATTTTAGGTGTAAATGATTCTGGAATTCAAAAAAAAATTATTGAATATAAATTAGAGCTCGAGAAAAAAGTTAATTCTTCCAAACTTAAATAATATTGTCAATAAAGAGTTAAAAACTTTATAGAATATCAATGATTTTTTCCGTTAAATTTTACTTGAATTGCATAATTTTAATGCTTCAAAAATGAATTTTTCAAACAGACACATCGGCATAGATTCAAAAGCTGAAAAAATAATGCTTGAATACCTAGGCCTCAAAAACATAGAAAGTCTAATTAAAGAAACTATCCCTGAGGAAATTAGATTAAAGCAGAACATTTCTCTTGAAGCCGAGATGTCTGAAGCTCAGTTTCTTGACCATATTTATAAGTTATCTCAAGAAAATAGATATTTTAAAAACTATATTGGAATGGGATATCATGAAACGATACTTCCACCAGTAATTCAACGTAATATACTAGAAAATCCAGGGTGGTACACTGCTTACACTCCATACCAGGCGGAAGTTGCTCAAGGTAGACTTGAGGCTCTACTAAACTATCAAACAGTAATATGCGATTTAACAGGAATGGAATTATCGAATGCATCACTTCTTGATGAAGGCACCTCAGCAGCTGAAGCAATGACCATGCTTTTTTCAAGCAGGTCTCGAGACAAAGTAAATCGTAATTGTAAAAAGTTTTTTGTAAGTGATGATATCTTTGAACAAACATATAGTGTTTTAGTCACAAGAGCAGAACCTTTAGGAATTCAAATTGTAAGAAATAACATCGATAAAATTGTTTTTGATGATAATTTTTTCGGCTGTATAGCTCAGTACACCGGAAAAAGCGGAAAAATTCATGATTTAAATTTGATTTCAGATAAATTGAACAACCATGATATAAAATTAATTGTTGCCGCAGATTTACTATCACTTTGTATACTAGAAAAACCTTCAATTTTTAATTGTGATGTGGTGGTTGGCACATCTCAAAGGTTTGGAATTCCACTTGGATATGGAGGTCCCCACGCTGGGTATTTTGCAACAAAAAAAGAATATAAAAGATCCATACCTGGAAGAATAATAGGTGTTTCGAAAGATAGAAATGGAAATAGAGCGCTTAGAATGGCTTTACAAACGAGGGAACAACACATCAAAAGAGAAAGGGCGACCTCAAACATATGTACAGCTCAAGTTTTATTAGCTGTAATGGCGGGCATGTATGCAGTTTACCATGGGCCAGAGGGATTAAAAAAGATTGCAAAAAAAATAAATAAATTAACTAAAGTCCTTTACTCAAATCTAATTAGGTTAGGCGTTAATGTTATTCATAATACTTTTTTTGATACCATTCATTTTAATATTGATACTAATAAAATCAGATCAGTTGCTGAAAAAAATAAATTAAATTTTAATTATATAAACGAAAATGAAATTTCAATCTCGATAAATGAATCATCAGAATTAAACGATATTAAACAAATAGTTGAAGTTATTTGTGATGGAATTGGTAAACGCTTTTCGTTTGAATATGAAACTGTTTTTGAATCAATAACTGACAATTTCTGTAGAAAATCAGATTTTTTAAAAGAAAAGGTATTCAACAAATACCGATCAGAAACTTCAATGATGAGATACATCAAATCTCTTGAAAGAAAAGATTTATCGCTAAATCATTCCATGATTGCTCTAGGTTCGTGCACAATGAAATTAAATGCTGCAGCTGAAATGCTTCCTCTGAGCTGGAAGAGATGGAATAATATTCATCCCTTTGCACCTGAAAATCAAACCAATGGATACAGACTGATGCTTAACAAGCTTGAGGAACAACTAAATGAAATTACTGGTTTTCATGCTACTAGCTTACAACCAAACTCAGGTGCTCAGGGTGAATATGCAGGTTTGATGGTCATAAGATCATACTTCAAAAGCATAAAACAGACCAATAGAAACATTTGCATAATACCCTCGTCTGCACACGGCACAAACCCAGCATCAGCAATAATGGCAGGAATGAAGGTGATAGTGGTAGGAACGGACAAATATGGGAACATTAATGAAGATGAATTAAAACTTAAAGCTGAAGAACACAGTGAAAATTTAGCTGCACTAATGATTACTTATCCATCAACCCACGGTGTTTTTGAATCTTCAATTAAAAGAATTACAGATACTATACATAAAAATGGGGGTCAAGTATATATGGATGGAGCCAACATGAACGCACAAGTAGGCTTAACAAACCCAAATGAAATCGGAGCAGATGTTTGTCATTTAAACTTGCATAAAACATTTGCAATTCCTCACGGAGGAGGTGGTCCAGGTGTGGGGCCAATATGCGTCAGGAAACATTTGATTGATTTTTTACCTCAAAAAGATAGGTCAAATCACAAAGAGTTTTCTGTTAAAGCCATTTCATCTGCACCATGGGGATCCGCAATGGCTTGTTTAATTTCTTATGGATACATATGTATGATGGGTTCTAAAGGGCTCAAAAGAGCAACAGAAATTGCAATATTAAATGCCAATTACATCAAAAAGAGAATTGAAAAAGATTATAAAATTCTATATACTGGAGAATCTGGAAGGTCAGCTCATGAAATGATTATCGATTGTAGAGATTTTAAAGAAGATTTTGGGATTGGTGTTATGGATATTGCAAAAAGACTAATAGATTATGGATTTCACGCTCCTACTGTCTCATTCCCAGTTCCTGGAACAATGATGATTGAACCTACTGAAAGTGAAAATTTAGACGAAATCGATAGGTTTTGTGATGCATTAATTTCAATCAAGGGTGAAATTATAACATGTTCAAAAGATGATGTCCAAAATATTTTAATGAATTCTCCACACACTCTTGAAACCTTAACCTGCGATAAATGGAATAATAAGTACAGTAGAAAAGAAGCGGCTTATCCCCTATCATACATTGAAGACAATAAATTTTGGCCAAGCGTGACAAGAATTGACGATGCATTTGGTGACAGAAACTTGATATGCACGTGTAATCCAATAGAGGATTATATTGAATCTTAATTTATTTAATACTTTTATAAAAACTATTTATGTCAATTAAAATCTCCGGAACAGGATCTTTTATACCCAAAAACATAATCAAAAATGATTCTTTTTTAGATTCAGAATTTTACGATAAAAATGGTGAACCCTACCCAAACTCAAACAAAGATATTATCGAAAAGTTTGAATCCATCACAGGAATAAAAGAAAGAAGGTATGCTGATAAAAACCACAATACATCTGATCTTGCAACTTTTGCATCGATAGAAGCCATAAAGGATGCTGGAATTGATAAGGAGGAAATTGACTACATAATTGTAGCTCATAACTTTGGTGAAATTGATCACGACACCAACCAATACATAGCTCTTCCGTCTGTAGCTAGCCTTGTTAAGCATAAACTTGAAATTAAAAATGATAATTGTGTAGCATATGATATAATATTTGGATGCCCAGGTTGGGTTGAGGGCATAATTCAAGCAAAAGCATTTATTAATTCTGGAATGGCAAAAAAATGTTTGGTAATTGGTGCAGACACACTTTCTAGAACAGTTGATAAAAATGATAGAGATTCGTTAATTTTTGCTGATGGTGCGGGAGCTTCAATTATTGAACAAAGCCAAGAACAAGGCGGGATATTGTCTCACAAAACGATAACCAAGGCTGGCAAAGAAGCCTTGTACTTATTTTGTAAAAACTCCTACCATCCAAAAATAAAATCCAAAACAAAGTTTATAAAAATGAATGGTAGAAAAGTTTATGAATTTGCAATTTCTACCATACCAACTGCTTTAAAATCTTGCATTGAAGAAAGTGGCAAGAGTATAGATGATGTAAAAAAAATCTTTTTACATCAAGCAAATGAAAAACTTGATGAGGCAGTTCTTAAATATTTTTATAAACTTTATGATAGACCAATTCCTGAAAATATAATGCCCATCAGTGTCAATGTGCTTGGTAACACATCTGTAGCAACCATACCTACATTATATGATATTGTATTAAAAGAAAACTTTAAAGGTCATCAGCTAAGAAAGGGTGATATAATTGTCTTTGCCAGTGTTGGTGCAGGAATGAATGTAAATGCAATTACTTATCAGTTGTAATTATGAAATACCTGAGGGATATTGGAAAATATTTTTTGATGGTAAAATCATCTTTTACAAAGCCATGTAAGAAAAACATTCTCTACAAACTAATTTTTAAAGAAATTAATGATTTGGTTTTAGATTCTATTCCAATAGTATCAATATTGTCTTTTTTTATTGGAGGAGTTGTTTCAATTCAAATGGCCCTAAATCTTGAAAGTCCGTTACTTTCAAAAACCTTGATTGGCTTTGCAACCAGGCAATCTGTGATTTTGGAATTTGCTCCCACCTTCATCTCCATCATAATGGCTGGTAAAGTAGGATCCTACATCACATCAAGTATTGGTACAATGAGAGTTACAGAACAAATTGATGCCCTTGAGGTTATGGGAATTAATTCACTTAACTATTTAGTTTTTCCTAAAATTATTGCAATGTTGATGTATCCTTTTATTATAACTTTTTCTATGTTTTTAGGATTATTAGGTGGTCTTCTTGCCATGACACTAACAGGTGTACCAAGTGAAGCCTATATACAAGGAATTCAGATGGATTTTGATATATTTCATGTGATATATTCATACATAAAAACTTTGGTTTTTTCTTTTATATTGGCTACTGTTCCAGCATTTCATGGGTTTTATATGAAAGGTGGTGCTCTTGATGTAGGAAAAGCAAGTACACAATCATTTTACTGGACATCCATTATAATAATCATTGTTAACTACATAATTACTCAACTGCTACTTTCATAATGATTGAAATAAAAAACATATTTAAATCTTTCGGGTCAAGTGATGTGCTGATTGATATCTCTGCAAAATTTGAGAGAGGGAAAACCAATCTAATTATTGGACAAAGTGGATCAGGTAAAACTGTTCTCCTTAAATGTTTGCTTGGTCTTTACACAACTGATGATGGAGAACTGATCTATGATAATATTTATTCATCGAAAATGAATGATGAAGAAAAAATTAATATAAAGAAGGAGATGGGTATGGTATTTCAAGGTAGTGCACTTTTTGACTCAATGACAGTTTTAGAAAATGTAAGATTCCCTCTAGATATGTTAACAAAATATTCAGATATTGAAAAAAATGAAATTGCATTAAAGTTTATTGATAGAGTTAATTTAAATGATGCAATTAATAAGTTACCCTCAGAGATTTCTGGTGGAATGCAAAAAAGAGTTGGAATTGCTAGAGCGATTGTCTTGAATCCCAAATATTTATTTTGTGACGAACCTAACTCTGGACTTGATCCCAAAACTGCAATAGTAATAGACAATCTAATTCAAGAAATCACTAAAGAATATAATATAACAACGGTTATAAATTCTCACGATATGAACTCTGTGATTGAGATAGGTGAAAATATTATTTTTTTGAAGGAAGGAATAAAATTATGGCAAGGAAACAATAAAGAAATCCTGAATTCACAAAACAAAGAAGTTGAAGATTTTGTTTATTCTTCTGAGCTGGTCAAGAAATTAAGAAAAAACTAGTTCTTCTCTACAATTTCAATATTTTTTGACTTAAACTTTAAACCAATCCAATTTTTTATACTTTGATTTAGTTGTAATTTATTATTATCATCAATAATATTAGACCAAGATACTGAGACTACAACAACTGTATCAGTTTTTTGGAAATCAGTCCGAATTGTTTCATAAATTTCAAATGAATTTAAATTTGGATAAATTAGTTTTGCCTCATTAATTATAGAACTGAATAAAAACTTTTCCTCACTCAAAATTCTCAGCTGATTAATTTCTTTGTTCAAGTTCTCAATTTCATTTTTTTTCAGGGCAATATCAATTGAGTCCCTAGATCTAAGCTCTTTTAAAAAAGTATTATTGAGTGTGTATGAATCTTCAATCTCTTGTTGTATAAAAAGGAGTTTTGTAGATTTAAGTTCCTGATTAATCTTTATTTTTTTGTCGAGTAGATCCATAATCTCTTTTGATATTGGTTTTTGACCAAACGTGTTGATTGTAATTTTGGGTTCTCCACCATTATATTCAATTTTAGCAGATTTTCTTAAATAGTCGCCATTAGGCAGTAAGCTTAGTTCAGATTCAAGAAAATAGTCTGCATTTCTGTTATAGTTTGACTCATCATAGATTCCTTTAAAATTAAATATTGCAAATACAAGAGAAGTGATGGCAATTAATGCTATTATACCACCAATAAATTTCCTGCGTTTAGAATTAGCATAAACAATCAATGGAAAACGTAAGAATTTTAGGGTTAAGTATGTTGCGACTATAATGTATAGTGTATTAATTAAAAATAGTAAAATTGCGCCCTGGGCTTTAGACATGTTACCCTCTGCTAAATAATAACCTACAGTACAAAGTGGAGGCATCAATGCAGTCGCTATTGCTACACCAAAAATTGCTGAACTAATATTTTCTTTTTTAGTCTTTGCAATAATTAAAGCCAACCCACCAAAAAAGGCAATTAAAACATCTCTCAAATCAGGGTTTGTTCTTGCAAGAAGCTCTGAGGACTCTTCCTTAATTGGAATAGCAAGAAAAAATATATAGGCTGCTCCAATACTTAGCAATACCATCACAAATGTATTAATTATAGAACTTTTCAAGGTATCAATGTCGTTTGTTGAAATTGATAAACCTAAGCCCAAAATAGGTCCAAGAAGTGGAGAAATTAACATAGCACCAATAACAACAGCCGTTGAGTCTGCGTTTAAACCAACAGATGCAATTAAAATTGAACATATAAGAATCCATGCTGTAGTTCCGCGCATAGAAATATCTTTTTTAATGGAATTTATTGTTGCATTTTTATCAACATCTTTATAAAAACTAAATACACTCTTAATGAAAATTAAAATACCATTAAATAATCCAGATGCATTTTTCTTTAGATCTTTTTCAAAATTTTCGTCTTTAAAATCAAATTTTGTTTCCAATTTTATTTAATCTCTTTTATACCAGTTAAGTCAGATGAGCTTCTTATCTTGTCTCCCAATCCATCAATAATTTTTATGCCGTGCAGATTACATATTTTGGATTCAGGTATTTCATAATTTTTTCTATCACCACCATTTGCAAAAACTGAGGGTTTTAATTTTTCTAAAGATTTACTAACAGTTTTATCTTTATCAATTGAAAGAAAAACTTCATCTACAGATTTCAAATTTTTTACAATTTCTACCCTATCCTTCTCATCCATAAAAAACTTACCTTTTTTTAATTTACACTGGAGGTTATTATTAACGA
>CACLQX010000031.1 GCA_902609185.1 uncultured Bacteroidota bacterium | reverse complement strand
GAGTGAAAATTTTGTAACTTAAGTTTTCCTAAATATAAATTTGAATAAATGAAAAAATTGTACTTTTTAATTCTATCTATATTATTGATAGGATGTGCTAACACTGAACAATCAGTTATTAAAAATGATGATGAATTAACATCGAAAATAAAAGTCTTATTTGACAAGTATGTAGAGAACGATTTTGATATTGGCGACTACTATTCAAGTGATCTGGTTTGTAAAGTAAATAATGTTGAGTTTACTGGTCTAGATACTTTTATTACTGGCTTTAAAATGCATCACGATGTGCTTTATAAAGATATTAATATAGAAGAACTATATGCCCATACATGTTATTTGAGTAATGGAGACGTCTGGTCCAACGCTTGGTTTACATGGAAAGGAACTGGTCAGACAACTGGAACTGAATATACAAACAGAGCTCATTTTGATTACAAATGGGAAGATGGAAAAATAGTTCAGTTATTGGCCTATTATGATGAGGCAATAGAGAAATCTGAAGCTGCTGCACTTGCGGCTGCCCAATAAAAATTTAAATTCCCTAGTTTATGGGGTTTTTAATAAAAACAGGTTACATGAAAAATTGGTTTAATTATAAAGGGACAATTTCTGGTAAAACATACCTATTTAGAGGTTTAGTTGTAGGACTACCGCTTATAATAATTACTGAAGTTTTAACGGGTGTTAATTATTACGCTGGGGCTATATTTTATTTTCTTTTTCTTTTCCTCGTGTTTTCATTTAGATACAAGAGAATGAGTGCTGTCTTCAAAGACAAAATAGATACAGGTAAAAAATTATTTTATGCTACGGCAGCTATTGATTTAATCATTGGATTGTATTTCTTAATTGATGTTGAATCAGGACAATCAGAAGATTTTTCGTATATAGAGTTAGGGGGAATACCCATTTTTATTTTTATTTTATATATATTATTTAAAAATTCTGATATTGAGGAACATAATGGTTGATATTTTAAAAATCGTATTGTAAATAAATTTCATCTACATTAATTAATCGGTTTTCTATTTCATTAAGTTCAAGCCATTTAAAAAATTTTTGAAAAACATCCTTGCTTATTTTCCCAAAACTTTTAGAGTTTCCAAAATATGGAATAGAAAACTTTAATGATTCAATAATGTTAATCTTTTTGTCGCTGTTTGGAAGATAATTATATAATATTCCGGTAGATTCTTTAATATTATTCATGGAATAAATGTAACCCTGTTTAGTAGCCTTTAAAAAATCATTTATTCCAGATTTGCTACCATTGATCAACTTTTCAGACGCTACAATTAGCGGTGAGTATGAGTAGGGAATATCGTAATCATTAAGTCTAAAAAAATTTAAATTAGGATTTTCAATACCTTCCCAGTTCATAAAAATCCAGGTCGAATCGTAGAGATTATTTTTCATAGTATTCCAAACCCCCAATCTTTTAGGGTAGCTTATTTTAATATCGCCTTTTCCACCATCATTTTTTATGAGCTGTTTGACAATTTGATCTTCATATCTAGCACCATATGATGCATATGATCTTCCGTCCAAATCTTTAGGTCTTTTGACAGGACTATCTTTACTGACTACAATTGCACTAACATCCTCTTGAAAAATTGTTCCGATTGCAAATAGGTTAAATGGATTATTTTTTGTTCGAAAGCTGATTACAGATTCTGTTGGACAAAGTCCGAAATGAGCAATACCTAATTCAATTTTTTTTGCTGGCGAATTTTTATAATTATCATCAGCTGGTGATTGAATATTTAGATTAATATTATAATTCTCATAGAATCCCTTCTCTTTTCCAACTATAAATCCAATGTGATTAATATTTGGCGTCCAATCCAATGCAAGGTTAAATTCTGTCATAACTAAAAACTATTTATTTAAAATTATATGTCTTATAAAAATTAAAATTAATTTTGTTTAATTAAAATTCAATAAGATTACCCTGAAATTTTTAAAATACATAAATATTATTTTTCTTTTTTTTTCTATTGTATTACTGGCTGTATTGTTTCTAACCGGTATATTTAATTATATAAATCTCATACTTGTCGTATTATACATAAATTCCATTATTTTGGTTTCAATAAAAGATATTAATGGAATTATAAAAAGCTTATTGATACTTATCTCATTTACTATATTTCTGTACATTTTATATGTATTATATATACACATTGGTTTAGGTCAATTTAGTTCTCAATTTGCAACATAACAAAGGCACAGTTTTTGTCCATATTATTTCATGAAAAAAATACTTATAACTCTAATACTCACTTTTCAAATTTCATTTTCGTTTAGTCAAGATTATACGATTGATGTAACTGCTAAAAGTAAAAATGACTACAAAATATCTGGAGAGGATTTAAATGGAAACATTGAAGGGTTGGATATAGATTTAAACTTTGCTGTGGGCAATAAAATTATTTTTAATATTAACTCACCTGGCCATCCTTTTTTAATTAAACTCAAGCCTGGAACTGGAAAGAAGAACCTTGTTGATGGCGCAAACAATAATGGAATAGCTAAAGGTGTCATTGAATGGGTTCCAACTGAACCAGGGATATACTATTACCAATGTTTGAAACACAAAGGAATGGTTGGTAAAATAATTATCTCATAATCCTGTAATCTGAAGATTCATTGAAAAATCTAGTTTAAATAAAATAAACATGGAAAGCCTTAATGTTTTTGGAAAAAAAATTGAACTATGTAGTACCAATCCAATGACTGGTTTTTACAGAAATGGTTGTTGTGATACAGGACCGAAGGATTATGGGACTCATACTGTTTGCGCTGTAGTCACTGACGAATTTTTGAAATTTTCAAAAGAAAGAGGTAATGATCTAACAACAGAAAATCCTATGTTTAATTTTAAAGGACTAAAGAGTGGTGATAAGTGGTGTTTATGTGTTTCTAGATGGATTGAGGCTTACAAAGCTGGGTACGCACCAAAAATAATATTGGAATCTACCAATATAAAAACCCTTGAATATATAACTTTTGAGGAGCTTTTAGATTACAAATTTTAATCTGTGTTTTTTTCAATAAACTCCTTAACATTCTTACTTGTTTCTTTTCTACTTTCATTAAAGTATTGAAACAGGTAAAGGGTAAATAAAAACAATAAAGCAACAACCAAAGATTTCATTATTTTCTCTTTCATGCAAGTAATTTTTCCCAAGATAATATAATTAAAATTGATATTTAGTAAATTTAGAATTTGAAAACAGTACTTTTTATACTTTTAGTTTTATGGGGCTTACCCAGTACATTTTTTAGAAGTAAGTTTAGAAAGATTGTTTATCAAACAGATGATTGGAAGATAAACGTTAAACCAATATTTGTTAAAGAAATAAAAGGTCTCATATTCAATCTTTATCCGAACAATAAAAACTATCTAAAAACTAGAAATAGCTATAGGTTATATTTGTTAGTATACCTATTAATATTCTTGATTTATTACATCAATTAGTTTGGTTTTAGCAATTATCAAATTGCTTAATTATTGATTTATCAAAAACTTACAAATTGCAAATAACAATAACCTAACTTGAGTTTAACATTGATTATATTTAAACAGTGTTTAACAAAAAAATAAATTTTCTTCACTCTATTTTTTCCTCAGCAATAGTATCAACAGTTTTTCTGTTTTACTTCTCTAATTCTGTTTATAATTCATTAGTGAAGGAGGATGGAATTATTGAGTATTTAACTGCTATTTTTTTATTATCCATTTCAATTTTTCTAATTAAAAAACTTTTAGAAATGAAGGATTCAATTTCTGTAAATAATTTTGGAATTATAATGTTTTCAATCATATTCTTTTTTGGATTTGGAGAGGAAATCTCGTGGGGACAAAGAATTTTTAATATTGAAACACCGCCTTTTTTTAGTGAAAACAACCTACAATCGGAGACAAATATTCATAACTTAATGATAGGCGGGGTCAAGTTAAATAAATTAATTTTTACCAACGGTTTGTTTTTTATTTTCTCATTTTATTTTTTGGCCACACCTTATTTATATACTAAAAGCAAAAATATAAAATCTTTAATAAATAGATTTTCAATTGTTATCCCAAAATATAGTCAGTCTGTAATTTTTATTAGCTCAACAATAATTATTTACATTTTCGACCATGAAAGGATTTCTGAAATTTGGGAATGTTTGTTTGCATTTACAATGCTAATAACTTCTATCAACCCCTCAAATAGAAAAGAAATTTATAGTTAATTTTTTTCGTAAACCTTGAAATAGTCAAGAATTAGGTGGTTAGGAAAGGCCGTATTTCCTTCATCAACAACACTCAATAATCCATTGTTAATCACCATACACATAGGTTGATCAGGCCAGTCTGCTTCGGGAACTTCAATTCCCTTAGTTTTTGTATGTACAAGTTCACCATCGATGTACCATTTCATATCATCTTTTGTCCATTTGAAACCATAGATGCGATGTTGTGCAGATGCGTTATATGTAGCCTGGAAGTTGGGCAAGACATAACTATCATTATCATTATCATTCCAAACACCATATATATACCTAAAATACATTTCATCATAACGGTTGGCATTAAAAAATTTACCAAAATATTCCCAGACATCAATTTCAGGTGGCCATCGTCTATTTTCTGAATCATCAATGATCCAGATTCCTGGCCAGACTTTATCTCCCTTTGGAAATTTAGCTCGGACCTCCACATAAACATCCTTACTAGTCCCATTAAAGTTTATTTTTTGGAGTGAATTAATCCAACCTGTTGAATAATCAAACTCACGTGCCGGATCAGTTCCAGTAATTGATTCTTTTTTATTGGCTAAATATAGTTGGCCGTTACTTGTGTAAGTATTGGCATCCAATATATATCCGGCATATTTATCGTTTAAAAGGTTCTGTCCTCCAGTTTGTTTATTCCAAATCATTCTAATGTTTGGGTTGGTATCGTGTGTCAAACCTTTAGACCATTTTGTTTTATCAAATGAATTAAAGTCATCAATGACTACTAAATCAAAACCCGAGGGAACATGAGGCGAGTCTGGACTGTTTGTATTATTTCCTGAACTATCATCAATATTTGCTCCTGAATCTCCACCATCAGAACATGAAATAACAAGCAAACAAAAAACAATTAATTTTAACTTTTTTATCATAAGTAATTGCTAACTTAATAAAAAAAGTTTTATGAAAAAATATTACCTAACGCTTATAATTGCAGCGCTTTTATATTCGTGTGCAACTGAACAGAAATCAATCGGCATGACAACTTGGTCTGACGATGGAAAAGAATATAAATTCTTTCTTGGCACACAAGAGGCTGTGGATGTTGTATTAAAATATGATGAATTGATAAATAACAAGATGTATGATGAAGCACTTGAAATTTTTAATGATACTGCCAGCATAACATACTACAGTGGTACAAAGGTTACTCCTCTTGAAATGCTAACCATGACTGAAAGTAGAGATTCAATATATGAGGCAAATAACGCTGATTATAAATGGAACCTAGTTAATGTATTCTCTGTAGATATAGATCCAACGCGTGGTGGAGAACACGTAAATGCTGATTACGTAGTTACATACGATGATGGCGAAAATAAAACCAGTTTCAATTCGATATTAAAGTATTATATCGTTGACGGAAAAATTGTCTGGGTTAATCAATTTAACCAGTCCATAATTGATTAGTTTGTTAAATGAAAAAAATTCATTTGCTATTTTTAGTTATTGTATTTAGTTGTCAAACTAATAATGTCCAAAAAGAACAGGTTGTTTTGGATAATGAAGATTCTGAAGAAATAACATTTATCCTTGAACTTAATACAAAAGAAAATTCACCAGAAGATGTTGAAAATTTTACTCAATACCTTTCTGACTTTATCGTAGAAAGAGAACCTTCCACTGTTTATGGATATTATATTTCTGAAGATGGTAAAAAAGTAACACTTATTGAACGTTACAATAATAGCCAAGATGGTATTCAGCACGGAATAGATTTTATAAACGGCCCTAATTTTGAAAAATTTTTTGAAATATTTGAGATTGAGTCATTTATAACAATTGGAAATGCCACGGATGAATTTAAATCATGGACATCTGAAAATGGTTTCGAAATTGAGTATAGAGAATCTATTGGGGGTTACGTTAGAAAGTAAGGGCTAACAATTATCTAGATCTTTTATATATATTTGGGTGGGTTTTATATCCAATGACAGTGTTGTCATTATTTCTCAAAATTTCAAGCTCTTCACCAAGTTTATTGTTAGCGAGAACTCTTTTAAACAGGTCATTATCAACATTTCTATATAATCTAAATAAATATGGTTCGTCTGAGGGTAAAGAAACTAACGCAATGTGGTCTCCCCAGGACTGGACATAAGTTTCTCCAACCCATGGCTGGGCATTATAAGATCCTGTTAGTTCTTTAAACTTATTTATTTCCGTACCCTTTAATGTTTTTACTTTTGATAAAATTTTATGAATTCCTTTAATATATTTTGATGGGCTTGTTCCACCAGAATTAATCATAACTGAATAGGCAATTTTTTTATCTGGATTTATAAGAAGTTCAGACCTGTAGCCCGGACATGACCCATCATGACCAACCCAAGTCTCATTATCAAGATCTAAAATCCTGAAACCTAATCCATACTTAACATCATCAAACCAATAAATTTTATGCATCTCTTTAATAGTTTCAGGCATTAGTATATCCTTCTCTGAACCATCGTATAATTTCATTTGCCACCTAGCAAACTTTGCAATATCATCAACAGTCGAAGTAAAGCCTGCAGCAGCTTCAATCCCATTTGCATTAAAAAAATTAACCTTTTCTCTTTTTCCATTTCTCATTAATGAAGAAAACCCAATACTTAGTGAGTTACCATAATCATCCTTTGACATAAATGTTTTTGTATCCATCATTGAAAGAGGAATTAATATTTCATTATTGATATATTCGGAATATGGAACACCAGAAACTGCCTCAACTACATACCCAAGAAGACTAAGCCCTAGATTACTGTATTGGTAATACTTTGAAGGTGGATAAAGCATTTTTTGATTTCCTAACTCGTTAATAACATCTTGTTTTGATGGGAATGGAAATTCTGGACCTGACCAATAAGGGTGGTTAGACTCTCTTGGTAATCCTGATGAATGGCTAAGTATAGATTTGATAGTAATAGCATTCGAATTACCAAAACTATTTGAGATATTAAACCATGGTAAATGTTTTTTGATTGGATCATCAATACTAATTTTCCCAGCGTCTACAAGTTGCATGATAGCTACGGATGTGAATAATTTTGAGATTGAACAAATGCTAAATCTATTGTCATTTTTCATTTGATTTATACCATCTGATGTTCCAAAAGAACCAATCCATTTGGTTTCATTATCATCAGTTATTATTGCAGTAAGCCCTGTAATTTGTTCATAATCTTTTTGTGCTTCTAACCAATAATCAATTAGCTCAAATGCTTCAGTATAATCCTTATTTTCAAATGAAATTCCGGAATGTTCAATGATGTCACCTGACCTAACTTGTTCCTTAGGAAAATTTTTGATATCAAATTTCGGAGCATCATTTTTACACGCAAAAGCAATAAACAATAGAATTAGATATGCGACTATTTTATTCATTTTATAAAATTGAAAGTTGGATTATTTTCAACAAATTAATCATAAATTAAGAGATAACCATTTTTTAATTCTAATATTAAACTTTGATAATTATTGCTGTTGTTGTTGAATCATCTGGAGATTTTTTTGATAACTATTTATATTATTAGCAGATTTTTCTTTTTTTACTGCACTTCCTTTTTCAAAATAATTTAAGTCAGATCTTATTGGATTTGTATCTAACTCAACCCTGACATCCATTAACTGAGTCTCATTACCTTTGTATACACCTTTGACTGGCGAGCAATCATTATAATTTCTACCAACAGCCAATTTTATATGATAGATATCCGCAATACAATTATTGGTTGGGTCTAAGCCAATCCACCCATAATTAGGAATAAATACCTCCACCCAAGCATGTGTCGCTGAAGTTCCCCTGAACCTACCCGTAGCAAACACATAACCACTCACATATCTACAAGGAATTTGAGCAATTCTACATAGTTCAATTAAAACATTTGTGAAGTCTTGACAAACACCGGACTTACTTTCCCAAACTTCATCAGTTTTGGTAAAAACATTGGTAACCCCCTTTTTATATTTATAATTCTTATTTATATGCTCACATAAATTTTGAGATACATTTAAGGGTGAAGCGTTTTCTGATTTAATAGTTTTTACAAGTTTAACAGCATTATCTAAATTTTTAAAAGAACTTATTTTTAAAAAAGGTAAAAAGTCTATAGAATTCTTCAGGCTTTTTAATGTTTCCCATTGAGTTGAAATATCTACAATATCCTCAGGCATAATTATTCTTGTTTTCATAATTTCTGCCTCTGAAAGAATCATTAAATATTTATGAGGAGGTAAATGATTAAAATAACCCACCATATTATTATAATCATCCAAATAAGTTGATATTGTTGGGTTTCCAGATACTGTAATTTTATGATTTATAATTTGCTGAGTACTTTCATTATACGGATATAAATGAATTTTATTACTACTCTCGCTGACGTTATTAGAGTATTTATATGTTGTAGAGTGTTTTAAAAAGAATTTTTTCATGAACTAATTTGGTAAAAATAAACTTTATTAATCTCATTGGATATATCATTTAGTTGCAATTGAATTTCATACGCAAAGTTTTTCAAACCTTGTTTTTTAATCGAAATTAAATTTGAGTATTTCAATTCGTTTCTGAGCTTACCCGCCATGAAGTTTAATTTATTTTCATGAGGTTTATTAAATTTTTCAAGTCTCATTATGTGAGTATAAAGTTTATTTACGCTAAATTTTATTGATCTGGGAAAAAATTCATTAAGTGATATCAGTTCAATTATATTATCTACACTAAAAATGGATTTATAGGTCTTAATATATAGCTGATAACCACCAATCGAGACAAGAAGATTCTTCCAAAAATATGATTCGTTCAAATTATTATTCATGGTCTTTAATGAGTCAACTTTTACATTTAAAAAGTCAATGCTTTGAAGAATTCTTTCTAAATATTTACCAACATTCATAAAACAATATGCATTTCCTCTTTCTTGAGTCACATCAGCAACACTGTAATAAATATGATGATATTGAATTAATTCATCTATAAAATCTATAGGATCTTTTTGTTTGAAGGATTTATAAAAATCTTGGTTAGAAATATCTAAGAAATATTTGTTAATAGACAGCCAAATCTCTCTTGAAATATGTTCCTGAACACTTCTTGCATTTTCCCTAGCACTAGTTACCATATTTATTAATGTATTATTGTTTGATCTGTCAAATACCATAAAACCTATTACAGACAATGCGGTATTTTTTTCGATATGTTCTACCCCCATATAAGATTTCATAATAGTGTCCCAAGAAGAAAAATCTTCCGAATCTAATGTGGAATTATAGTTAGCCTTCATAAGGTTTAATAAACCATAGGACCTTTCCATGTATCTGTCCATCCAGAATAAATTATTTGCAACCCTACTTAACATACTATTCTTTTAAAATCCAAGTGTCCTTACTTCCACCCCCTTGTGAACTGTTTACAACCAATGACCCTTCTTTTAGAGCAATCCTAGTTAACCCCCCCGGGCAAACCTTAATTCCATTTGCACCATAGATTGCGAAAGGTCTCAGGTCTACACACCTAGGCTTTAAACTATCTTTTATAAAACAGGGAGAAGTCGATAGATTAAGAGTCGGTTGGGCAATATATTTATCTGGCTCTGATTTTATTTTTTTTATATAAAGACTGATTTCTTCATCAGAAGCATCTTTGCCTATTAGCATGCCATATCCCCCACTTCCATCTGTTCTTTTTACAACTAATTTTTGAATATTCTCAATTACATATTTTTTTTCATCATTATTGGAAAGTTGAAATGTTTTAATATTATCTAAAATTGGTTTTTCATTAAGATAGTAAGAGATCATTTCAGGAACATACGTATATACAGCTTTATCATCTGCAATTCCAGTACCGGGCGCATTTACTATCACTACATTCCCTTGTCTATAACAATCCATTAGTCCTGCTACACCCAAAATGCTTTCAGATTTGAAATTTAGAGGATCCAAATAATCGTCATCAATTCTTCTATAAATTATATCTACCACTTTCAGTCCACCAGCAGTTTTCATATATACCATGTTATTTTCAACAACCAAATCATTCCCCTCAACTAATTCAACGCCCATTAGTCGAGCCAATGCAGTGTGTTCATAGTATGCAGAATTAAATAAGCCAGGTGTTAGTAAAACAATTACAGGATTTTTTTTGTTGACCAATGACTTGAGCTCTTTATAAAGCATGTTGGGATAATTACTGACAGGCATTACTTTCTGTTTTGGAATAAAATTTGGGAATAACCTTCTGGTTATTTCTCTGTTTTCTAGCATGTAACTGACGCCAGAGGGAGTTCTTAAATTATCCTCCAAAACAAAAAAATCACCATTTTCATCACGTACTAAATCGATACCGGAAATGTGAGTGTAAATGTCTTTAGCAACATTAAGCCTCCTCATTATTCTGAGATAATTTGGATTGGAAATTATTAAATCAGCAGGAATTTTATTATCCTTTAAAAAAAACTGTTCATGATAGATATCCTTAATAAATAAGTTTAAAGCCTTAATCCTTTGTTTTATTCCC
>CACLQX010000030.1 GCA_902609185.1 uncultured Bacteroidota bacterium | reverse complement strand
ATTTGAATACAGGCATATTCATCAGTGCTAACTTCAACACGATACTTATTTCCATCCATATCAATCTGAACATCACTAATCGATAGAGTATCTGTATTTGAACCTGAGTATTGAGTATCGTCTTCAATTTTTATCCAGTTATTGGGATCCGAAGATGTTGCATAAAACCATGAGTAGATTGTATTGTCGTTTGTTGTTACACCAACTTTAAATTCAACAGAAATACCAACCTCACAAGCAATCGCAGATTGGGGTTGAGTTGATATTACGGGCGGTTCACCAACTTTTTGAAAATAATAGATATCTGCATTATCTTTCGCAGGTTCGGCTGATGGATCATAATCAGGAAAAATTATTTGACCTCTAGAGTTAACACCGCCATTATCAATCGTAGGGACACTATCTCCAAAAATTCCATCACCATCTCCATCAATATATCCGGCTTCAATGACATCAAAGCAACCATCATTATCACTGTCATAGTCATACATATCAAGCTCATCAGTTGAGTCTGTATTTAATTTGTAGTCCTTTATAGTTACGACTGGAACATACACGCTTTCACTGGTTGCGTTGACATTTGAATAGTTGTGAGTGAAGCTCAAACCATCAATTTGGTATGAGTAAAATTCATAGGTTAGATCGGATCTTGTCTTGAATTTGAACCTGATTTCATTTGAAGTGTACTCAAAAGTTTCATCTTCATAAATACCATCAAAATCAGTATCAACCAGCAAGTTGTCTTCAGGATCTAGTAATGTAATATTTGTTGTTGAGGGTAGACTTTTCAGAACAAAACTTTCTCCATCTATTGGAGCTACATCAATATTGGAGTCTGTTACAAGTATGTTTAGCTTTTCGCTGAAGTCAAGTGTGTAAATCAAACTTTGATCAACACCAGCTTCAACCTGCGATTCAAAGGAACTTTCTACTGTGCCATTTGAAATTGCATGATCATCTCTAGTTGAAACAATATTACCAGTAATAATTCCAGGTATTACAGTTCCGCTGAGTAATGTGACTTCAGGATTTAGTGGGTCTTGAAAAGATATTTTACCATCACCTAATGATTCATAAAAGTTAGATATTCCATCATTATCAATGTCTAAATCTATATTATCTATTATTCCATCATTATCAAAGTCATCTGGACATATACTAATTGGAATTTCATCTGAAACGTAATCAATATTGGTACATTCGAGTACTCCTTTTAACCTGTATACACCAGGTTGATTAGGTGTAAATTCAGCTGTTGTAAAACTAGTAGCTTCAAACTCTCCCGAAGTTTCGTTTAATTTTTGCCAAACAATACTATCAAAATTTGAAAAGTTTGTTGCTGTGATGGTCACATTGGAGGAGCCATCATTTTTAATACACGATCCTAATGATTCAAATTCTATATTTAAATCAAATGTTGGAGGTCTTGCAAATCCAGAATAAAATCCACCCGTTGTTGCAGAGTAGTTGGTATTGTAATAAGCTACATATAATTCATCATCACCACGAACTGTAATATTACCCTCTAAACTTTTAACTAGATATGTTTCGTAATTTGGGTTTCCTTCAACGATGTAGGGACCTTCAGTTTGAAACTGATTGATTGGATCTCCATTAATTGTTACTGCAGAATCTTTTTTTGCAACAAAAGTTACAGCACCGCCATCTTCAAATTCTTTACCAACGAAATTTATTTGAGCGATATTATCTACATCTCCTACATTGGCACAGCTAAGTGGAGGTACAAAAAACATACCTTGTCTTGCAGCTCTATTTTGATTATTTTGGCCAGTCCACACGGCACCAAGACCTTGAAATGCAAATATTTTATCTTCTGGGTTTGCACTAGTTACATACATATTTCCACGATCAGGGTGATACTTATCACCCTCGATAATTACAAATTCACCATTATCTAAAACTAATTGATTATTGTTTTCATCTAGAAGTGGCAACCCATTAACATTAATTCTGGTATTGTCTTGATCAGCAATCAACAGCACATTTTCCCAGCCATCGTCTCCCTCTCCTCTAATAAATATGTATTCATTTCCAACAAGTTCACGACCAACAATTTGATCAATACCATAATCTTGGCCTCCTTCGTCAGCTGTAAATGAGCCGGTTCCTGAACCACTATTAACAACTATTGGTTTATCAGACTCTATAAGTGTACCAATAATACCTTCTCGAGAATTTAACGTATTGTTTTGTTCAGCTGCCACAACATATGTTTGACCGTAATCCAAAGTAACTTCAAAGGTTCCTGTTGTACCACTGAGTAGTTCAACATCTTGTGGCACCGTAAAAATCACTTTAGTATTGTTTTCAGTGGCCATGACTGAGGCAAAATTCATGTGAGCTCCCGTTTGATTTTGTAGAGCACCAGCCCTAAACCTTGTTCCAAAACCAGAATCACCTTTACTCACCAAGGCACCTGCGTGATATTGATTTCCACCATTTGTCGCATTTGAGTTAAACCTCACTGAAACATAGATATCACTTTCAGCTTCAATTATGAACCCTGCAAGATTTCCAGCACTTTCTGTTTCTTCCCTTCTTATAAATAAATAGCCATATTCAACTCCATTGGGTGCAGCTCTATCAATCCAGGGATTGGCATTGGAAACCACAGCAGAGTAAATAACATCTCCATTTGCTCTTTTGATGGTAAAGGGAACATCATTGATGCTGGGTGTTGATATGTAAAACCACTGATCTTCTGGGGCATTTGAATCAAAATTATTTCCACTTCTTTCGTGAGTAAGTGGAGGTATGTAGTGAATTTTGCTTAACTGCGAGAATAAAGAATTTGTGACTGCTAGAGTAAAAAATAAGGTTAATATTTTAAAAAATTTTTTCAAAAAGGTTAGTAAATATAATTTAATTATTCAACGTTCTTATCTCAAATTTTGAAAATAGACTTTGTTTGTCATTAATCTTATATGGTTCAAAAAATGAGCCAAAACATAACATGAATTCATTTGGTTATTGTAATTATAACCTTTAATATTGAATACTTATAAGCTTAAGAAAATTTATTCATTGTGAAAAACGATCGAGATAGAATTAGAGCTCTTTTATACCATTCAAAACCAAGTCCTGGTAAAATTAAAGTTATTCCATCTAAAAACTATTCACAGCAAACCGATCTATCTCTGGCATATTCACCTGGTGTAGCCTACCCTTGTCTAGAAATTCACAAAGATTCTGAAAATGTATACAAATATACATCTAAGTCAAATTTGGTAGCTGTGATTTCGAACGGAACAGCTGTTTTAGGTTTAGGCGATATTGGGCCATTGGCATCAAAACCGGTTATGGAGGGCAAGGGATTATTGTTTAAAATTTTTGCTGATATTGATGTTTTTGATATTGAAATCGATGCAAAGAATATTGACGAATTTATAAGAACTGTAAAAAATATAGCACCAACATTTGGCGGTATTAATTTGGAGGATATCAAGGCACCTGAAGCTTTTGAAATTGAAAAAAGACTAGTTAATGAGCTTGATATTCCTGTGATGCACGATGATCAGCATGGAACAGCAATTATTTCCGGAGCAGCTCTAATCAACGCCCTTGAGCTTGCAGAAAAAAAGATTGATAAAGTTAAAATGGTCATATGTGGTGCCGGAGCTGCAGCTATTTCTTGTGCTAAAATATATGTTTCACTGGGATTGAAAAAAGAGAATATAATAATGTTTGATAGCAAGGGCCCAATAAACATTGATCGTTCTAATTTAACCGAAGAAAAACAAAAATTTATTACAAACAAAACATCCATAAAAACATTGTCTGATGCAATTGATGATGCAGATGTATTTATAGGCCTATCAAAAGCAAATATGATGACAAAAGAAATGCTTTTATCAATGGCAAAAAAACCCTATTGTTTTTGCAATGGCTAACCCTGATCCAGAAATTAGCTATAAGGTAGCGAAAAGAACAAGAGATGATATTATAATTGCAACTGGAAGGAGTGATCATCCAAATCAAGTCAACAACGTTTTAGGTTTCCCTTTTATTTTTAGAGGAGCTCTCGATGTTAGAGCTTCAAAGATCAATGAAGAAATGAAAATGGCCGCTGTTTATGCCTTAGCTAAACTAGCTAAAGAACCAGTTCCCGAAATTGTAAATATTGTTTACAAGGAAAAGAAGTTGATGTTTGGAAGAGATTATATAATTCCAAAACCTTTTGACCCAAGATTAATATATACTGTCCCACCAAGTGTAGCCAAAGCAGCAATTGATTCTGGTGTTGCTAAATTAAATATCGATAATTGGGATAAATATAGAAAGGGGCTAGAGTTAAGATTAGGTAATAATAATAGAATCACGAGGCTTTTAATTGCAAAGGCAAAACAGAATCCTAAGAAAATTGTTTACGTTGAAGCTGATAGATTGGACGTATTAAAAGCTGCTCAGACAGTTTATGAGGAAGGAATAGGAATTCCAATTTTAATCGGAAGAAAAGAAAGAATTAAAAAACTAATATCTGAATTAGAACTTGAATTTTCACAAGAACTAAAAATTATTGATTTAAGTATAGAAAAATCAAAAGGATTGATAAAAAAGTATGGAAAAATATTTTTTGAACAAAGGAAAGATAAGGGTTTAACATTAGGTCAAGCTGAAAAATTAATGAGAAGAAGAGATTATTTTGCATCAATGATGGTAAAATTAGGTGAGGCTGATGCATTAATTTCAGGATATTCGAGAAGTTATCCTGAGGTTGTAAAGCCAATTCTTAAGGTAATTGGAAAGGCAAAAGGAGTTCGTAAAGTTGCAGCCACCAATTTGATGATAACCAGCAAGGGTCCAATATTTTTGGCTGATACATCAATAAATATTAACCCTAAATATAATGAACTCGGATACATAGCTAACATGGCAGCTGAAACTGCTAAAATGTTTGGATTTAAGCCTGTGGTTGCTATGCTTTCATACTCAAATTTTGGATCAAGTGATCACCCAATGGCAAATAAAGTTGCTTCGGCTGTTAAATTTATTAAAAGAAGTTTTCCACACTTAGTCGTTGATGGTCCAGTTCAATCAGATTTTGCCTTAAATAGAGACATGTTAAAACATAAATTTGATTTTTCAAAGTTAGCTGGTCAAAAAGTAAATGTTTTAGTTTTTCCTAATTTAGATTCTGCAAATATTACATATAAAGTAATTAAAGAAATTGATGGAGCACTTTCAATCGGGCCGATTATGATGGGAATGGACAGACCAGTTCACATATTGCAATTGAAGGCTAGCGTTGATGAAATAATTAATATGTCAGCAATTGCAGTTGTTGATGCCCAATCTCGAGATAATTAAAATGATTACTCATATTAAAGGATTATTAATTGAAAAAACACCTACTGAAGTTGTTATCGAAACTAATGGAGTGGGGTATTCAATAAATATTTCGTTAAATACATTTTCTAAGTTAGGTGAGGAGGAAAATATTAAACTATTTACACACCAGATTATTAAAGAAGACTCTCACTCACTTTATGGCTTTTATGAAAAGTCTGAGAGATTTCTTTTTGTAAAGTTAATTTCTGTTTCAGGTATTGGGGCCAGTACGGCAAGAACAATGTTGTCATCTTTAAATCCAGCGGAAATAATTTCTGCAATCTCCTCCAGTAATGTCGGTGTTATTCAATCAATTAAAGGTATCGGCTCAAAAACTGCACAAAGATTAATACTGGAGTTAAAAGATAAATTAAACTTGTTCCAAAATGAGGATAGTATTGATTTTATAGAAAATAATTCAGTTAGTGAAGCCATCTCAGCTTTGGAGGTTCTAGGCTACTCAAACAAACAAACCAATAAAGTTGTCAATCAAATTTTTAATCAAAATTCCGGTATAGATGTTGAAAGTTTAATTAAAAAGGCTTTAAACAAATTATAAGATATTGATAGATTTTTCTTCAAATACAAAGAGAATATTTTTTATAATTTTATTTCCCCTATTATTTTTTTCAAATTTATTGATTGCCCAAACTACAATCACCTTAGATACAATAAATAAAACTATCTATATGGGTGATTTTAAACTAAAAAAACTCCCTGACTTTATAGATAATTATAAATATGATTCCGGATCTGATTCTTACATATATCAACCAAAAATTGGTGATATCAATATTAAAACTCCTCTCATACTGAGTCCTAATGAGTATCGAGATCTTTACAGATCACTTATAATAAAAAATTACTTTACGAATCAAATTAATATACTTGAGGACCCAGATCGGGAGGATGAGAAAAAAAATTTAGTCCCTAACCTTTATTTAAACTCAAATTTTTTTGAAACTCTTTTTGGGGGAAATGAAATAGAGCTTTTTCCGCAAGGATCAATTGCAATAGATATTGGAGCAAGGTATACTAAAAGGGATAATCCTTCAATACCTATTAGAAATCAAAGTAATATAAGTCTTGATTTTAATCAAGCATTATCCCTTAGTTTAAATGGAACAATTGGTACAAAGTTCAAAATTAATTCTAATTATGATTCACAATCAAATTTTGATTTTCAAAATCTTTTAAAGTTGGACTATACACCAAATGAAGATGATATTATACAAAAAGTGGAGCTTGGTAATGTCAGTATGCCAGTGAGTGGGTCACTAATAAGTGGTGCACAAAGTCTTTTTGGCTTTAAAACACAACTTAAATTAGGTAACACAACAATAGATGCAGTAATTGCTGAGCAGAGATCTCAGTCTAGCACATTAAATACTTCATCTGGAGGATCTGTAAGTGAGTTTTCTTTTTTTCCTCTGGATTATGAAAGTAATAAACACTTTTTTCTTGCTCATTACTTTAAATTAAATTATGATAATTTTCTCAGCAACTATCCTTATATAAATTCTCCAATTAATATAACTAGAATTGAAGTTTGGATAACTAATAGAAGTTCAGAAACAGATGATGTAAGAAACTTGATTGCATTTCAAGATTTAGGAGAAAATTTTCCAGAATTTACTTCAATTGATGATTTTGCAAATGATTTTTTTTTAGGAAATATTAATCAAAACCCTGACAATTCACTAAATAATTTAGACCCCAAAAATATTGGTCAAAATTTTTTGAATGACCAAATAAGAAATATTCCAACGGTAACAAGTGGATTTACTAACTATGGAAATTTAATAAATGAAGGGTCTGATTATGAGGTTTTAGAAAATGCGAGAAAATTAGATGATAGCGAATACGAATTTAATACAAAGTTAGGTTACATGTCGTTAAATCAACCGCTTGAAAACGATGAAGTTGTAGCAGTTGCTTTCCAGTATACAATAAATGGCAATGTTTATCAAGTTGGTGAATTTTCAAATGAAGGTGATTTCTCATCTTCAACTAATAACCAAGAAGTAAGTACAAACAATTTAATTCTTAAGATGCTGAAAAGTACCATCACAAATGTTCAAAAGCCAGTATGGAAACTTATGATGAAAAATATCTATAATCTTGGAACATATGAGTTTAGTTCATCTGACTTTAAGCTTGATATTTTTTATTCTAATCCTTCACCTCTAAACTATTTACAACCATTTGATGAATCATCATGGCCGCAAAATCTAGAAAAGGTTAGATTGTTAAATGTTTTTGACTTGGATAAATTAGACTCTAATGGAAACTTGAGTGATGGAGGAGATGGTTTTTTTGATGTTGTTGACGGAGTAACTGTAAATAAAAGTAACGGATTATTAATATTTCCAAATACAGAACCATTTGGTGAGTTTATTTTTGAAAAACTTAGAAGCAGTCCTAGTGAAAACTACAATGATATTTCAAGTTATAATAATAATCAGTTAAAATATGTTTATAATGAGTTGTATTCTTTTGGGAAGACTAGTGCAGAAAAATATGTTGAAAAAAATAAATTCAATATTAGAGGAAAATATAAAGCTAGTGATGAAAGTCAGTCCATATCAACTGGTGAATATAATATCCCTAACGGCTCTGTAGTAGTCACCGCTGGCGGTCGTGTATTACAAGAAGGAGTTGACTACTTAGTTAATTATCAAACAGGAGATGTCCAAATTTTGAATGAATCCTTAAAAAACTCTAATATACCAATAGAAATTTCTACCGAAAGTAATTCTTTTTTTTCTCAACAAAAGAGAAGATTTACTGGTGTTAATTTTGAACATATTTTTAGTGAAAAATTAAAATTTGGTGGATCATTAATTAATTTGAGTGAAAAATCTATCACTAGAAAATCAAACTACGGTTTTGAGCCTGTCAACAACACAGCTTTTGGCCTAAATTTTAGCTATTTTTCTGAAATTCCTATACTAACTAGCTTGATCAATAAGCTCCCAAATATTAATACTGATATTGCATCAAATATTTCCGTAAGATCTGAATTTGCTTATTTAAAATCTTCTAAGCCTAGAAGCTCAGGATATGATAATTCGTCTAGTGTTTATCTAGATGATTTCGAGGGTACTCAAAACAGATTGGACTTGAGGGACTATTTGTCTTGGAAATTATCTAGTATACCAGTTGGATTTAAGGGTTATGATTTTGGAAATAATGATATCCGTTCAGGTTTCAATCGGGCCAAACTATCATGGTACACGATTGACCCAATTTTTTATGGGTCTAGGAAACCAGATGATATCGATAACAATGAAATATCAAAAAATTCATCAAGAAGAATATATATTGATGAAATATTTCCACAAGTTGATTTGTACCAAGGTGAGTCAAGAGTTCAAACAACCTTAGATTTAACATACTATCCAACTGAAAAAGGACCTTACAACAATAATATTATTGAAAATTTCAATGAAAATATTAATGAAAATTGGGCTGGAATTTTTAGAAAAATTAATACTACAAATTTTCAGAAATCAAATGTTGAATATATCCAATTTTGGATTTTAGATAATTTTTCTGAGGATTTATTAGATGGAGAAGTAGGAGAATTAGTTTTTCACTTAGGAAATATTTCGGAGGATATTTTACCCGATGGAAAAAAACAATATGAGAATGGGTTGCCTGTTGATGAATCTGATATTTTTCAATCATCTGTTTGGGGAAATACTCCCTCAACCCAATCTATTATATATGCATTCAATAGTATTGAGTCTCAGCGTGAAAAACAAGACTTAGGTTATGATGGTTTGAATGATAATGATGAAATAAATTATTACACTAATGGAAACATAGACGATCCATCAGGTGACAATTATGAGTATTATCTTCAAAGAAATGGTTCAATAACAAATAGGTATAAAAATTACAACGGTTCGCAGGGAAACTCACCAACCCAAACAACATCGAACTTAAGAGGTTCAACTAATTTGCCCGATGTTGAGGATGTTAATAATGACAATACCATGAATAGAATTAATAGCTATTTTGAGTATCGCATTCCTATCAGAAAGTTTAACACAAAGGAAAATAATCCTTTTATTTCAGATATCAGAGAAAACACTAATGTTCAGTTGGCTAATGGTGGTACAACTAGCTCTCGCTGGCTACAATTTAAAGTTCCCATATTTCCTGAATATTACGAGGGAACCCGTTTTTCGAATTATTTTGAAAGAGTAAATGGTATTTCAGATTTAAAATCAATAAGGTTTATTAGAATGGTTTTAAACGGTTTTCAATCCCAAACAACGTTAAGATTTGCAACTTTAGACCTCATAAAAACAGATTGGAAGAGGTATACTAGAAATCTCAACAATGAAAATATATTTAATAAAGAAACGAACTTTGAGATTGGATCAGTGAATATTTTAGATAATGAAAACAGAAAACCAATTAATTATATCTTACCACCTGGTGTTGAAAGAGAAGAGTTATTTAATAACAATTCAATAATTAGACAAAACGAACAGTCATTAACACTTAAGGTTCAAAATTTAAAACCAAAAGATTCGAGAGCAGTGTATAAAAATATTGATGTGGATCTTAGGCATTATAAAAAAATAAAAATGTTTGTTCATGCAGAATCCCTTATTAATGAATTTCCATTACCTGGATCTGAGTCAGATTCTGATTATGATAAAAGGTTAGTTGCATTTCTTAGGATAGGAGATGATGTTGATAATAATTTTTATCAAGTTGAAGTTCCATTAAAACCAACAAGCTTTAATCAAAGTGAATCATCAAGGTTTTCATCAGAAGATGTATGGAACACAGATGAAAATTCAATTGATTTTGATATTGAAAAATTATTGAGAATTAAATTAAAGATTATTGAGGATAAAATTAATATTTCTGAGACTATATACTTCGATGAGGATTTGAACTTGATTGATGAGTTTTCTCCAATTAGTTCATTACCAGGTGAAAAAAAATATAAATTTTCAATTAAAGGTAACCCATCTCTTGCCAGAATTAGAACAATTAGCTTGGGCTTAAAAAACCCTTCAACAAATATTGGGGATAATCTTTCAGGCGAAGTTTGGTTTAATGAGTTAAGGCTTTCTGACATTAAATTAGAAGGCGGATGGGCTGCTGTTGGAAATATTGATGCAAACTTTGCTGACTTTGCAGATATATCATTTAGTGGTAGAATATCATCATCTGGATTTGGATCAATTGATAAGTCACCAAATGAAGTTAATAATGACAACTACAGTCAATATAACTTTATTTCAAACGTAAATGCAGGACAAATTCTGCCACCTAAATGGGGTGTACAAATACCAATAAGTTATACATTTTCAAAAGAAATTACTAAGCCTAAATATGATGGATATTACAGTGATTTAACACTGGATGAGGTCATCTCTGCTTCTCAAAATAAAGATTCAGTTAGAAATCAATCAAGTGTAATATCTAAATCTAAAAGCTTTAGTGTTCTTGGTTTATCAAAAAGAAAAATAAATCAGTCAAAAAAACATTTTTATGACATTGAAAACTTCAATTTCTCTTATGCCTACAACGAAACCGATT
>CACLQX010000029.1 GCA_902609185.1 uncultured Bacteroidota bacterium | reverse complement strand
TATTGTTTTTATTGAAGTTGAAACAATTGGCGAAAACTTAAATAAAAATGAGGTTTTTGGTACCGTTGAAGCTGTTAAAACTGTTTCTGATTTATTTATTCCGGTTTCAGGTAAAGTTTTGGAGTTTAATAATGCGCTTGAAGATAATCCCGAACTAGTAAATGACTCACCATATGATGATGGTTGGATTGTTAAAATAGAAATTTCAAATATTGATGAGATTTCAGATTTATTGGACAGCGAAGCATACAAATCCCTAATTGGCCAATAATTTTGAGAATATTTACTTGGCTTTATACCATTATAATTTTGGTTTTATTTCTTTATCCCTTTTCTACCAAAAATTTAAATCCAATTTTAACTGATAAACTAATTCATTTTTTTGTATTTACGCTTTTTACAATTTTATGGTGTCTTAGTTATGCCAACAAAAAAAATTACTTACTGATTCTAATTTTAATAGTACTTTTTTCTGCTTTTGTAGAGTTATTACAATTCATTTCGCCTTTTGGAAGGTCATTTAGTCTTACGGATATACTATCAAATATATTTGGTATTATATTTGGTTTTTTTATTTTGGTATCATTGAAAAAAAAATTATTTTAGCCCGTCATGAGGTCAAAAAAAAGTTCTAGTGCTGATTTAAATAAAAAAAGTTCATTTTATCTAGCTATTGGATTATTCCTGGTTTTATTAATCTCATGGAGAGCTATTGAATGGAAAAATTATGATGATGATGGCTATGGTTATATAGCGCTTGATGTGGATGAAGATGATGATGAAGAAATACCTATCACAGAACAATTAAAAACACCACCTCCACCACCTCCACCACCTGCACCTGAAATTATTGAAGTTGTTGAAGATGAAGAAGAAATTGAGGAAACTATAATTGAATCTACTGAGACTGATCAAGAGGAAATTGTCGAAGAAGTAGAAGTGATGGAAGAAGAATTGGATCTTGATGTACCTTTTGCTATTATCGAGGATGTTCCATTATTCCCAGGTTGTGAAAGAGTTCCAAAATCGCAAAGAAGAGCCTGTTTTCAAACCAATATTCAAAAACATATTAATAAAAACTTTAGATATCCAGAGATTGCTCAAGAAATGGGTATTCAAGGAAGAGTGTTTGTACAGTTTATTATTGATAAAGATGGCTCCATTGTGGGAATCAGAACTAGAGGTCCAGATAAAAACCTTGAAAAAGAAGCTCAACGAATAATTGGTAAGCTTCCAACGATGACACCTGGAAAACAAAGGGGAAGACCTGTGAGAGTTCCATTTAGTATACCTATCACATTTAAGCTTCAATAATTTTATTGTTTTTTCTTTTATCTAGTTTAAATTTGCATCAAAATTTAAATGACTTTTAACTCAAAGATATTCCTGTCTTTAACTAAATCTAGGTTAGCCATCAGTGTGGTTTTTTCTGCACTCGCAGGCTATATTTTAGCAGCTGACAACTTTAATTTTTTAAATATTTTTTTATTGCTCGTTGGAGGATATTGTATTGTTGGTGCATCAAATTCATTTAATCAAATCATTGAAAAAGACAAAGACTCAATGATGGATAGAACAAAAAACAGACCTTTACCAAAAAATCATATTTCAAAATCAAAGGCATTTTGGATCTCTGTTTTTTTGACCTTGGTAGGTCTACTTTGCCTGTATTTAATTAATTATAAAACAGTATTTTTTGCAGCACTTTCTGTTTTTCTTTATACATGTATCTACACTCCACTTAAACCAATTACACCTCTTTCAGTTTTTGTGGGAGCAATTCCTGGGGCAATCCCCTTTATGCTTGGATGGGTTGCCGCAACTAACCAGTTTGGAATAGAGCCAGGTACTCTATTTATGATCCAATTTTTTTGGCAGTTTCCTCACTTTTGGTCTTTAGGTTGGATGTTGGATGATGATTATAAAAAAGCAGGATTTATAATGTTGCCAACAGGAAAAAGAGATAGGAGAACAGCATTACAAATAATATTATACATAATTTGGATGATAATTATTTCTATTTTTCCAGCTACTGGATTAACTGGACTCCTTTATTTATCAATTGAATCTGCAATAATTATTTTTATTCTTGGGTTAATCATGCTTTTTATGGGTATTAATTTATACAATGGAATGAATATTGCATCTGCGAAAAGGTTATTTATATACACAATATTTTATCTAACATTAGTTCAGTTAATTTATATAGTTGATAAATTCTTATGATTGAAAATATAAAACAGCAAAAATTAGCTAAGGCAAAAAAAATGATGCTATTATTCGGCTTGTTAAGTATAACAATGACATTTGCTGGATTAACTAGTGCTTATATTGTTAGTAAAGGTAGACCTGACTGGACCATGGACTTTAATCTGCCGTTTGAATTTTTTTACAGTACTTTTATCATCTTATTAAGTAGCCTTACTCTTCTCGTATCAAAACGTAAACTATCTACTGGAAAATCTATAAATAGTGTTTTTAATTGGACTCTAGCAACATTCATCTTAGGTATAGTATTTATTGTTCTTCAGTTTATTGGTTTTAACAATATTATTGACCAGGGTTATTATTTTGCAGGCGCTCAAAGTGCGATTAAAACCTCATTCATTTATGTCTTGTCATTTTTGCATATCGTTCATTTAGTAGCGGGACTGATTGTATTAATTGTCCTAATGTTTAACATAAAAAAAGATAAATATGTGAATAATAATCTAGGATTTAATTTAGGTTCAAATTTTTGGCATTTTCTAGATTTTTTATGGCTTTATTTGTTTTCCTTTTTCTACTTTTTTGGATAATTTTTTTTTAATTTTGTTTCAAATTTATAAGCGATGAGTTCATCAATTTCCTCCTCTGAAATTCAAAACAATTGGGATGGCGGTTCTAAACCGCTTGATGCTAGTTATGGAAAACTCATGATGTGGTTTTTTATTGTCTCTGATGCCCTCACATTTACAGGATTTTTAGTTGCTTACGGTTTTTCTAGATTCAAGAATATAGACTCATGGCCAATTGCTGATGAGGTTTTTTATCACTTTCCTTTTTTGCATGGTGTTGACGCCCCTATGTATTATGTAGCATTGATGACCTTTATACTAATTTTTTCATCCGTAACCATGGTGCTTGCAGTTGATGCAGGTCATAATAATAATAAAAATAAAGTCGCAGTTTATATGCTTTTGACAATTATTGGTGGTGCTATTTTTGTAGGTTCACAAGGTTGGGAGTGGGTAAATTTCATAAAGGGAGAATATGGTGCTCTAGAGACAAAGGGTGGCCAAATTATACAATTTGTTGACTCAAATAATTCTAATAAAAGAATTGCATTAAAAGATTTTGCCGTAGAAATTCCTGAATACAGAGAAAGACATCAGAAAAATAATGGTTTATGGTATAGAACTGAGTCCTTACTTCCGACATATTCTCTGGAAGAGGTTAATCAGGGTTTCCTGGCTAATAAAAATATTCTAGTTAAATCTGAAAAAATTGATGAAACAGGGCATAAAATTATTTTATCTCGTAAGGAGTCAGAGCAAAAGGTGTCACAGGCAGTTTTTGTTGTTGAAGGAGCAAACCTTATTAGAAATGAGTATGGCAACAGATTGTTCGCTGACTTTTTCTTTTTCATTACTGGTTTTCATGGTTTTCACGTATTTACTGGAGTGGTTATCAATATTATAATTTTCATAAACGTTCTATTAGGTACATATGAAAAAAGAGGTCATTATGAAATGGTAGAAAAAGTAGGGTTATATTGGCATTTCGTTGACTTGGTTTGGGTCTTTGTTTTTACATTTTTTTATTTAGTTTAAGTAGTTATGGGACAGGACAATCATCACAAATTAGAAATTTTTAGGGGTATGATTAAGTTCAAATCTAATGTCCAAAAAATTTGGGGAGTACTAATTTTTCTTTCAATTGTAACTGCAATAGAGGTTGCTTTGGGAATCATCAAACCACAGGTTTTAATGAGTACATTTCTTTCAATGAAATTAATTAACTGGATTTTTGTAATTCTTACACTTGTTAAAGCATATTATATTACATGGGATTTTATGCACATGAGAGACGAAACATTTGGTTTACAGGCTTCGGTCGTTATTACCTTAATATTTTTAATAGCATATGCCGCTTTTATATTTCTTATTGAGGGCAATTACATTTATGATGTAATGTACGAAAGCTTCGTTAGTTGGGACTTTTAAATATTATTCTATTGAAAAAGTATTTTGTTCTTACAATCCTTTTTGTGTTACCTCTTGTGGCATATTTATTTTTTGCCTCTGGAATAAATAATTTTGCTAAGCTACCAATTTTAGAAAAAGATGTTTTGAATGTTGATACATTCTCTGAAAAAACTTTTGATAATAAAATTTCAATTTTAATTTTTCTAGGAAATAATATTCAGAAAAAAAAAGGCGATATATTAAATCTGAATCAAAAAATTTATAAAAGATTTTATGAGTTTAATGATTTTCAATTCATTGCTTTAGGACCAATTGAAATCAAGAAACAAATTGAGGATTTAGTTGGCCAATTAAGCACTGGTACAAATACTGAAATGACAAAATGGTTTTTCCTTTTCAAGGACTATGAAGACACAAAAAATATTTTCAAAAGTCTAAGAACAAATCTTGAACTTGATGAATTTGGGGGATCGCCTTATGTCTTTATAATTGATAAGAACGGTTATCTTAGGGGAAGAAATGATTCAGATGGTATAAAGTTTGGTTATGATATTCGATCTGTCGCCGAATTAAATAATTATATGGTAGACGATATTAAAATTATATTAGCTGAATATAGACTTGCTCTTAAAAAGAATAATATTTTTAATAACTAGTGAAGAAAAATTTAACCATAGTATCTTTCATAATCATTATTGTTTTTGGATTTATTTTTTTACCAAAAATTTATAACCGTTTAAAAACTGAAAATGTCGTAGATTCTAGTAGAACAAAAGAAGTCAGTAATGAGTCAAAATTGGCTTATGTAAAATTAAATGGAGAAGCACGAAGAGTTCCAGATTTTATATTTAAGAATCAAGATAATTTATACATATCGAATGAAGATTACAATGGAAAAGTTTATGTTGCTGAGTTTTTTTTCACTACTTGCCCCTCAATATGTATCGAAATGAATCAGAATATGAGGATATTAGATGAAGAGTTTGGAGAGAGGAGTGATTTTGGTATTGCCTCATTTACTATCGATCCAATCAATGATACACCTGTTGTTTTAAAAGAATATGCTGAAAGATTAAAGGTAAAGTCAAAAAATTGGCATTTTTTAACAGGAGCAATTGATTCTGTCTATGAATTATCAAACAGTGGGTTTAATATTTTTTCAGGTGTAAATCCAGCTGTAGCAGGTGGTTTTGAACATCAAGGGTTTTTTGCATTAATTGATAAAAATGGATACATTCGGTCTCGAAGAGATAGTAATGGTAATCCGATTGTTTATTACTTAGGAATTACCTCATTTGGAAATAAACTACAAGGTATTGATATGATTAAAGAAGATATTAAAATATTATTAAAAAATGGCTAAGGTAAATAAGGTTTATAACATATTGATCTGGATTGTTTCTGCAGTAGTTCCAATTGTTGTTGCATTACTGTTGTTTACAAAGTGGGATCAAAACAAACTAATCTTTGATATACGAATTCCAAATAATGATCCAATTATTCTACTTGATAATTTGCCTTTTGTTGAGCCATTAACTTTTCTACCACCAATTTATGCCTTAATCAACGGATTAACTGCCTTGTTACTAGTAACTGCCGTGTATTATATTAAGAATGGTAAACGAAAAATTCATGAATACTTAATGAAAGTGAGCATTGCACTCTCTCTAATGTTTCTAGTAATGTACATAGCTTATCACATGACAACAGATCCAACTTCATTTGGTGGAGAAGGGTTCATTGCTTATGTCTATTACTTTATTTTGATTACACATATTTTATTGTCTGTGGCAGTTATTCCTCTTGTTTTGACTAGTTACAGCAGAGCTATCCAAGCAAATTTCAAACTACACAAAAAAATTGCCAAAGTAACATTCCCTATCTGGTTATATGTCGCGATAACTGGTGTTATTGTTTATTTAATGATATCTCCATACTACTAATGCTTGATTCAATACAATGTTCTATGTGTAAAGCTGTTTTAGAATCTGGAGCAGATGAAAAAACTGCTGAAAGTTTAAACGATGGCATTATATACCTTATGGCTATTCCATATCTACTTGCCGCACTCACTGCCTACATTTTATACATCAAATTTTTTAAAAAAAAATAAACCTTCTTAGTTTAATTTTGTCTTAATTCAGGAAAATTAAAAGAATTTATTGATTTAAATTCTTAGTTTTGCTTCCTCATATTATGTTAACAAATACAACTATTAGATTCAAAGCTTGGAACAACTTAAAGCAAGATTTAGGTGTTGCAGTTGGAGCAATAATTTTATTTTTTATTGTATCAATCGCAATGAGCTCATTACCCTTTATAGGTTTTCTATTGCAAATATTTCTTACCGGTGCTTTATATGTTGGTTACTGTTTCTTTTTTTTAAAAATTGCGCGTAATGAAAAAGCAGAGATAGAAGATTTATTTATGGCCTTTAAATCCAAAAAAATCATAATTGACTCAATTATTACTTATTTGTTAAGCGGTTTAATAATTACTGTTATTTTTATTATTTGTATTGTAATCTGGGCATTTGCGATGTTTGGTGGTTTTGAACCAATTGGCTCATTGATAGAAATGTTCAATTCGTACATGAATTCCCTTAATCAAGCTGGCTCTGAAGTTTATTCATATGATTATAATTACAGCATTGACCCTGAGCTCGCAAGCTTGAGTACAAGTTCCCTAATTTTTTCTTTTCTGTTTATTGTTCTATTGCCTTGTACCATTGTTGGTTTAGGTATCTCACAGGCTTATTACTTATTGGCGGATGGCAAACCTAAAAATGGATTAGAAGCCATTACAATGAGTTGGGGTTTGATGTATACAAATAAGATAAAATTTTTACTTCTTCAGCTTAGCTTTATTGGTTGGATTGTTCTTAGTATTTTCACACTCTTTTTTGGATTTTTGATTTTAGCCCCTTATATATCAACATCATATGCCACTTTTTACGATAATTTGGAAATCAAAAATTTTAAATGATTAACATTAAGGATTTACATAAATCTTATAAAATGGGATCTAATTCCCTTCACGTACTTAAAGGAATTAACTTTTCTGTCAAGGAGGGAGAATTGGTTGCAATAATGGGCTCATCTGGTTCAGGTAAATCAACTTTATTAAATATTATTGGAATGTTGGATAATTATGATAAGGGTTCATACGAACTTGATGACATTTTAATTAAAGATTTGAACGAGACAAAAGCTGCTAATTACAGAAATAAATTCCTGGGCTTTGTTTTTCAATCGTTCAATTTGATTAATTATAAATCAGCAGTTGATAATGTTATACTACCATTGTACTATCAGGGAATAAAAAGAAAAGAAAGAGAAAAAACAGCACTCGATTATTTAGATAATGTTGGTCTTAAAAATTGGGCATCTCACTTACCTAGTGAGTTATCTGGGGGTCAGAAGCAAAGAGTGGCAATCGCTAGGGCAATGGTCTCAAAACCCAAAGTTTTATTAGCTGATGAACCTACGGGCGCACTAGATTCCAATACATCTTCAGAAGTAATGTCCTTAATTCAAAAAATTAATAACTCTGGTAAAACAATTCTAGTAGTGACTCATGAGGAAGATATTGCCAAAATGTGTAAAAGAATTGTTAAACTCAAAGATGGAGTTATTGTAGAGGATAAAAAAATAAAGCAAAAAGTTTTATAAATGTTTTATAAAGACCGCTGGATAGAAATTTTTGAAACTATTAAAAAAAATAAATTAAGAACCTTTTTGGCTGGCTTTACTGTTGCTTTAGGGATTTTTATTTTTATTATGCTTTTTGGTCTTGCTAACGGTTTAGAAAATACATTTGAAAAGTATTTTAAAGATGATCAATTGAACACAATATGGATTAACGGGAGCAGGACATCTAAACCTTACGCTGGATATGAATCAAACAGAAGAATTAGATTTAAAAATGAGGACTTGGAAGATATTCAAAATAAGTTTAATTTTTTTATAAACGGTATTACACCAAGAATTACTATTTCAAGTGAGGTGGGATATAGATTAAAATCAAATAATTATACTGTTAGAGGCGTAGGTCCACACCATCAGTTTAATGAAATGACAGTCATTATGGATGGTAGATATATAAATGAAGCGGATATTTTTAACAAAGAAAGAAATGTTGTAATTGGAAGACTTGTAAAGCAAGATTTATTTGGAAACGAAGATCCAATTGGAAAATTTATAAATGGCGGAGGTAGATCTTGGAAAGTTGTTGGAGTTTTTCAGGATGATGGAGGGGACAATGAGGAACGAATGATTTATTGTTCTTATACCACACTTCAATCAATTTTAAAAAGTTCCGATGAGGTTGACCAAATTATAGTATCGTACAATCCTGATATTGGTTATGATGGTGCAATTGAATTTGAAAAAAATATTAAAAAATATCTAAAGAGTAAAAAAAAGATTGACCCTAATGATCCCAAAGGAATATCTGTAAGAAGTGCATCCAATGATATGCAACAAAATGAGCAATTTTCAGACGCCTTAAATTATATGATAATTTTTATAGGAATAGGTACTTTGTTTGCTGGAATAATTGGAATTTCTAATATTATGGTTTTTGTAATTAAAGAGAGAAACAAAGAATTTGGGATAAGAAAAGCAATTGGAGCTACCCCAAATTCTATAATCGCACTTGTTTTACAGGAATCAATTTTTATTACCACGATTTCAGGCTACGTGGGATTGTTTTTTGGTGTGCTACTTCTTTCATCCATTGGTGATAAATTAGAAAAAACATACTTTATTACCGACCCATATGTCGATTTTAACTTTGCTATTGTTGCAACACTTATGTTAGTATTATTTGGAGCATTAGCTGGATATCTTCCGGCCAAGAAAGCTGCAACGATCAAACCAATAAAAGCATTAAATGAAAAATAAATGAAAGAATTGTTTGAGAAAGATACATGGCAAGAAATATTTGGATCTATCAGCAAAAATAGGGTCAGAACTGTAATTACCATGATTGGAGTTTTATGGGGAATCTTTATTTACATTACACTGTCGGGAACTGCTAAAGGTTTAGACAATGGATTTGAAAAAGCTTTTGCATCAATTTCGTCAAATAGTTTATTTGTCTGGGGACAATATACATCACTACCATACAAAGGATACAAGGCTCGTAGGGGTATTCGACTTAAGGTTGGAGATGTTGAAATTATAAAAAAAAGAGTTCCAGAAATTGAATTTATTGCACCAAGAAATGTGAGAGGTGTTTTTGGATCTTCTGGCGGTAATGTAGTTCGCGGATCAAAGACAGGTACTTACGCTATTTATGGTGAATATCCAGAATATATTAAGATTGCAACATCAAAAGTCTATGATGGAGGAAGGTTTATAAATGAAAATGATATGACTTTTTCAAGAAAAGTGTGCGTAATAGGCGAAAGAACATTGAAAGAGCTTTTTGAGAAAGGTGAAAAACCAATTGGTAAATTTATTTCCATTAATAGCATTACATTTAAGGTAATTGGTGTTCACAAATTCGTTCAAGGAGGCGGATTTGGAGATGATGGTGATATATATATTCCTTTTGTAACATTCAAGGATTTGTTTAACTCTGGAGATAATGTAGGTTTCTTTATGATGTCTGCTTATAAAGACGCTGATGTTGTAAAAGTCGAAAAGGAAGTAAAAAGTGTTTTAAAAGACATTCATAATATAAATCCAGATGATGAAGAAGGTTTGGGAGCTTTTAATTTAGGTAAAGTTTTTAATGATACTCTAAATTTTGTTAATGGTTTATCATTTCTTTCCCTAATAGTTGGATTGGTTACAATATTAGCTGGTGTAATAGGTATTGGAAATATATTATTGATATCTGTTAACGAAAGAACAAAAGAAATTGGCATTCGTAGGGCGTTGGGAGCTACACCTAGACAGGTTAGAAATCAGATTCTTATCGAATCCATATTTTTAACTTTGATAGCTGGAATAATTGGAATCATTTTAGCAACAATAGTCCTATTTTCAATAAATTATGGAACGAAGGATCTAACAGATTTCCCATACACAAACCCTACAGTACCATTGAGATTTATTTTTGGAGCATTATTTCTTATGATTAGTTTGGGATGTTTAATTGGGATGATACCAGCCCAAAAAGCATTAAAAATTAGGCCAATTGAGGCATTGAGAGAAGAATAATTTTAATTTTGATAATTATATGAAAAACATAAAAAATATTGGATTTGTTTTAATAGCATTAGGCTTGTTATTTTCCATAGCCTACTATATTAAAACCAATAGTCGGTCAGCAATTACTTATGAAACAGAACAATTAAAAAACAAAACAATTGAAGATAAAATTGTAGCTACTGGAAGTGTAGTCCCAGAGGATGAAGTTAATATTGTTCCCCAAATTAGCGGTATTATTCAGGAAATATATGTTGATGAGGGTGACCAAGTTCAAGCTGGGGATTTATTAGCAAAGATTAAAGTAATTCCTAATGAACAAACACTTAATAGTGCAGAGGGAAGAGTTAAAACAACCCAAATAATCCTTCAAAACTCTGAAAAAGAATATTACAGAAATAAAAAACTTTTTGAAAAGGGTATAATTTCAGAACAAGATTTTAATTCAATTGAATTGAGATATAATCAGGACAAACAAAATTTGGAGAATGCAAAATCAGACCTTCAAATAATACGACTAGGGTCAATCGGAGGTTCCGCATTAACAAACACTAATGTTAGATCAACAATTTCTGGAACAATTTTACAAGTGCCTGTTAAAGAAGGTGATCAAGCAATTGAAGCCAATACATTTAATCCTGGAACTACTATAGCCACCGTTGCAGATTTAAATAAAATGATATTTGAAGGTCGTGTTGATGAGGGAGAGGTTAGTAAGCTTAGAACGGGTTTACCATTAAAAATAGAAATTGGAGCAATTGAAGATAAAGTATATGAGGCTAAGTTAACCCAAATAGCACCAAAAGGTATTGAGGTTGCAGGTGCAATTCAGTTCCAAATTGAGGGAGAGGTTTATTTAGATGATGAATATGTTATAAGAGCCGGCTACAGTGCAAATGCGACAATTGTTACAAAAGTAAAAGAAAATGTATTGGCAATAGATGAATATTTACTTCAGTTTGATAATAAAACAAAAGAAGCCTTTGTAGAAATTGAAATTTCTGACCAAAATTTTGAAAAAAGAAAGATTGAAATAGGAATTTCAGATGGAGTATACGCTGAAGTTTTATCTGGGGTTAGTCTTAATGACAGAATTAAAGTTTGGAATAAGACCGAGCCTATAAAAAGAGGAGATGTTGAA
>CACLQX010000028.1 GCA_902609185.1 uncultured Bacteroidota bacterium | reverse complement strand
TAATGAAAAGTGGTTTCTCAAAGCTAAGTAAAAAGGAAAAAATAGATTGGGTAATAGAGAATCTCCTACATAACAATATTGAGGCTAAAAGACTTTTAGAACAATATCATTTGAGTGACTCAGAGTTACAAAAAATTCATGACGATTTTTCAGAAAATACTTTATCAAATTTTCTATTACCACTTGGTATTGCACCAAATTTTTTAATTGACGGCAAAGATTACACAATTCCAATGGTAGTTGAGGAAAGTTCTGTTGTTGCTGCTGCGTGTAATGCTGCAAAATTTTGGTATGAACGTGGCGGTTTTAAAACAAAAATAATTGACACAAAAAAATCAGGTCAAGTTCATTTTTTATTTGATGGAAAGAAAAAAGATTTATTTAAGTTTTTTGATGAAATTAAATCAAAATTAATGTCTAGTTGTGATAAAATAACAACTAATATGAATAAAAGAGGAGGTGGAATAGTATCTATATCTCTTCTTGACAAGACAGAATTAATTAAAAATTATTATCACATTAATGCTGAATTTGAAACTGTTGATTCAATGGGTGCAAATTTTATAAATTCTTGCATGGAACAGATTTCTAAAGTCTTCGATATTGAGTTTAATTCTGGGTCAATTTTTAATGATAATAATTTAGAAATTATAATGTCTATTCTTTCTAATTACACACCCAATTGTAAAGTCAAAGCTGAAGTTGAGTGCAAAATAGATGATTTGATTGATAAAGACATTACAGATTCAATTTTGTTTGCCAATAAATTTAAAACAGCGATTGAAATTGCTGAGAAAGATAAATCAAGAGCTGTAACTCATAACAAAGGGATTATGAACGGAGTAGATTCTGTTGTAATTGCTACTGGAAATGATTTTAGGGCAGTAGAGGCTTGTGCCCATTCATACGCATCTAAAGACGGCAACTACAAAAGCTTGACACATGTAAAAATAATTGGAAATAAATTCAAATATTGGATTGAGTTACCAATTTCAATTGGAACAGTTGGAGGATTGACAAACTTACACCCTCTTGTAAAATGGTCGCTCAAATTGTTAGGTAATCCAAATTCAAAAGAGTTGATGAAAATAATTGCAGTTTCAGGGCTAGCTCAAAACTTTGCTGCCATAAAATCATTAATTACAACTGGTATTCAGAAGGGTCACATGAAAATGCATTTATCAAATATTTTAAATACACTATATGCTGATGATAATGAAAAAACACAACTTATTGAATTCTTTAATGAAAAGGTAGTGAGCCATAGTTTAGTAAAAGACAAACTAAAAGAAATTAGAAATGGCTAAAATTTTCAAAAGCCACGGCAAGTTGATGATTACAGGTGAATATTTCGTTCTTCGAGGAGCAAAGTCCTTACTTTTACCTACTAAATTTTATCAAGACATGACTGTATCTAAGCTTGATAAAAAACCAATAATTTCATGGGAAAGTTATGATCACAATCACAAAAAATGGTTTTCTGTGGAGTTTAATTTGCCTTACATTACTATTGTGGGTAAGAGAACAGAACAAAAAGTTTTTTTAAAAAAAATTCTTGATTTTGTGATAAAAAAAATCCCAAAAATATTTGATAATAATATTGGTTTAAAAATTAAAACTAGAATGGATTTTCAAAGAAATTGGGGACTTGGATCTTCTGCAATCCTAATTAACAATTTATCAAATTATTTTGGATTAGACCCATTTGAAGTTTCAAAAAATGTTACGAACAGTAGTTGTGCTGATATTGCATCAGTTGTTACCTCTAAACCTATAACTTATTCTTTAAGTAATAAAAAACCATTGTATAAGCATGTGAATTTCAATCCAGAATTTTCAAAGAACTTATTATTTGTTTTCCTGAACAAAAAACAAAGTAGCAACAAAGAAGTTGAAAAATTTAAATCATTAAAAATTAATGACAGTGAAATTAATTCAATAACTCAAATCACAAATGAAATTTTAAATTGTAAGGGAATTGATGATTTTAATTATTTAATTAATGAACATGAAAAGATTATTTCAAATAAAATAAAGAGGAAACCAGTTAAAAATCTACTCTTCAATGATTTCGAAGGGTCTATAAAAAGTCTAGGTGCTTGGGGTGGAGATTTTGTACTTGCTAGTAGTGAAAATAACTCTAAAAATTATTTTAGAAGAAAAGGATTTGAAACATCATTTAGTTATGACGAAATAATAACATAATATTAAAAAAAGTTTGGCACGATTCATGTATTTAATTAAACACAGAAAGTAATAATATTTTTTGGTTAGTTGTTGTTTTAAAATGCTCGCACAAACTCAAATGTGCGAGCATTTTTCTTTTTAATCACTAACAACAGTTCTGAATCCCGTGTGTAATGAACTTGAGTCGGGTGTCGTCTTCATCCTGGCTGAATTTCTATATCCACTGCAATATGAGTCGTTACACAAAAAACTACCCCCTCGAATAACTTTTTTTTCACTAAAAGGCTCGGCTGGATCATAACTTGTTTCTGGGCCTTTGGGATTTTTTATTTTTTTATCACCAATCATTGAATAATAATTTGAATGATACCAATCTGAGCACCATTCCCATACATTACCTGCAAGATCATGAATTCCGTAATCATTGGTGTATGACTTTCCCAGTCAGTGGAAATGAAAACAACATCAGGTTTTACCTCATCAATCATTTTAATCCATTCTTTTTTTGAGCCCCAGTAATTTTTGAGATTTTTTAAGTTATCTGTGATTTGATATAACCTTTCTAATTCTCTTTTTAGCGTCGATTCGTATATATCACAAAGACCAACAACCTCAGTATTTTTTAGGCTGGCAAAATTTCTTAAATGCGTTCCCCCTCGATTGAGGCCAATGAATGCAGCTTTGATATTTGATATGGGACTAGTTTTAAACCCACCAAGATATTTACCTTGATTAGATTGATTAAGATTATTTTGACAATTAATACTCAAGGTAGATGCTGCTATTGCACCTAATGAAGATGTTTTTATAAATTTTCTTCTATTTAAATTTGACATTTACCTCAAATATTTTTCAAAAAAAGACCAAATTTCTTCACTAGCACTTATATCCATATTTCCCCATGCACCAGGCCATGAGTGTCCACCCCCATAGACAGTATACAACCATACTTCATTCGGTTGGTTCTCATTGTAGTTTTTTTCCAATAACACATATGAATTATCATTTTGATTAACATTTGCAATCCTTATAATTTCTTTTTTATCGCATGAATTCAAACCAGACCAGTATTCAATAATTTTATTTATATCAGGTGCACCTCCCCATCCTCCAGCATTTGACATCGAACCATCCATTGGCACTACATAATCAACAGTTCCCGAAAGCTGTAATATTGGAATTGGTTTTTCTGGATTACAATTTCTCCAATCATAACCACTCATCGTCCCTGTAACACTTGCAACTGCACTGAAAACATTTGATTTTTCGCACGCTAGTGTATAACTCATAAATCCTCCATTTGACATTCCACTGACAAATGTATTTTCTTTGCTTAAATTATGTTCAGCTTGCAAAAAAGTTGCAAGTTTTGATAAGAAGTCGGCATCTTTAACGTTACTCATTTCTTTAAGGTTTGCGTTCCAGTGCGTACTGCTAGTATAATAATTTATGGATCCCTGGGGATAACAGACTGCAAATCCATTTCTATTAGCAATATCATTCATTTGAGAATATCTCATGATATTTTTTGAGTTACTTCCATATCCATGTAATACAAAAATCAGGGGTGCATCATCTTTAAGATCATTAGGCTTAAATAGTGTATAACTTCGGTTAATTCCATCATGATTGAATAAATAATCTAATGGGTATGAAATTTCAATTTGATTATTTTCAATTTCATTATTTGTATTACAAGAAAATATAAAAAGTATTATGAACAATAATTTAAAGAAATATCTCAAAATGATAAATTATTAAGAACCCGGTCTTGGTATTTTGTATAGTCCATTTGAATCAGGAAGTGTTGGGGGATTTGAATTCCAACTCAAATTTTTTGGAATCATATTATCATCTGCACTCAAAGCATCCTCCCAGTTTATAATTTTTCCTGTGTATGTTGCCATTCTTCCCATTATAGATGTCAATGTAGCTTTTGCTCCGTTTTCTCCGTCATTAATATACCCTCCACTTCTAAGGTTTTTAAAAAGTTCATTATGTTCAATTTGGTAAGGACTTTCATCGCCTCTTTGATTGTACTGAAACAATATATCACCATTGTGGCTTTTTATGATGGCGTTTCCATTTCCACTTATTTCTAAGACTCCTTTTGTCCCAATAATTGTTTCATTGACTTGTCTATGTGTATTTGGCTGATGCCTGCATTGACTGGAAACAATCGCACCACTTTTATATTTAAACTCTACGTAATGATGGTCGAATATTTCTCCAAACTTTTTATCTTTTCTAACCTCTCTCCCACCCATTCCTTGTGCTGTATCTGGATATTCATTTAAAAACCAATTAGCAACATCAAGGTTGTGAATATGTTGTTCACATATATGATCACCACACAGCCAATTAAAATAATACCAGTTTCTCATCTGATACTCCATCTCAGTTTGATTCATTTCTCTTTCTTTTACCCAGACTCCTGCACTATTCCATCTCACATGTGCAGAAATTATTTTTCCAATGATGCCTCTATCAATTTGTTTTTTTGCACTTAGGTAACTTTTCTGGTAACGCCTTTGAAGACCAACCACAACATTCAAGTTTTTTTCTTTTGCAATTCTGGCAGAATTTAAAACTTGGCGAACTCCATGAGCATCAGTTGAGACAGGCTTTTCCATAAAGACATGTTTATTTTTATTTATGGCGTACTCAAAATGAGAAGGTCGAAATCCTGGTGGACTTGCAAGGATAACCACATCAGACTTATTAATTGCTTTTTTATAGGCATCAAAACCAAAAAACTTATTTTTTTCTTTAATGTTAATTTCCTTTTCCCCGGCAAACTCATCTTTTATTGCATTTAAGCTCATTTCCAAGCGATCTTTAAAGGCATCCGCTAAGGCTATGAGCTCGACATTGTTATCCGCTCTTAGGGCTTGAACAGCAGCACCAGTTCCTCTTCCACCACAACCAACAACAGCGATTTTGAGTTTCTTTTGATTGGTTTTTTTTGATTTAAAAGTTAGTTTGGGGAGTACCAAACCTCCAGCAATTAACGATGAACTTTTTAAAAATGATCTTCTTCTAAACATTCGTTTAAATTAGTAAATTTTAATTAATCCAATATTTGATTTTATCCTCTTCACTCGGTGCTTCAAATGGTCTAACAATTCTGAAACCTAAGAACTGTGCATCTGTATGCCACCACCTACTTCTCGGTATTTGTGGATCTTGTTTTTTCCATTGTTTATTAGATGAAAATCTGGAAGCACTTCTAACTCTGTAATCAGGGTTCATAAATGAACCACCTTTTACCACTCTTGGATACAACTTTGTGGCATAATTATATGGGTTGTATAGCACATTATCTGTTTGATTTGAATAAGATTTTGCATCATACTGATCCAATGTCCATTCAGATACATTTCCGTGCATATCGAATAATCCAAAACCATTGGGTTTTTTGGATCCAACTTTTTGATACTTACCATCACTGTTATTACTATACCAAGCATATTCATCAAGACTTTCAGATTTTTCATCAAAATGATATGGACCAGTTGAGCCTGCCCTGCATGCATATTCCCATTCTGCCTCGGTTGGGAGACGATAATAGTTGCCAGTCATTGCGGATAACCATTCACAAAATTTTGATGCTGAAAGCTGCGTCATTGAGATTGCAGGGTAACCATCTGTGCCCATACCAAAGCTCATTTCGACATATGGTGTAGTGGCTGAACTAACTCCATCAATATCAATATTAACTTCATTAGAATTATTTCTAACTTGATTTTCATCAATTTCTCTGTCCATGTAAAGTTGAAACAAATTCCACGTTGTTTCATGTTTCGCCATCCAAAAGGAATCAACAACAACCTTTCTTTGTGGCCCTTCATCAGCTAACCTATTTTTCTCATTGTTAGGACTTCCCATTATAAACTCTCCACCAGGTATTGCTGCCATCTCAATAGAAATATTAGTAGCTGGTATTTTTTGTGAATATTCTAAAAAAATTTCTTGAGAATTAATATTAATTGCCAAAAATATAAACGATAATCTAATAACTAAAATCAACTTATTCATCAGGTGTCCTTAAGTTTTCAACAAGCTTTTTGATTTCATTTGGAGGTTCTTTAGTAAAATTAGATACTAAAATTGAAACAGCAAAGTTTAACATCATGGCTATTGTTCCAAAACCCTCAGGTGAAACACCAAGAAACCAATTTGTTTGATCACCACCACCAAACCACCCAAACTTAAATTTTAACATGTAGAACAGCATTGATGTGATTCCAATTATCATTCCACTTATTGCCCCTTCTTTATTCATTCTCTTATAAAAAATTCCCAATACAATTGCAGGAAAAAAAGAAGCTGCTGCCAAACCAAATGCAAGTGCTACAGTAGCTGCAACAAAATCTGGTGGGTTTATTCCAAAATAACCAGCTAAAAGAACTGCAAAAAAAGCTGATATTCTAGCTGCGATTAATTCACCTTTTTCTGAAATATCCTCTTTTAAAATTTTTCTTTTAACTAATTTTGGACTAATGATTTTTTTTATCAAATCATGTGAAATTGAAGATGAAATAACCAATAATAGGCCAGCTGCTGTAGATAGAGCTGCTGCCAGGGCACCCGCTGCAAGTAATGCAATAACCCAATTTGGTAACTGAGCAATTTCTGGATTTGCCATAACCATAATATCTTTATCAATGGTTAACTCATTTAATTTCTCATCCTCTAGATACTGAATAATACCATCATTATTTTTGTCATTAAACTTTAGTAGTTCTGTTTCCTCCCATTTTTTAAACCATGAGGGCATATCAGAATAATTCTTTTCTGAAACAGTTTCAATTAAATTTGTTCTAGCAAAAACTGCAATTGCTGGAGCTGTTGTGTAAAGTATGGCAATAAATAAAAGTGCCCACCCAGCAGATTTTCTTGCATCACTAACTTTTTTTACTGTAAAAAATCTAACAATTACATGAGGCAAACCAGCAGTTCCAATCATTAGAGCTGCAGTAATAAAAAACACATCAATTTTTGACTTTTCACCGGATGTGTATTCACTAAAACCTAATTCTTTATGTAATTCATTCAACTTATCAAGCAGATAGACTCCATCTTGTGTTTCAGACCCAAAACCAAGCTGAGGTATTGGATTTCCAGTCATTTGAATCGATATAAAAATTGCAGGGACCATGAAAGCAAAAATTAAGACACAGTATTGTGCAACTTGCGTATAAGTTATTCCTTTCATACCACCTAAAATTGCATAAAATAGAACAATACCCATCCCAATAAAAACCCCATTATTTATATCAACTTCGAGATATCTGGAAAATACAATACCAACTCCTCTCATCTGACCAGCTACGTATGTGAATGATACAACTAGAGCACAAAATATCGCAACAGTTCTTGCAGTATTTGAGTAATACCTATCACCAATAAAATCGGGAACAGTAAATTTTCCAAATTTTCTCAAATAGGGAGCTAGTAATAAAGCAAGTAAAACATAACCGCCTGTCCAACCCATTAAATAAACTGAACCATCATAGCCAACAAATGAGATAATCCCAGCCATTGAAATAAAAGATGCAGCACTCATCCAATCAGCTGCTGTTGCCATTCCATTAGCAATAGGATTTACTCCCTTACCTGCTATGTAGAACTCACTGGTTGAGTTAGTTTTTGACCATATAGCTATTCCAATATATAGAGCGAATGTGAGCCCAATAATTATCCATATTGATAGTTGAAGTGACATAGAAACTGTTATGATTTAAACTCTTTATCTAGTTTATTCATCAAGTAGATATAAATAAAAATAAGTATTACAAAAGTGTAAATTGAGCCTTGCTGGGCAAACCAAAAACCTAATTTAAAACCATAAAACTCGATTAGATTTAGCTGATCTACTAATAATATTCCAAATCCAAATGAAACGACAAACCAAATTGAAAGTAAAACTATTAAATAGCCCAAGTTCTTTTTCCAGTACAGTTTGTTTTTTTCTTTCAACTTAATTTAGATAATGTTTTGTTAAATTTAAACAATGAATTTAAAATTTCTTACTTACACATTCTTTTTGTTTATTTTTTTAATTTCTTGTAATAGAAATTCAAATACAAATCATATTTCAAAGGATGGAATGGTTTTTATTGAAGGTGGTACATTTTTAATGGGAGCAGTTGACGATGAGTCGCGAGAGGATGAATTCCCCTTACATGTTGTTGAAGTAAGTTCTTTCTGGATGGATATCAGTGAGGTGACCAATAAACAATTTAGACAATTTGTAGATGAAACGGGATATATTACCACCGCTGAAAGAAAAATAAATTGGGAAGAAATCAAAGAATTTTTACCCCCTGGTACACCAAAGCCGCATGATAGTTTATTGGAGCCTGCTTCCCTTGTTTTTCAAGAAGTAAAAACTGATAATTTACAGAATTATAGTAATTGGTGGTCATTAATTAGAAATGCTAATTGGAAACAACCGTTTGGGCCCGGAAGCGATATCATAAATAAAGATGATTACCCAGTAGTTCATGTAAGCTGGGAAGATGCAGTAGCATATTGTAGTTGGTCAGGAAAAAGATTACCCACAGAAGCTGAGTTTGAATATGCTATAAGGTCTGGAAAAAAAAATACAAAATATAGTTGGGGAAACGAAGGAATTGAAGAAAATCAATTTAAGGCAAATAGTTGGAATGGAAATTTCCCATCTTTAAATACTAAAAAAGATAAATTTTATTACTCTGCACCAGTGGGTTCATTTTCTCCCAATGATTACGGAATTCATGATCTTGCAGGTAATGTATGGGAATGGTGCTCAGATTGGTATCATTCAAATTATTATTCAATGATTGGTGATAAAAAAATAAAAAATCCCAAAGGCCCAGAAACAAGTTATGATCCAGCCGAGCCTTTTAGTGAAAAAAAAGTTATTCGAGGGGGTAGTTTTTTGTGTAACGACTCATATTGCAGTGGATATAGAAATTCAGCCAGGATGAAGACGACACCCGACTCAAGTTCATTACACACGGGATTCAGAACTGTTGTTAGTGATTAAAAAGAAAAATGCTCGCACATTTGAGTTTGTGCGAGCATTTTAAAACAACAACTAACCAAAAAATATTATTACTTTCTGTGTTTAATTAAATACATGAATCGTGCCAAACTTTTTTTAATATTATGTTATTATTTCGTCATAACTAAATGATGTTTCAAATCCTTTTCTTCTAAAATAATTTTTAGAGTTATTTTCACTACTAGCAAGTACAAAATCTCCACCCCAAGCACCTAGACTTTTTATAGACCCTTCGAAATCATTGAAGAGTAGATTTTTAACTGGTTTCCTCTTTATTTTATTTGAAATAATCTTTTCATGTTCATTAATTAAATAATTAAAATCATCAATTCCCTTACAATTTAAAATTTCATTTGTGATTTGAGTTATTGAATTAATTTCACTGTCATTAATTTTTAATGATTTAAATTTTTCAACTTCTTTGTTGCTACTTTGTTTTTTGTTCAGGAAAACAAATAATAAGTTCTTTGAAAATTCTGGATTGAAATTCACATGCTTATACAATGGTTTTTTATTACTTAAAGAATAAGTTATAGGTTTAGAGGTAACAACTGATGCAATATCAGCACAACTACTGTTCGTAACATTTTTTGAAACTTCAAATGGGTCTAATCCAAAATAATTTGATAAATTGTTAATTAGGATTGCAGAAGATCCAAGTCCCCAATTTCTTTGAAAATCCATTCTAGTTTTAATTTTTAAACCAATATTATTATCAAATATTTTTGGGATTTTTTTTATCACAAAATCAAGAATTTTTTTTAAAAAAACTTTTTGTTCTGTTCTCTTACCCACAATAGTAATGTAAGGCAAATTAAACTCCACAGAAAACCATTTTTTGTGATTGTGATCATAACTTTCCCATGAAATTATTGGTTTTTTATCAAGCTTAGATACAGTCATGTCTTGATAAAATTTAGTAGGTAAAAGTAAGGACTTTGCTCCTCGAAGAACGAAATATTCACCTGTAATCATCAACTTGCCGTGGCTTTTGAAAATTTTAGCCATTTCTAATTTCTTTTAGTTTGTCTTTTACTAAACTATGGCTCACTACCTTTTCATTAAAGAATTCAATAAGTTGTGTTTTTTCATTATCATCAGCATATAGTGTATTTAAAATATTTGATAAATGCATTTTCATGTGACCCTTCTGAATACCAGTTGTAATTAATGATTTTATGGCAGCAAAGTTTTGAGCTAGCCCTGAAACTGCAATTATTTTCATCAACTCTTTTGAATTTGGATTACCTAACAATTTGAGCGACCATTTTACAAGAGGGTGTAAGTTTGTCAATCCTCCAACTGTTCCAATTGAAATTGGTAACTCAATCCAATATTTGAATTTATTTCCAATTATTTTTACATGTGTCAAGCTTTTGTAGTTGCCGTCTTTAGATGCGTATGAATGGGCACAAGCCTCTACTGCCCTAAAATCATTTCCAGTAGCAATTACAACAGAATCTACTCCGTTCATAATCCCTTTGTTATGAGTTACAGCTCTTGATTTATCTTTCTCAGCAATTTCAATCGCTGTTTTAAATTTATTGGCAAACAAAATTGAATCTGTAATGTCTTTATCAATCAAATCATCTATTTTGCACTCAACTTCAGCTTTGACTTTACAATTGGGTGTGTAATTAGAAAGAATAGACATTATAATTTCTAAATTATTATCATTAAAAATTGACCCAGAATTAAACTCAATATCGAAGACTTTAGAAATCTGTTCCATGCAAGAATTTATAAAATTTGCACCCATTGAATCAACAGTTTCAAATTCAGCATTAATGTGATAATAATTTTTAATTAATTCTGTCTTGTCAAGAAGAGATATAGATACTATTCCACCTCCTCTTTTATTCATATTAGTTGTTATTTTATCACAACTAGACATTAATTTTGATTTAATTTCATCAAAAAACTTAAATAAATCTTTTTTCTTTCCATCAAATAAAAAATGAACTTGACCTGATTTTTTTGTGTCAATTATTTTTGTTTTAAAACCGCCACGTTCATACCAAAATTTTGCAGCATTACACGCAGCAGCAACAACAGAACTTTCCTCAACTACCATTGGAATTGTGTAATCTTTGCCGTCAATTAAAAAATTTGGTGCAATACCAAGTGGTAATAGAAAATTTGATAAAGTATTTTCTGAAAAATCGTCATGAATTTTTTGTAACTCTGAGTCACTCAAATGATATTGTTCTAAAAGTCTTTTAGCCTCAATATTGTTATGTAGGAGATTCTCTATTACCCAATCTATTTTTTCCTTTTTACTTAGCTTTGAGAAACCACTTTTCATTA
>CACLQX010000027.1 GCA_902609185.1 uncultured Bacteroidota bacterium | reverse complement strand
AAAAGTTTGGAGAGAATGCATGGACTGAAGACCGAAAGCTTGCAAATTCTGCGATTGAATCGTGGGGTGCAACCTCTAGAAAATTAGAATTTAGACCAGAACTATCAAGTCAATTATAAATTTAAATTAAGCCGGGTATTTTATCCAGCTTTTTTACTAAAAATTAATTATGAATAACTCTGAAATTAGAAATGTCACAAAAGAAATATTAAAAGGAAAATATAAAAATGTAATGTTGCCTTTTTTGTTAGCAATCTTATTAATTAGTTTATCCCAATCACAGGATCTATATAGCTATGTTTATGAAGCTTATGGTAAAACATATATGTTTACAATTGGTTCAATAGCCCTATTTATTCAAGGCCCAATAAGTATTGGTTTGGCAACCTATTCACTTTCAATTGCAAATAATGAAGATTACAGCTACAGTCAAATTGCTAGAGGTTTTAAATATTTTTTCAAAGCATTGTTTTTATACCTAATGTTTAATATTTCAGTTTTAATTGGAATTTTATTTTTCTTAATTCCTGGGGTTATTATAGCCCTGATGTTTTCTCAAATCTTCTACATAATGGCTGAGGATCCTCAAACAGGCGTTATAGATGCTTTTAAAAAAAGTGCAAGTTTAATGAAAAACAAAAAGCTTCAATGTTTGGGTTTATTTTTAAAGTATGTGTTGTTTTTCATTTTGGGAGTTTTTACCTTGGGAATTTGGTGGCTTTGGTTGATTCCACAAGCGTATGTCTCATTTGCAATTTTTTATAAAGAGCTTAAGGCATAAAATTCATATTTTTGCTCAAACTAACTAGTATGACTGCAAAGAAATTTTTATTATATTCTATACTTCTGATTTTTTTGGCTTGTGGCAGCTCTGATGATTCATCAGATAGTAATGGAGACAATGGTGATAACAATGGCGGTAATACTGGTGGAAATAATAATGGAGGTAATGATGATACTAAAGATGAAACGAACTTTTATTTCAGTGAATCAGGTAATGATTCAAACTCTGGTTCTCAAAAAAACCCCTGGAAGTCATTATCAAAATTAAGTAATAGCGAGCTATCACCCGGTGATTCAATTTTTTTTAACAAAGGAGATTCTTTTTTTGGAGAGTTGGTAGTTAATGGTTCAGGTACCGTATCAGAGCCGATAGTCTTTACGTCATATGGTTCTGGAGATAAACCAATTATTAGTGGAAAAGTTGGATCAAGTGGTGGAGGTGACTACCAACAAGCGATCTATATATTGAATCATGATAATATGGTTTTTGAAAATCTTGAAGTTCAAAATAACCGTCAAGCACCTAGAACTAATGTGGACAATACTGACAGCTTTGGTATTCAAATACACAATAATAGTGATGTGATTTTAAATAATTTTGTTTTTAAAAATATGACATTTAGAAATGTCTATGCCATCGCACAGGTGGATCCCTCAGATCAGCAAGCTTTTAACCAATTTGAAGTTGCTGGAATCAGGATTTTTACTGACTGGAATAAAGCTCCTATTAATAATGTTTTGGTTGAAGATAATTATTTCACAGACCTACAAAGGTTTGGTGTTCATGCAAAGCATGCTATTGGTAACAATGCAAATGATAATAGACATACAAATTTTGTGTTTCGAGGAAATGAATTTAAACAAATTGGTGGTACATGCATACTCCCATCAAGAGTTAGAAATTGCTTGATAGAAAATAACATCTTTGATGAGCCGGGTGCAAAAACCAATTCAAGGATGATTGGTAGGGGAAGTGCAGTATGGAATTGGTACAGCGTGAATACAATTATTCAAAATAACCAAGCCTTGAAAATTAGAGGAATTCTTGATTCTCACGGAATTCATGTAGATCACAGAAATGTTAACACATTTATTCAATACAACTACATGGAAGATTGTGAAGGAGGTTTTGTCGAAATTTTAGGTGGAAATGAGACCTCAGTTTATAGATTCAATATTAGTGTTAATGATGGATGGAGAAGCAATCCAAATTGGGTTAACAGCAATCATACCATTTGGCTCAGCGACAATATTGGTGGGCAGGACGGATACAATTCTGATAATAGTTACATATACAATAACACAGTGGTAATAAACAGAACTTCCAATCCATATCGTACAGCAATTGATATTCAAGCAATTAATACAAGAATTTTTAATAACATTTTTTACTCTATTAATGGATCAAAAATGGGCAACAAACAAGTTAACATAACTGACAACAATTTATCGATGACCAATAATCTCTTTTTTGGGCAAGTTGATACCAGATTTAAAGATTATGATGAACAAGCAGTTTTTCAAAATCCAAACTTTTATGATGAAAGTTTAGACGGAGCTAAAGGTTATCAATTACTTGCAAGTAGTCCTGCAATTAATGCAGGAATTCCATACTCAGGAAAATATGCTCACCCAACGATCCCCGTTGGGGATTCTGATATTTTTTCTGATATTGAAGCGATACCTTCGGTTGGTTTTTTTGGTAGATCATTAACTGTTAATTCAACACCAAATATTGGAGCTAACAATGCAAAAAATGGAGAAATAACAAGTTTATACAATTTAGAAAACCCGTTAATTAGAGACTTATTTAACAATCAAGAAATCCAATTTGAAAATGTAGATAATGAGTTTAATTACAGGCTATTTGATATTACCGGTAAAGAAAAGAAAAGTGGAATAATAAATAGTTCAAACTCAAAAATTCAGTTAGAAAATAATTTAGAAAATGGAGTTTATTCAATAATTATTGAAAACAATCATCAAAAGATTTTTCAAAAATTTATTTATAGAAAGTCTGATTCATAATTATGAAATGTTTGAAATGTAAACACACCTGGCAGAGAACAAAATGGACAGAATTCGTTTCTTTTCTAGCAAAATGCCCAAAGTGTAGAAGCAGATTCATTCTTAGATATTAAACTCTTTTGATTGTTAATTGTCAACTAAGTAGTCGGACATGGATTTAAAAATATTATATGGAATTATTAATTAAAAATTTAACAAAAACTTACAGTAACAAAGTAAAAGCACTTGACGATGTTAGTTTAAAAATTGGTGTTGGAATGTTTGGCCTGTTAGGACCTAATGGAGCTGGAAAATCTACGTTGATGAGAACCATTGCTACAATCCAATCACCAGACTCAGGTGAAATTCATTTTAATGATATTGATGTCCTCGTGGATCAATTATCATTAAGAAAGGTCTTAGGTTATCTTCCTCAATCATTTGGTGTTTATCCAAAAATGTCTGCCGAACAATTATTGAATTACTTTGCAGTTTTGAAAGGAGTTAATAATAAAGCTGAGCGAAAGGAATTAGTCAATGAACTTTTAGAAATAACCAATTTATTGGACGTTAAGAAAAAAAATGTTGACGGTTACTCTGGTGGTATGAAACAAAGGTTTGGTATTGCACAGCTATTACTTAATGACCCTAAACTTATTATTGTTGATGAACCAACAGCAGGTTTGGATCCAGCTGAAAGACAAAGATTTTTAAATGTAATTAGAGAAGTGGGGACGAATTGTACAGTTATTTTTTCAACACACATAGTTGAAGATGTAAGAGAGCTTTGTAATGATATGGCTATAATGAATGGAGGTAAAATATTAAAACACATTAGGCCTGTTGAAGCTACTAAAGAAATTTCAGGGAAGATTTGGATAAAAGCAGTTAAAAGAGATGATCTTGAAAAAGCTGAACAAAAACACAATGTGTTATCCTCCAATTATAATGTTGATAATACAATAAACATTAGGGTTTACAATGAAAAAAAACCAGGACTCGGATTTAAAAAAACTGAACCACAACTTGATGATGTTTATTTCATTGCTTTGAAGGAAGATCAAAAAAAATAGTGTTTATGTTCTTTAATATTTTTAAAAACGAAATTAGTTATTGGTTGGATAGGCCAGCCTTTTATGTCTACTCATTAATCTTCTTATTTATTGCAGTAATGACTTCAGGTTCTGCAGCTGGTTTATTTGATTCAATTACTGTTACTGTTGGATCATCAAGAATTGTAAACTCACCATTTGCACTTTCTGGTCTTTTTGCCGGGCTTAGTAGCTTGGTAATATTTTTATATCCATCTATAATTGGAGTATCCGTGTACAGAGATTTTAAAAGCGAAATGCATACAATTTTATATTCTTATCCTTTCACGAAACTTGAGTACTTACTTGCAAAATTTTTTAGTGGAATATTCGTTGTTCATATAATAGTACTGTTAATTGCATTAGGGATTGGACTTGGATTTAACCTTCCAGGCACAAATCCAGACCTATTGACAGAATTTGATATAAAGCCGTATTTGGATGCTTACATAATTTACATTCTGCCTAATATGTTATTCACAGGTGCTATTGTTTTTGGAATAGTAACATTTACACGAAACATTTCTGCTGGATTTATATTCGTTATCATTATTTTAATATTACAGGGTTTTCTAGCAAGCTTCGGGCAAGAGCAAGAAAATAGATTGATCGCCGCTCTTCTTGATCCATTTGGTGATATGGCCTTAGATTACTACACGAGATATTGGACAGTTGCAGAACAAAATGAACTTTATATTCCTATTAAAGGAGTCTTTATTTATAACAGACTGATATGGCTCACAATTGGATTTGCTGTTTTTATTTCTATATATAGACTATTCAGTTTTAGCCAAAATGCATTTACATTCTCATTTAGAAAGAAGGATTCGGTAAGATTTACCAAATCAAATTTTGGAGGAATTACAAAAATTAATTTACCCAAAATTAATTTAAACTTTTCAATCAAAACCCAGTTAAATTTATTTTGGCGCCTTTCAAATATTGACTTTTTTTATATAATAAAAAGCTGGCCTTTTATATCCATAGTAATCGTAGGCTTACTTCTTAATTTAGTTGGCCTATTCGAATTAGGAAATATTTTTGGCACTGCAACACTACCTCGTACTTGGAGAATGCTTGAGGCAGGAGCACCATTTTCATTAGCAATAAATATTTGTACTTTTTTATATGCAGGATTATTAATCCACCGATCTAGGATATCAAATGTTAACCAACTCATTGATACCACCCCAACGCCAAATTGGATTTTATTGGGATCAAAATTTTTAGCAATTATTAAAATGCAGATTGTATTATTATCATTGATCATGATCACTGGGATTATTTTTCAGATATATAAAGGATATTATGATTTTCAGATTGGATTATACATTTACGAGTTAATCGTACTTAACCTTATTTATTACGTAATATGGGCATTGTTATCTTTTTTTGTACAGACTTTGATACCAAATCCATACTTGGGACTTTTTGTGATGATTGTTCTTTTAATTGGTATTCCGCTGACAAGTATAGCTGGTATTGAACAATCAATATTTAAATACAATCAAGGCCCTGGGTTTTCCTATTCTGATATGAACGGTTACGGATCAGGACTTCAAAACTATTTTGTTTATAAATTTTACTGGTTGAGTCTTGGAATAGTTTTTTACATTCTTACAATTTTATTTTACAACAGGGGATTATCTAGCGGGATAGCTGAAAAATTTAAAATTGCCAAATCAAGATTTAACGGAAAAAATCCATTTTTCTTATCACTTTTCACATTGTTGTTTATTTCAATTGGCGGTTATATTTATTATGTAAATAACATACTAAATGTGAGAAAATCAGCTAAGGAAAGAGAAATTGAAACAGTAGAATGGGAAAAGAAATACAAAAAATTTGAGAGCTACAGTCAACCCAGAATTGTTTCAGTAAATGTTAATGTTGATCTTTTTCCAAAATCTAGAAATGTTAGCGCATCTGGCAAGTATATTATGGTTAACAAAACAAAGGATGTAATTGATAGTATATTTTTAAACCACAATCGAGCTATTAGTACTTTTGAGTTCAGTAAAGAAAATTCTCTGGTTTTAGAGGATACTATTTATCATTTTGATATTTATAAATTAAAAGAGCCATTGAGCCCAGGGGATTCATTAAACTTAGAATTTAGTGTAAAAAATCAACCAAACACATTTTTAAGAAATAATTCTCCAGTTATTTACAATGGAACATTTGTCAATAACTTTACGCTTTTCCCTTCACTGGGTTACAGTGGTGGAGAATTGAGAGACGATAAGACAAGAGAAAAGTATGGTCTTCCGCCAAATAAATTAAAACCACATCCATCTAATTCAACAGCACTTGGCAATACTTACATTTCCAATGATTCTGATTGGGTAGATTTTGAGGCTGTTGTAAGCACATCAAAAGATCAAATTGCCATTGCTCCAGGCTATTTACAAAAGGAATGGATTGAAGATGATAGAAGGTATTTTCACTATAAAATGGATAGTAAAATTTTAAATTTTTACGCATTTAATTCTGCTGATTACCAGGTAGCAAGAGACAAATGGAATGATGTTAATTTAGAGATTTATCATCACAAAGGACATGAGTATAATTTAGATAGAATGATGAAAGGGATGAAAGCGGCCTTGAAATATTGTTCCGAAAATTTTAGCCCTTACCAACATAAGCAAGCTAGGATTATTGAGTTTCCTAGAACTACTGGAACATTTGCTCAATCATTTCCCAATACAATTCCTTTCTCAGAAACTTTTGGTTTCATAGCAGATGTCGATGACTCTGATGAGGGAGGCAATGACTTTGCTTTTGTTGTTACAGCCCATGAAATTGCACACCAGTGGTGGGCTCACCAAGTAATTGGAGCAGATGTCCTTGGTGCAACAATGCTTTCTGAAAGCCTTTCAGAATATGTTGCACTCAAAGTTACAGAGGAGGTAAATGGTAAAAATAAAATGCGTAAGTTTTTGAAAAGGTCATTGGATACATATTTAACTCAAAGAACTTTTGAAACTAAAAGAGAAAACGCATTGATGTATAATGATGGTCAAGGATATATTCACTATCAGAAGGGCTCATTAATTTTTTATGCTTTGAGTGATTATATAGGCGAAAGTCTTCTAAATAATACATTATCAAATTATGTTGAAAAGGTTGCATTCCAATCTCCACCATATACAACATCAATTGAATTGGTAGATGATCTGAGAGAGGTAATTCCGGACTCATTAAATTATGTAATTAAAGATATGTTTGAAACAATTACATTATATGAAAATAGAATACTTAAGGCAGAATCTAAAGAACTAGAAAACGGAAAGTATCAAGTTGATTTTGAGTTCAGAGTAAGTAAGTATAGAAATGATGAAAAAGGAAAAATGTTTTATGGAGATGAGGAAAGAGACTCAATTTTTTATAAGTCTGATGATATGAGAAAACCTGAGTATTCAGTCTACTTAGAAGACTATATCGATATAGGGGTTTTTGGAGAAGATGATGACAATGAACTCTATTTAAAGAAACATAAAATTACATCTATAAATAACAAGCTGTCAATTATCTTAGATCAGAAGCCTGTTGAAGTTGGAATTGATCCTTACAATAAATTGATTGATACCAACTCTGATGATAATAGAAAGAAAGTAGAATCCTTGTAAAATGACGAATAACTATGCTCTTGTTACTGGCGCAAGCTCTGGAATTGGGTTAGAAATTGTTAGGTATTTAGCAGAAAAAAAATACAATGTAATTCTAACAGCGAGGAGTGAAGATAAGCTAATTGAGTTGTCATCAGAAATTTCGAAAAATTATCATGTGAAAGCAGATTATATTAAATGTGATTTAAGTAAAATTGATGCACCGCAAATGCTTTATGATTTTTGTGAATCAAAGGATTATCAAATTGATACCCTAGTTAATAATGCAGGTTATGCATTACCAGATTTGTTTCATGTTACCCCAATGGAAGAAGAAGAAAAGTTTCTAAGGGTACTTTCAACATCTGTGATTGCCTTGACAAAAATATTTCTACCTAAAATGATGAAAAACGGTCATGGAAATATAATGATTGTTTCATCTGTAGCTGCCTATGCTCCTCCATCATCAATTCAGTCATTGTATGGCCCAGTAAAAACATTTATGAATAGATTTAGCGAGTCTTTAAACGCTGTATATAATAAGCACAAAATATATTCAACTGCTTTGTGTCCTGGGTATACTGTAACAAATTTTCATACAGCAAGTGGCGTTCAAAATGAGATGGATAGTGTTCCAAGTTTTTTAAAAAAATCGGCGAAAAGAATTGCAAAAGAAGGTGTTGATGGAATGCTTAAAAATAAAAAAGTTGTTGTACCAACTAAAACATGGAAGTTTATTGTTTGTCTTTTAAAAATTGTCCCAAAAAAGGTTTTTGACGTTTTAAGCTCTTTTTTAGTTCCTGGAAGATATCAGTAAAATTTAATAACTTATAGGTATGAAAGAGTTTAAGTCAATTGGAATAAATTTAGATATGCTTGGTGGACTGTTAATTCTTTTGCTTCCCTTATACATAGACTCTGTCCTGGACTTTTTTATCCAAAATCTAAATATTATCATTCCCTGTGTAATTTTATATGCTATGTGTTGCATTACTACTGTTAAGGTTAACAGGGAGGGAATAAAAAAGGAATTATACTTAGCTCCCATTACACTTAAAAAAAAGACTTGGAGAGAAATTAAACATTACGCTCATGTAACTGAAAAATGGAGTGGACAATACGGAACACAAAAAATTGAAGTATTGTGGTTTATAGATTTTAATGACAAAGTTTGCTTAAGAATACAGAAAAAAACAAGGAAGAACCTAGATAAAATCCTGGAGATCATTGATAAGTTCGAAGATAAGTACGAAATTAAACTAGAAATTAAAGACCCATATTTTATGGCATATGGATACAGTAAGGTAAAATATCCAAATGAAAAATTGGATGAGCAAAAAGAAAGTGAAAATAAATGAAATTTAAATCTAGGCTGATTATTGCAATTGTAGTCACTATTCTGATGCTTATTGTAGATTATAATTCTTATTTACAAGATTTGACAATTTATGAGCAACTAGATAAACTAGGTGATTTAAGTGAATCAGAAAAAAATAGTACTCCTATATTTCCTAGATGGTGGATTTTTCTAATTCCACTAGTAATTTTACTACCAACAACAAAAGAAACCTTACATTTATTTGGAAAAAAAAACAAATCATGAAGCATATACTTAATTTTAAGTTCGGTTTTTTCCTTTTTGTTGGGATTGTTTTAGGAATGATATATGGCCTATTTTCAGTGTCTAATAAAGTTTTAGAATCTGATGTAGAGCAAAAATTAGATGAAATTTTTCAGATTGTTGATAATGATATAGATAGATTTAGTGAAATTGTGACCGAAGATTTTTTCATTTTTGAAAATAGTAAAAGATACAGCACAGATGAGTTTATAGATTTTGTAAAATCATTTGATATCATTGAATCAAAAAGAGATTTTAAAAACATAGAAATAGACACTGACTTTAACTCAGCGCATGTAAGTTTAGAACATCACGGGGAGTTTGATATAAATACACCAGACGGAAAGGTGAGATTGATTTTTGATTGGCTTGAGAGTACTTACCTCGTGGAAAAAGATAATGAATTAAAATTCAAATTTTATTTTTCTGAAGCTATTTTTGATACAATAGTGCCAATTAATTAATCTAGGTTTTTTAATAATTCTTTTAATTTTTTAATAATTATTTGATAGCCTTTAGTGTTTAAGTGCAGCCCATCTTGTAAGTAGAAATCAGAGTTTATTTTATTTTCAATCATTAGCTCATTATAAAATTCTAACTGAATTAATTTATTGTTGGTCTTACTTTCAGTTTTAATCAAGCTGTTTATTTTTTTAATTTTTTCAATATCTTTCATTCTTTCGAATGAAGGCTTTACCGAAAGATTTATGATTGATGTATTTGGAAATCTTTCAGTTATTTTCTTGAAAAATTCAATGATTTTTTGGGAAATTTTTTCAGCGCTGTAGTTCAATGTAAGGTCATTACCGCCCAGGTATGTTACGACATATTTTGGATTTAAACTTTCGAATAAATCATTAAAGTTTTTGTTTAAATCTTGAATTAAAGCACCACCAAAACCTAGGTTAATTGTATTAAAATTAGAAAAATCAGATGCTAATCCTTCCCAAAGTCTAATTGTAGAACTCCCATAAAATACGAGTTGGTTATTGGTATCTTTTTTATTACCTACTAATTTTTTTAATTTTTTTAACTCACCCTCATAGTTTAAATCTTCTCTAATTAAATCTTTGACCCAATTTTTATATTGTTCATTATAATCTTTTACAAAGTCTACTAGTTTTGGATCATTCTCATCATTAATCCCATGATCACTCATCTTAAATGGTTTCATGATTTCACATTTGTAGGTGGTTTCTGATAAAAGTTTATCAAAATTTGCCATTATAATCGGGACAATTTTTGGCTGGGTTTTTAATTTAGTGGCCAACTTGAAAACTCCAATTTTAAAATCGCCTGGTGATTCTTCGGTTTTTCTTGAAAACCCCTCAGGACTAACAACAATTCCATTACCCTTTTTTAGTTCATTTATAGATTTTGTATAAAAGCTTTTATTAAAAGTTTTTATTTGACTGTAATTTATGTTTGGAGGAATAAAATTTTGAGCAAATACTCTCACATAATCAAACTTATCGTAGTAGTTAAAATGGTTTACTTCATCTTGCAATGAGCATCTAACCACCCTAGTCCCAGGACTACCATAATACTTTTTCAAAATAATACTGCTGATAAAGTGACTATCAAGTGTTATTTGAAAGTCATCAAAAACAGAATAGTTTACATGATTATTTAAATGATTATAAATAAATATAGAGCTACTTTCCGTGGGTAAATTTTCCGTTCCCTTTAAAATGAATTTTACGTTCGAAAAAATCTTTGCAAACTCTGTACTACAAAGTTTTCTTATATCTAAAACTGAGTAATCAGATGGGGCCTTTAATATAGTTGTATAAAGCTTCTTTAGTTGATCACAAAGATTTTTGTCAATTAATTTTTCTTTAAATCTCAAGTAATTTTTTTTAACAAATTAACCATGTCACTTGGCCCTTCTAAAAAATATTTTGCCTTAGTAGCTTTTCTGCCTACCTTAATAGAAAATGCCTTTTCTGGTAAATTAATAAACATATTTTCATCAGAAATATCATCACCTGCACACAACACAAAATCATATTCTTTTTCATTTAATAAAGAATTGACTGCACTTCCCTTATTTATATTGACATTGGTTATTTCAATTGCTTTGTCACCATCCATCATTATCAGGTTCTCTGAAATTAAACTATTAACAACGGTCTTGAGTTCAACAACTCTATCATTTGCAAGTTCAGGATCTGTTTTTCTATAGTGCCACACTATGCAATTTGATTTTTCTTCTATAAATGTTCCCGGTGTTCTATCTGTAAAGTCTTGAAAAATTGGAAGAAAGTTTTTCTTCCAATCACTATCTTTTTGTATTTTTTCTATCCATTTTTTATTAAATTTTTTTTGGAAATGACCGTGTTCAGCAAACAATATAATATCTAAATTAGAGAACCACTTCTCTAAAAATTTTTTATCTCTTCCGCTAATAATGGCAACACTTGTATTATCAATTTGAGATAAAGCTTTCAATGTTTCCAAAATCTCATTTTTTGGTACTGCGGCTTCAGGCTTGTGATGAAAACGTACTAATG
>CACLQX010000026.1 GCA_902609185.1 uncultured Bacteroidota bacterium | reverse complement strand
TCTCTCTAGATTCGTCTGAAAAATCATTAACCCATGACAATGGATTTGATAATTGTCCGTCGTCAAAAAAGCTTTCTTCATCAGTTCCATTAGATAGTACAGGATTGTATGAAACTGTTTGCTGTACAAAACTTTGATCTCCACCAATTTTATCACCGCCTTCAGCGAAATCTGAGTCACTAAAAAATGTTGAAAATCTCCCTTCAACTCTTAATCGATCACTAATATCATAGTTTATGTTAAGTCTTATATCACCAGTTTTGAATGAAGAATTATCAATTAATCCATTCAAATCATTAAATCCTGCAGATAAATAAAAGTCTCCATCGTCATTTCCTGCAGAAAATGTTGCTCCAAAACTAGAACTTACACCTTGTTGATAAACTTCATCTTGCCAGTTATACAGAGTGGCGGGTGTTGTATCTACAGTAGTTGAGGGCGTTCCATCAGGATTTGATAAAAATGAAAAAACAGAACCACCATTAACAACATATCTCGGTGTTTCACCAGAAGCAACTCTAGTTGCGTTGGAATAGTTGGCATAACCGACACCATCAAGCATGTCATAAGTCTTTGTTATTTCACTAATTGTTCTACTAAAAAATGTATTAAACTTACCTCCAGGTTCATCTGAGGATCCACTTTTTGTAGTAATTAAAACAACACCATTTGCTCCTCTTGAACCATAGATCGCAGTTGCTGAAGCATCTTTTAAGATTTCAATTCTTTCAATATCTCTTGGATTTATACCATTTAGACCACTTTGTGGATCTTGACCAGTATTTCCTTGACCGCTTCCGTCCACAGATGCAACATCTTCGGCTGCTGAAGATATGATAACACCATCTACAACATAAAGTGGCTCATTATTTCCTCTTAAACTACTAGCTCCTCTAATTCTTACACTAACTCCAGAATTGGGGTTTGCTGCATTTTGAGTTACTTGGACACCTGCTGCTCTACCTTGCAGAAGCTGATCAACAGTTGCTGCCTGTCTTGAGACTTCATCTTCAATTTTAATCGATGCGACAGATCCAGTAAGGTCTCTTTTGAGTACAGTTCCATATCCAACTACAACTACTTCTTCCAAAGCTTCAGTATCAGGCTCTAACTGAACTGAAATTGTCGTTTGGCTAGAAACATCTACCTCTAAACCTGTGTAACCTATATAGGTGACAACTAGAATTTGGTTTCCGTCAGAGGGAATAGTAATTGAAAAATTACCATCAAAGTCTGATATCGCACCAATAGAGTCTGATCCTTTTAACTGAACAGTTGCACCAGGAAGAGGAGAACTATTTTCATCATTAATTGTTCCTGTAATTGTTTTTGATTGTGCAAAAACAAAAAGTGGAAATAAAATAAAAACTAATAGAAATCTATTCATGTTTAATAATTTTTGGTTAGTTATAAAATTTTCGGAGCTAAATTAATAAAAAATTTACACTCTGATAGCCAAAATATTAATTATCCATAAAAATCAAGCTCATATGGTATGAATATGATAAGTTTTACGCGGTATATTTGATAAATAATTAGCTAAAAATCATTTAAGTTGATTTATTGCTATTCTTGTACAAGACAATTAATTATTTAAATTTGCCATTCATTTGGTCGCGTAGCTCAGCTGGATAGAGCATCTGCCTTCTAAGCAGACGGTCGCACGTTCGAATCGTGCCGCGATCACATTAGCCCACTTTTTGTGGGCTTTTTTTATTAACTTAACCAAAACAACAAAAATGAAATCGTTGCTCAAATGGCACAAAAATTTTATTGAGAAAAAAAGAAAATTTTATAATTTATCACACTATCAAGTTTACTGGGTATCATGGATTAAAGGTATCTTGATTGGATGTATCATTTTGTACGTAATTTATATGTAGTATGTTAAGGAGAAATTTTGTTAAAAGTGGAGGTGTTGTATTAGGTTCTGCACTCACCTTTCCAAATATACTGGCTTGTAAAAATTTAAATTCTAGGCTTAACATTGCCTTAATTGGAGTTGGTGGCAGAGGAATTCAAAATTGGCAACCAGTCATTAACTCAGAGAATATTGTTGCTATGTGTGATGTGGATGATCGCTGGGCATCTAAAGCCCTAACGAGGATTAAAGAATCACATGTAAATGTTAAAAAATTCAAAGATTACAGAGTGATGTTTGATAAAATGCAAAACATGATTGATGCTGTAATCATCAGTACACCTGACCATACTCATTTTCATGCTGCTATTACAGCAATGGAGCTTGGAATACATGTTTGTATTGAAAAACCACTAGCTCACAACGTCTGGCAGTGCAGAATACTTAAAAAAGCAGCTAATCATTATGGTGTAATATCTCAAATGGCCAATCAAGGTCACACAACAAATGGTATTAGACAAGTAAAAGAGTGGTATGAGGCAGGAATTTTAGGTGAAGTTCAAGAAGTCCACGCTTGGTTTGGTGAATTTAATTTTAAGCCAGGTCACTGGTGGGATAAACCAAGTGAATTTCCACCAAAAAAACAAATTATTCCTAAAACCTTAGACTGGAATCTCTGGTTAGGACCTGCAAAGAATAGAAACTATAATAAAGTTTATGTTCCCAAATCATGGAGAGGATTTTTTGATTTTGGTAATGGTCAGTTGGGTGATTGGTCATGCCATACCTTAGATGCTCCTTTTTGGGCTTTAAATTTAGGAATGCCAAGTTCGGTATTTGGTAACGTACCTGATCCAAGAACACAAGAAAATTTTGTTGCCGATAAATCAACCGTGGAATTTACATTTCCTGCAAATAATGATCGAAAATCTGTAAAATTAAAATGGTATGAGGGTGGTTTTAAGCCAAATTTTGGTGATGACTTTCCTCTTAAAAATGTACCAAACTTAGGAATGGTAATGATAGGCTCGAAGAATTCATTGATTACAGGTGGACGTCCAAACAATCCAAGATTGCTAGTAAGTGAAGAAGAATGGAGTGAATTTAAAAAAAACCCACCCAAGCAAAAAATACCCAGGTTAAAATCTGGAGATGAAACACCAATTCAAGAATGGATTGATGGAATTAAAAATGATTTTTTACCTGAATCAAATTTTAATTACAGTGCTGAGTTAACAGAAATGGCACTAATAGGGGTTTTATCTCAAAGATTTGGTGGAAAAATAGATTATGATGCTGAAAAAATGCAAATTATAAACAGACCTGAACTAAATAAATTTTTAAGAGAGGAGGCAAGGGATGGCTGGAAAGTATCAAACTTCTATAATTCGCTGAAATAGGATTCAACTCTATCAATTGCATTTAACCTAATATCCTCCCAAAATAAATTTATATCTCCTTTGTGATAATCCTTCAGAAAAGAGAATAAAACGGTTTTTAAGATATTCACCCTTGGCATCTTGAGGAAAATTGCGTAATCAGTGTATTCAATCTTTACAGATTTTTTATAAACTTTCTCATTGATAAAATATAGACCTTTATGACTTTTATAATCTGATGTTTCACTGTCATCCCATAAAACTGGGTTGGAAACCTGACTGCCTTCTATCCAGTCGAGGGGAATAGTTAGATCGTATTTTTTATAGTTTTTTAAAATTTTAAATGTATTCCAAGTTAAATATCCACCTGTTTGGAGGGGTTCTTTCATTAACTCTAGATCAAAGAAATCTTCTTCAGTGATTTTCGTACCAGGTAAATAAGCGGCAATCAATTTGTTCTGTAATTCTTTACCGTCAAAAAAATCCTTTAGAAGCATAACCGCATGTGCAGCTCCCTGACTGTGCCCTGCAATAATTATTGGCCTACCTTTATTGTATTTATTCATGTATATTAAAAATGCTTCCTTAATATCTTTGTAAGCTAGCTCAAATGTTTTTTCTCCACCAAATTCCCAGTACCTATCATCAAAAACTCTAAAATGTGCTTGCCTGTAATTAGGTGAATAAAGATTTCCTGCATCCAACCATGCTGTAGCTTGAAATTTAATGGTTGAGTTGATTAGATAATTTCTAAATTCTTCATCATAAACATCAGAATTCCAATTCTCATTTTTCTTATCTGAGAACAATGTAGGTGCTATAAAAAATACATCAGCATTTTTACTACCATCATTTTCTATGAGGAAAGATAATTTTTCTTTTTGATAAGGGTGAACAAGCCACGAATCAAGATTGTTATAGTTTGGTTCATTCGCGGGCTTGTAATTATCGTGATTAATAGATTGATATACAATTTCATTATTTGACTCTTTTAATAAACCACAGGAACAAAAAAGGACCGTAAATAAAATAATTATGTGAAATTTTATAATTTTAGCCAACATTCAAAATATTATTCAAATATGATCAAATTCAAGACCAATTTTAATGCATTCTTTCTTTTTTTATCAATACCATTAATTTTTTATTCATGTTCGAGTACAGAACAAAAAATTTATTTAAAAAAAATTGAAGGCTCACCGGCATATGAAAATTCTTCATTAACTATTGGAGAAATAACAGGCGATGGAGAAAATTTTACATTTTCTTTCAATATCAATAACTATGAACTTGGAATACAAACTGTTAATGAGTTTAATTATAATTTAGCAAATTCTGCAAAAGGTCAACACATACATTTTATAGTTAACAATGGCCCCTATTCTGCTCATTACAGTGAAAAATTTGATACAAAAATTTTAGATGATAATAGTATTATTCTCGCTTTTTTATCGAGATCACATCATGAATCAGTCAAAAATCCTAATGCCTATATACTAAAACAGTTAGGTGAAGTTAATAATGTAAATTTGGAAAATGAGTTTCTATTCTACAGCAGACCAAAAGGTACATACAGTGGTTCTGATACTGAAAAATTATTGCTAGATTTTTATCTCGTAAATACTGATATATCACCTGATGGAAATAAAGTTAGAATTACAATTGCTCAGAATCAACAAACCAATAAATTTTTAGTTGATCAATGGGAGCCATACTATATTGAAGGTTTGGAAAAAGGCGAAGTCTCTATCACGCTTGAGTTAATAAATAATGATGGTGAATTAATAAAATCCCCTTTCAATCCCTCAAGCAGAAAGGTTTTTTTAGAATAACTTGATTTAAAATTTTCTTTTAATATTATTTTTTTCTATTTCCTTTAGTTTTTCTATTGATATTACTTTTAAAAATGACTCATGTTGTTCAATGGCATACTCTATTTTTTTAACAATTTTATCTACTGATTCATTATCGTAATCAATATCAATTGGACTTTTTATTTCCATAGTCTGAAGTATATCTTTCTTTTTCACCCTCAGTCCTTTTTTATCAAAAGATCTTCTAAAACCATCTATAACAATTGGAACAACTGTTGGTTTAAATTTTTTTATAATGTGAGCTGTTCCTTTTCTAATTGGTTTAAAAGGAGTTGTCGTTCCCTGCGGAAATGTAATTACCCAACCATCATCAAGTGCTTTACCAATATTTGAAATATCAGAAAAATTAACCTTTCTGTTTATATCCTGTCCTTTATCTCTCCATGTTCTTTCAATAGAGACTGCACCAGCATACGCCATTATTCTTGGTAATAGACCAGCCTTCATCGTTTCCTTAGCGGCAATGAAATATATTTCAAGTTTTGGATGCCATATGTAACCCAGATTTTTAATTGAATCAACCCTACCACTCAAACTTGCATTAAACACATGAAACATTGCTACAACATCCGCAAAATAGGTTTGATGATTTGAAACAAAAAGAACGTTATTGTGAGGTAAATTCTTAATGTGGTGAGAACCATCGATTTTCAATTGGTTAAAACCTCGATATCTTCTGTGAGTAAAAAGCCCAAAGAGTCTGATAAGCCATTTCTTTATATAGAGGTTGTGCCCGAAGGGATTTTTTTTAAAAATTAACAAAGTTTTAATTTTCGATCAAATATATAGGTTTTTATATTGATTGATTATTTTGGGGCCTATATGTTTACTATTTTTAATGATTATATGAGAATTTTTAAACTCCTTTTTTTAATATTGATAGTTATAAGTCTTTCATGTGAAAACTTCTCGAGAAAAAATAATGAAATTACTTTACCAAAAACAATACAAAAAATAAAAAATGAACCAAAAAAAATTGAAAAGGTTTTTGTTTTAAATGATCAAAATGCAATTCCTTTTCTTTTTGATTATGGAAAAAATAATTTGGAAAATAAAATTAGGATCATTACCAATTATGGGAATATTAATATTGAACTTTTTGAGGAAACCCCGTATCATAGAGCAAATTTTATTTTTCTAACAAAAGAAAAATATTTTGATGGTACGTATTTTCATCGAGTAGTTAAGGATTTTATAATTCAAGGAGGTAATTCAGATTCTTTTGAAGTGTCAAAAAGAAGGCAAAAAATTGGTAGATATTTACTCCCACCTGATACGAAAAAAGGTTATAAACATCACAGAGGAATTCTTTCAATACCAAGTAGTGATATTGACAATCCATACAAGTTAGCATCTCCATATGAGTTTTTTATTGTTGTAGATAGAAACGGAGCATACCATTTAGATAAAAACTATACGCCATTTGGCAAAGTTGTTAAAGGAATGGATGTGGTTGACAAAATTTCTAATCTAGAAACTGACAGAAGAGAATGGCCAATTGATAATGTAAAGATTAAAGTTGAGATTATAGATTGAATAAAGTCACTAATTTTTTACAATTTTAACTTAAAACTCCACTCATAAATAAATTCTGAGACAACGTCTCCACTTTCATCGTAACCTGTTGATTTTAATTTTATTTTATCTGTAGTTTTATTTTTTGATAAGCTTGATAAAGTTTTTTTAATCTTACTAACTTCATCACACTCGAATCTGATTTTACCCTTTGCTTTTTTTAAAAATCTTGATTCATTTGAAACAATAAGCATAGATATATTTAGACTGTTTTTATTGGCAAAGTCAATTATTGCTAAACCAGTTGCCAGTTCAGATGCCATTCCTTGAACTGCCCAATAAAGTGACTTAAAAGGATTACTATTAAACCAATTATGTTTGACTTTAATTATACATTTTTTATCGTTTAAATCCCTAACCCTGACTCCACAGAGCCATGCAGATGGCAAATGTTTAAACAAGAATAAGTTGTACTTAAACATGACTAAAGACCTAGAGATGCAAGATATCTTTCGGCATCTAATGCAGCCATACATCCAGTTCCTGCAGCAGTTACTGCTTGTCTGTAGTCTTTGTCTTGAACATCTCCAGATGCAAAAACACCAGGTATGTTTGTTTTTGTTGACTTTCCATAAGTAATTATATAGCCTGTATCATCCATATCTAGTTGACCTTTGAAAATATCGGTATTTGGTTTGTGACCAATGGCTACGAAGAAACCAGTTATATCAATAATATCTGTTTTATTTGTCTTATTATTTACAACTTTGATTCCTTCTACAACGTTATCACCCAAAACTTCAACAACTTCAGAATTATATCTGAGCTCAATATTCTTTTTTGAATTGACTCGATGCTGCATTGCTTTTGAAGCCCTCATGACATCTCTTCTGACAAGCATCGTTACTTTTGAGCAAATGTTAGCTAAGTATGTTGCTTCCTCTGCTGCAGTATCTCCACCACCGACAATAGCAACTTCTTGATTTTTGTAAAAAAATCCATCACAAACTGCACATGCAGAAACTCCGCCACCAATTAGTTTTTGCTCACTTTCAAGACCTAAATATTTTGCACTTGCCCCAGTGGAGATAATAACGGTTTTTGCAAAAATTTTTTTTTCATGATTTATGATTATCTCATGGTTTTTTTTCTGGTCCTTGCTTAAAATAACCTTGGTTGCTTCGCCAATTCTAACATCTGTTCCAAATCGTTCAGCTTGAGCCTTTAATTCTTCCATCATTTTTGGGCCATCTACTCCATTTGGATATCCTGGAAAATTATCGACCTCAGTAGTAGTTGTTAGTTGCCCACCAGGTTCCATACCAGTATATAAAACTGGCTTTAAATCTGCTCTTGACGCATAAATTGCAGCCGTGTATCCAGCAGGACCAGAACCAATGATAAGTGTTTTAATTATATCGGTTGACATTAAGTCAAAATTAATACAAAAATTTGTGTTTGAGGTTAATGTAAAGAGTTTTATATTAGCACCCATTTTCGGGGTGTAGCGTAGCCCGGTTATCGCGCCGCGTTTGGGACGCGGAGGTCGTAGGTTCGAATCCTGCCACCCCGACAAAACTTATGACCAATTAGTTAATCTTAATTAATTGGTTTTTTTTTTACAAAATAAATAATTTTGTATTTGTGAATTGGAATTGCAAATCCACATGGAGACAATCAAAAAAAAACACTCTTTGGTGTTTGTTAGGTTGTTCAATTGGAGATTTTGGAACAATTTTTTACTTCCAAAATATAGATCATACATGGTCAAATTATGAGGTTATGGGCTTAGCAATTGTAAACGGTCTGATAACATCAATAGTCTTAGAAACTATAATCCTTTTGAAACAGATGAGTTTTTATTCATCATTAAAAACAGCTTTTGGTATGTCTTTCATTTCAATGATTGCAATGGAAATTTCTATGAATGTTACTGATTTATTTTTGACTGGTGGTGCTATCCTAACATGGTGGGTTATTCCAATAATGCTAGGAGTTGGATTTTATACACCCCTGCCCTATAATTATTGGAGACTCAAAAAATATAATGTTAGCTGTCATTGAGGTATATTTGCTAACTATTCGGGATGTGGCGCAGTCTGGTAGCGTACACGCATGGGGTGCGTGGGGTCGCAAGTTCAAATCTTGTCATCCCGACTTTTTTAATTAACAATATGAAAAAAATTATATTACTGCTTTTAGTTATAAATTTTTCTTGCGCTCAAGAAGATTCAACAATTAGTGAACCTGAGAACAAGATATATGAGCTTGAACTTATTCACCCAACAAAAAACATTCCATGGAGTATAGAGTTTATTGATGAAAAAACAATTATTTACACAGAAAAAAGAGGAAATATTTTTATTGTTAGGGATGATAATATTGTTGAAGTTAAGGGAATACCTTTCATTTACGAAAGAGGTCAAGGTGGTCTGATGGATATTGAGCTTCATCCTGATTTTAAAGAAAATAATCTGATTTTTCTTTCATACGCATCTGGAGATAGGGAAAGCGGAGGAAATACTGCAATTGCAAGTGCAAATCTTATCGATGGTAAACTTATAAACCTAAAAGTCTTATACAAGGGAGAGGAAAATACAACAAGAGGTCAACATTTTGGATCAAGAATACAATTAGATAATGATGGTTTCTTATATTTTACGATTGGTGATCGAGGAAATCGAGATGTTAATCCTCAGGACTTAAAGAAAGATGGTGGAAAAGTTTACAGAATTAACATCGATGGTTCAATCCCTGAAGATAATCCGTTTTTTAATGAGATAGATACAAAAAAGGCTATTTATTCTTATGGCCACAGAAATCCACAAGGAATATTCCTTCACCCCGAAACTGGCAAAATTTGGACAAACGAACATGGCCCTAGAGGTGGTGATGAAATAAACATTATTTCTGCAGGTAAAAATTATGGATGGCCCAAAATAACCTATGGTATTAATTATGTTGGGACAACCATTACAAAAAATAAGTCACTGCCCGGTCTAGAACAACCACTCTATTATTGGGTACCATCGATAGCCCCAAGTAGCTTTGAATTTGTTTGGAGTGAAAATTACGAAAATTGGAAAGGCAGTTTACTTGCTGGTTCTTTAAAATATATGTATTTAGAGAGACTTGAATTGAAGGATGGAAAAGTTTCATACCGAGAAAAAATTGCAAAAAATGTTGGCAGAGTTAGAGATGTCAAACTAAGTCCAAAAGGCTTAATTTATATAGCAGTTGAAAATAAAGGAATATTCAGGCTGAATCCAATAACTGAATAATGATTGTTATTGGCATTTGTGGGGGAACAGGTTCTGGTAAGTCATTTTTATCCAAAAGAATAATAAAAAAATTTAATAAATATAAAGTTGAGTACCTATGCCTTGATTCTTATTACAAAGATTATTCTGATCTAAGTTTTTCAAAAAGGTGTGGAATTAATTTTGATCATCCTGATTCAATCGATTTTGAATTATTTTATCAACATTTAAAAATACTCAAAGATGGTGATGGTATAAACAGTCCTATTTACTCATATAAAACTCATAAAAGATTGTCAAAAAATAATAGAATTAATGTTTGTGATATTCTGATAGTTGATGGAATTTACGTTTTGTTAAAAAAAAATGTTAGAAAACTCTTTGATTTAGCCATATTTTTGGATGTGAAACTAGAAGTCAGGAAGCAACGTAGAATAAACAGAGATATTGTTGAAAGGTCTAGAACTAAAAATGAAGTTGAAAATAGGTTTGAAAAAATGATTATTCCTATGCATAAAAAATTTGTTGAAACAACAAAAAAATATGCTGACCTAATAATAAAAAAAAATTATTCGTTTAAATCCATAGCTTCCAGAGTTGAAGTATTAATAAATGAAGTTTATTGAAATTATAAAAAATTCTAAATTTTTTAAGTTTTTTAGTAATATATACATTTTGATAACTACTATTTTTTTGATATGGATCATTTTCATCGATTCAAATTCACTTACAGTAAATATGAAGCTAAAATCACAAATTAATGAACTTGAAAATAAAATCAAAAATCTTCAAAATGAAATTAATCAAGATCAGAAACTTATATCTAATTTGAAGAACTTAGATAGTTTAGAAAAATATGGAAGAGAAAAACATTTTATGAAAAAACAAAACGAAGAAATATATATCATAGAAATAGAGGATTGATGAGTAAAATTATTTCTGTATCTAATCAAAAAGGTGGGGTTGGTAAAACTACGACAGCATTAAGCTTGTCTGCTGCATTGGGTGTACTTGAAAAAAAAGTTTTATTAATTGATATGGATCCTCAATCAAATGCAACATCTGGTTTAGGTATAGATGCCAATGAAGCAAATTTATCTTCGTACGATCTTATTAACGGCAATTCTAAGCCTTCCAAACTAATAATTCAAACAAGTAGTCCAAACCTAGATATAATACCTGCTAAGATTGATTTAGTTGGACTTGAAATAGAGATAATTAGTAAATCTGACAGAGAGTATTTACTTAAAAATGCTTTAAAAAGTATAAAAGAAAAATATGATTTTATTATAATAGATTGTCCACCATCACTTGGATTAATAACATTAAATGCTTTAACTTGCTCTAATTCAGTAATAATTCCTATACAGTGTGAATATTTTGCCCTAGAGGGTCTGGGTAAGCTTTTAAATACAATAAAAGGAGTTCAAAAAGTTCATAACCCTGGTTTATCTTTGGAGGGTATTTTATTAACCATGTTTGATTCAAGACTTAGGCTATCAAATCAAGTTAAAGAAGATGTTAGGAAACATTTTGGTAATGTAGTTTTCAACACAATAATCCCTAGGAATGTTAGTTTGGGTGAGGCGCCAAGTCATGGTGAAAGTATTTTGGTATACAATGCTACAAGTAAGGGGTCAAAAAGTTATTTAAAGTTTGCACAAGAAATAGTAAATTTAAATTAATATGGCAAAGGCTTATAAAAAGAGAAGTTTAGGAAGAGGACTATCATCAATTCTTAACGATGATGAAAACAACATACTCGATCAAAAAAAAAACAAACTTTTCAACGAAATTGAAATAGACTTAATCGATGTAAATCCTTTTCAGCCAAGAACAAATTTCAACAGTATCGATTTAGAAGAACTTAGTTCATCAATTGAAAAGTTAGGATTAATTCAACCAATTACAATAAAAAAGAATGATGGTAGGTTCACGTTGATTTCTGGTGAAAGAAGATTAAGAGCATTCCAAAAATTATCAAAGAAATCCATCCCAGCCTACA
>CACLQX010000025.1 GCA_902609185.1 uncultured Bacteroidota bacterium | reverse complement strand
ATCAAATCTCATTGCAATATTTCTAGTAAATAATCTGCCTTTTTCAAAAACAATTAACTTTGAATCTTCAATTTTTATAAGATTATCGCATATGAAATCTTCAAATTTTGACGGATTGAAGTCTATTGCTTCAATTACTTTATTCTTTGAGCAATTATTTTTAGCAGCAATTTCAGTTAAATCAAGGTAATAATTACACATTATTGAATTTATTGAATCTCTAACAATTTTTTGCTCATTATTAACTGCATATCCTCTAAGTACAGCTAAATTATTTTTTTCGATTGAGTTTATATATTGAGCTGCGTTTTTTATGTTTTGTATGTAAGCGGAATCTAATTGTGATATTGATGAGGCACCAAATGCATAAACTTGACCTGTTGTTTCTCTGGTGCAATATCCCTGAAAGTTTCTATGAAGTTGTTTATTGTTTAGCGCAACCTCAAATTCATCACCAGGTTTTGAAAAATGATCCATTCCAATTGAAACATAGCCAGCTTTCATAAATAAATCATAAGAATTCTCATACATGGTAGCTTTTTCTTTAGAGCTCGGAAATCCAATTTGTTCTAAAATCTTTTGTCTGGGTAGTATTGATGGAACATGAGCATAAGAGAAAGTAACAATACGTTCTGTATCTAATTCAATTGCTCTTTTAACTGTGTTTTTAAAACTTTCAACCGTTTGTAATGGCAATCCATAAACAAGATCAATATTTGTTCCCGTAAAGCCTTCATCTTTAATCTTTTTAATTATATCATCAATTGGATGTTTGGACGGTTTTCTATTAATTGCATCCAAAACATCATTTCTAAAATCTTGAATTCCTAATGAAATTCTATTAAATCCAAACTTTTTGAGTAACTCAATATGTCTAAATTCTAAATGAGCTGGATTGCACTCTATTGCCATTTCATAGTTTTGAGAAAAATCAAAGACCTCATATAATTTATTTGTAATTCTTTCAATGTATTTATATGAAATTGCATTTGGCGTACCGCCTCCCCAATGAATTTGGGTCAATTTTCTGTCTTTGTTAATTAGTTTTGAAACATAAGTAATTTCCTTGATAACAGCATCTACATATCTTTCCAAGAATGGTTTTGTAAACCCAGACTCAGTTGTACATCCACAAAAATGACATATTTGAGGGCAAAATGGGATATGTATGTAAACAGAAATATTCTGCGGGTTTTCATCATTTGATTGAATAATTTTCTTCTCAAAATCAAAATTTGAAAAATTTTCATCAAAGAAAGTTGCGGGAGGGTAAGAGGTGTATCTAGGTCCTGTTTTGCTATACTTTTTAATTAAGTTCTCGTCAACTTTCATCTATTCCAATTATTATTTTTAACCCACTCTACAGTTTTTTTTACTTTTAAATGATCAATATCAGGGAGAAAACCATGTCCAAGATTGAAAATCCAGTTAGAATTTTTACTGCCAAAATCTCTCAAAGACTCAAGGTATCTTTCTATAAAATCGAATTCATGATAAAATATTCTTGGGTCCATATTGCCTTGAATACCTACACTTCTATCAACTAATTTTCTGGCCTCTAACAACGACATATGCCAGTCTATGCTAACATAGTCACATAAGTCTTTGTTAATATTTTTTAGACCTAATGCATAATCTTTAGGGAAGAAAATTGTTGGGCAGTTCAAGTTTTTTGCACTATTTAATATTTTTTTTGAGTATGGAAGGATTAATTCTGTATACAAATCATAGGGAATACTACCACAATATGTTTCAAAAAGTTGAAAACATTGAATTCCGCTTTTAATTTGATTTTCAACATATTCAATAGATGCTTCTGTGATTTGCTCAATAATTTTGATACTTTCTTTTCTGTTTTTATAAAAATACTTGATAGCATTTTTAAAGTTTTTTTGGTTTTGATTTCCCCTGAACATAAATAAAAATGTAGTCAATGGTCCTCCGCAAAAACCAATCAATGGAGTATTTTGCTTGTCTTTAACGGTTTGTCTAATATTATTATAGATATATTCCAACTTCTCAGAATTAAAATTTAAGTTAGATTCAACTCCTTCTTGAATTGCATTAACAAATTTTGGACCATTGTCCGTGAAAACCAAGTCTAATCCAAGTGCATCAGGAATCACCAATATATCTGAAAATAGAATTGCTGCATCAACCCCTAAATCATATATGGGTAACATAGTAACTTTTGATGTTAGCTCAGCATCTTTCATCATATCATAAAATTTATGAGTCTCTTTGAGTTTTCTGTAGGATGGTAAAATCCTTCCTGCCTGTCTCATAAACCAAACTGGGGGTCTTTTTTCTAGTTTTCCATCAAGAGTATTTAGAAAAATATTATTCATTTATTATTTTTTTTAGAGCGATCTTGTTGGAATTAATCAATTTTTCTATATCATCATTATCCAGTACCAATGATAAAAAAAGACACTCATACTGAGAAGGAGGTAGATAAACACCCAGGTTTAGCATCTCTTTAAAATATTTTGCATACTTATCTACATCTAGAGTCAATGCATCCTCATAATTTTCAATTTTTTTTCTTTTTGAAAAAAATAGAGTCAGCATAGAACCTTGTCTTGAAATGTGCGCATCAGTATTTGTTTCAGCAATATTTTTTTTCCATCCATCTTCGATTTTTTTTGATATTGTTTCTAATTTATTGTAAACATCATCATTTAACATGTTTAAAATTGTTAGACCAGCTGACATTGCAAGCGGATTTCCAGACAATGTACCTGCTTGGTAAACCGGACCATTTGGAGCTAGCATATCCATGATTTCTTTTTTCCCACCATAAGCACCTACGGGCAACCCTCCACCAATTATTTTACCCAAAGTTGTGATATCCGGATAAACACCATAAATCTGTTGTGCTCCACCTTTCGAAACTCTAAATCCGGTCATGACTTCATCAAATATAAGAACCGACTGGTTTGTATCACACAAATCTCTAAGTCCTTGTAAAAAGTTCTCTATTGGTTTTACTAGACCCATGTTACCAGCAATTGGTTCAACGATAATTGCTGCAATTTCATCTTGATTCTCTTTAAATAATTTCTCAACTGAATTTATATCGTTAAAATTTGCAATGAGTGTGTCTTTCGCAATATTTTTTGTTACACCAGGACTGTCTGGAAGTCCTAGAGTAACTGCACCTGACCCAGCTTTGATTAAGAAACTATCTCCATGACCATGATAATTGCCTGCAAATTTTATGATTTTCTCTCTTTTGGTATAGCCCCTAGCTAGGCGAATGGCACTCATTGTTGCTTCAGTTCCTGAGTTTACCATTCTTACTTTATCAATGGAGGGAACCATGTCAATTATTTTTTTTGCAACCAGGGTTTCTATTTCAGTTGAGGCACCATAGGTTGTTCCATTCTTACTGGCATTAATTACAGAATCAATTATTTCTCTGTTAGCATGACCAAAAATCAATGGCCCCCAAGATGATACACAATCGATGTATTCATTATCGTCAATGTCAATCATTTTACTTCCTTTTCCACTTTTAAAGAAAACAGGGTTCATATTAACACTTTTAAATGCTCTTACAGGCGAATTAACCCCACCAGGAATAAAGGTTTTTGCCCTATCAAAAGCTTCTATACTTCTCTTAAATTTCATTTTTTTTTAAAATTTCAGCAATTTCTAAAGCATGATAGGTAATTATTGAATTAGCTCCCGCTCTTTTTATTGAATACATGATTTCCATCATCACACTTTTTTCATCAATATAGTTTTTTTGATTTCCTGCTTTAACCATTGAATATTCACCACTTACGTTGTAAGCGATAATGGGTATATTGAACTTGTTTTTTACACGGCTAATTATGTCTAGATATGCAAGAGCTGGTTTTAAAATAATAGCATCACAACCTTCATTCAAATCTTGCTCAATTTCTCTCATGAACTCAAAAGAGTTTTTGAAATTCATTTGATAACTTTTTCTATCACCCATTTTTGGGGAACTTCCAACAGCGTCCCTAAATGGTCCATAAAAAGAGGACGCATACTTTACGGAATAAGGAAAAATAGGAATATCAACATATCCGCTCTCATCCAGTTTTTTTCTAATTAATTGTACCCTTCCATCCATCATATCTGAAGGTGCGAGAACATCAGCGCCAGATTCAACCAAAATTTTTGATTGTTTTGCTAGTGTTTCAATTGTCAAATCATTATCAACCTCATCGTTAATAATTGTACCGCAATGTCCATGTTTTGTATAACTACAATTACAAACATCAGCAATTACTAAAAACTCATCTTTAAATTTCTTTTTAATTTTTTTAATTGCCTTTGGCACTATACTCTTTTGATTGCATGATATTTCACCAGTATCGTCCTTATTTTCCGATACACCAAAAACAATAATATTTTTAATCTTCGATTTTAAAAGTTTTTCACAAAGTTTCAAAGCATTATCAATTGATAGCTGAAATTGTCCGGGTAGTGTCTTAATTTCATTTTTTACTTTTCTTCCTTCACAAATAAAAATCGGATAAATTAGGTCGTTAACAGAAATAGAAACATCCTCTACAAGTTCCCTAACTTTGTTATTATATCTTAATCTGCGAAGTCTAGACTCAGGATATTTCATAATCATAATTTTTCAGAAATTTTAACAAAGATTCACTAATTCCCTCATAAGTCTGCATTTTTGATGTTAGTTCTGGTCTAAAACCATTCTTCTCAATTGCTGCCGAGGTTGTTCTCCCAATGCTGATTATGTGAAAATCTTTGGGATTGTATAAACAACTGAATGCTTCAAAAGCTGATGGGCTCGAAAAAACTACATAAGGTTTATTTTTTTGTGAAAGCATTTTAATTTCTTTGGATTCTTTTTTTGTTTTTATTGTTTGATAGAAAACTTCTTTTTTTACTGTACTAAATTTCAAAAGGGAATTATAAAACATGGGATTGGATAGGGTTCCTTGTATCAATAACGATTTTTTTGATTCTAAAACTTTATTAACTTTAAGTTCCTTCGACATTTCCATTGAATAGTTTTTACCACAAATGTAGCCAGGTTTATAACCTCTTTTTATTAAGTTGTTAGCAGTTTTTTTTCCTATACACACAAAATATTTATTTGACAAATCATATTTTTTTGTATTCTCATTTTCAAAAAAATACTTTACACCATTCTTTGATACAAATATTATGCAATCAATTAAATCAAGATTAATTTTAATTTCATTAATTACTGATTTGGTTTTAATCATTGGAAAATGAAATGTATTTAATCCACTGTCTCTTAGCTTTTGAAATCCAAGTTCGAAATACTCATTTGTCAATATTATATTTATATTATTTGTTGATTTCACTATCGATCTTATTAATTATTTGAACTACATCTTTTTTAATGAACTTTTCTGAAAGTTCTTGGCTTAAATTATCAGTGAAATTTTTGGTTGATACCATGTCTTTAATACAATCTTTCCCATCAAGTGATAAAACAATTCCTTCCAAATGAAGTGTATCCCCATCAAAGTATGAGTATGCTCCAATTGGATAATTACAGCCACCCCCCATACTTTTCATAAAGTTTCTTTCATGATTTACACATAGCATGGATTTACTATGATTTATTTTTTTTACAATCTCATTAATTCTATTATTATTTTTTGAGTGTTCTACAGCTATTGCACCTTGGCCGGGGGCATTTAAAAATTTCTTATGATTAAAATACTCCGTTATGTGATGGTCTAGATTCAGTCTTTCAATTCCAGCGGCAGCCATAACCAAAGCATCAAATTCTCCCTTTAACATTTTATTTATTCGAGTGTCTACGTTTCCCCTGATATCCTTAACTGTTAGTCTAGGGTTGATTTTTAAAAGTTGTGCTTTTCTTCGAAGTGAGGTAGTACCAATAACCTCATCTTTGCCAAATGAGTTTAGCTTTTTGCTTTTACTAATGAAAACATCTTGAGGGTTACCTCTTTCTAAAATTGCAGAGATTTTTAAACGATCATCATTTTCAACTGGTAAATCCTTTAAGCTATGTACTGCAATATCAATTTTTTCTTCGATGATTAGTTGTTGAATTTCTTTTACAAAAAATCCTTTATCTAGATTTCTGTCTAGAGTTTGATTTAGTAAAATATCTCCTTTGGTTTTTACTTCTTTTATTTCAAACTCTAAATTCCTAAAGTTTTTTTTTAACTCAAAAATAACTTTGTTTGTCTGAAAAAGAGCGAGTTTACTTGTTCTGGTACCTACAATAACTTTATTTTTCATCCAGAAAAATTTGATTAATTACCTCCAAAGCTTTCTCATCTTTTCCATTATCACTTGCCTTTTTGATTTTTTTTACCAAATTATCAGAGAATTTATCGTAGACTTTAGTGAGTTTAGAGCTTATGTCTGAACTAGTAGCATCTAATTTTAAGGTTTTGAGGTTTGAAATAGTTTCATTTATAATCAATTCCCTCACTTGTTTTTTTAGGGATATTATTGATGGTCTCAAAGATCTAGAGTTTGTCCAGTCATCAAATTCTATTAAAAACTCACCAATGTAAAGCTCGGCTTTGATTACCTCTGCTTTTCTCTTTTTATAGTTCTCATTGACGGTGTCTTTTAAATTGTCGATGTTTATGATTTCAACATTTATTATATCACTTAAATCATCAGATAAATTCCTTGGAACAGATAGATCTACCAACAAAAGTTTATTTTCTCTTTCTCTTATAATTGGTTTAAGATCTTGTTTTGTCAATAGTGGACTTTTGGAGCTTGTAGAAAAAATTACAACATCAGAGTTTAAAATTTCTTTCTTGTAATTATCAAACGAAATAGATTCGTAACCTAGTTCAGAGCAAAAAGAATCTAATTTGCTTTTGGTTCTGTTTGTAATTTTAATTTTACTGATCCCTTTTTGATGAAGGTGTCTAATTGAAAGCTTTGACGTTTCGCCAAGCCCTACACATAGAAATTTTGAATTTTTAAGGTCGTATTTATTTGTTATTTGTTCAACTGCAGCATAACTAACCGAAACAGCACCTCTTCCAATTTCAGTATTGGTTCTAATATATTTACCAGTTTCAAGAGATTTTTGTATCATTCGTCCTAAAATTGGACCAAGCATTTTGTGTTTTTTTGAAAAATAATAAGCATCCTTCAATTGTTCAACGATTTGGAATTCACCGATTATCATGGATTCAAGCCCTGAAACTAGTCTGAACAAATGATTAGCAACTTTATAAGATCCAGTTAAATTATTAAGGTGAGGAGATAAGCTGTCTTTGTATTTCTTAAATACAACCAATTCTTTTACGATTGAATGGAGAAATTTATTTTCTTGTCCTATATGGTTTTCAAATTCAAAATAAATTTCCGTTCTGTTGCAAGTGGATATGATCATAAGACCTTCAATACCAAGGACTTTCTTAAGGTAATTATGAAAAACTAATTTTTCAGAATTGTCAAAGAAAAAGCGTTCTCTTATATTGAGGGGAGCTATTTTGTAATTGATGCTTATTAAACCGACCAAGTCTAAATTTTTCATAGCAAATTTCTTCACTGTCAGCTGTTAAAAATAACGCAAGAGGTTCTAAAAATATAGGTATATGCTTTATTGCCTAATATATAATCATTCTAAATAAGAAAAACATCAATTTTTCTTTTTTTTTTAAATTATAAAAAATACTTTTGAGCTTTATTTATAATAATTCTAAATAATTTATTTATTTAATTATTATAGTTCTTTCTAGCTCACACCGATGGAACTCGATTGAAAATTTTTCTTTCGAGTTCCTGTTTTTTTAATCAATAAAGTTTTTTTTGGTTTTTTTATCAGGAATAAAGCAAGTATCATATTTGCCAAAAATTCTGTACCGAGAATTTGCTATTAAATCATAGAAAAAATTTGTTAGAAATAACGGTAGGAGTTTTAATACAATTCTTAAAAGCAAATATCTTTTTATTTTTTTTAAAATATAATATACAGCTTTAACTTTATAGATCTTTTCACCATTTAGCTTAATTACAGCAACAGAATTAATTTTATTAAGTCTTAAATTATTTTCTTTGCTATAATTACTCTGAAAGTTTGTATACATGAATTGCTCTTGTTTATCGTTTTCAATCAACCATTTAAAAACCCCATTACATAATGCACAAACACCATCAAAAACTACTATGTCTTTGCTAATTTTCATTTGATAATATATTCTAATGTTAAATAATAGTTTCTTGGTGATGAGGGAATAATTCCTGGTCCAGGGTAACCAGTAGCTCTTCTTGTGAAATATTTTTCATTAAGAAGGTTGTTTACTCCAAATTCATAACTTATTTTTTTTGCTTTATATGAAAATGACACGTCTGCAATTCTATATGATGGAATCTCACCAATAACTCCACTGAGGTTTCCATTTATTGCATTTGATGAATCAGTAAATTGACTTGACATATACAAATATTGAAAATTAATTGATAAGTTTTTAAAACCATATTTAATTCCAGTCTTGAGATTATGGTCCGGGACGAATTCAACTGATTTACCCTCAATACCAATTTCCTCAGATGCCAAATATTTTGAGTTTATAAATGAGTAGTTAATGAAAAAATTCATTTCATTATTATTATTTAGTGTTAGTATTTTTTTTAGGTTGAAATCAATTAGATTTTCAAAACCTAATATTTGAGCATTACCAACGTTACCTCTCTCACTTTTAACATTACCATCTGGAAATACCCTTTGAACAAAACCTATTCTATCTCTATATATTAAAGCAAATAGACTTGAATCAAAAGACATGATATCTTTTATTTTTCCTCTCAAACCAAAATCAAAAGTGTATCCTTTTTCATCATCTATATTTGGATTTATAGCATATGCTGGATTTATTATGCTAATGTCAGCAAATGTTACAGATCGATAATTTTGACTGAAGTTTGAATATAAATCAAGGTCAATATTTACTTTGTATCCAATTCCTAAACCTAATAAAATAAAACTTCTTTTTCTAGAGTCATTTTCATCAAACCTTTCATTATAAATTACATTTCCAGCTGCATCAGTATTTATTCTTCTGTAAAAACCAATATTTTTTGTTACTATATTTTCATACCTAAATCCAGGGGTAATAGAAAGATTTTTATTTAAATAAAAAATATTTTCTCCAAATAATGCAAAGTTTTTATTTGGATATCTATACTTAGATTGGTTTACATAGTTAGGATAATTGTTAAAATCAAACTCAAAATCAGCAGTGGAGTTTCCTGACCCTGGACCTTGCTCACTCATTGAATTCGAGTTGTATATTTTAAATCCCAAAAGGAGGTAGTTTTTCTTATTTTTTATTTTATAATTTTTTAATATCCTGCCTTCAAAACCATAGTTTGAAAAATCACCTTTAATTAAATCTCTTTCTTCCCCCGGATCTATTTGATCAACTCTATTTGTTCTAAAGCCAAGTGAGTTTCTTTTTGCTTCCAACCCAAAGAAATTCAAACTCAAGCTTAACCCATCATTTACTTTATGAATATATTTTAGATTATATAAAAACCAATTTATATCAAACCAGTTTCTTTCTCTATTACTCTGAAAAGGATTATCTCGAAACATTATGTCTGAAAGTCCTCCAGCTTGATGTGCTAAATAATTCAAGTAAGTTAAATCTGCGGTTATCTTTATTTTTTCATTGATTTGAAAATTGAAGTTCTGATAATAATTTATGGAATTAAATTCTGAGTTTTCTCTAAACCCATCGCCTTTTTTATAGTTTATAAATCCGAAATAACTAAAATTGTTTTTTTTATAGCTTGTACTAGTAAAATTTGTATACAATCCATTTGTACCCAATGTATTTCTAGTTATTATTTCAAGTTTTTTCTCTTGATTAGGTTTTTTCATTATAAAATTCACAAGTCCTCCAAATTGAGTTCCATATTGTAATGATGCAGCCCCTCTAAGAATTTGAATTTCTTGAAGACCTTCATTTGCTGGAGTATAATAACTTTCAGGATATCCGAGAGCATCTGCACTAATATCGTAATTGTTCTGCCTTGTATTAAAATTTGATGACCTATTTGGGTTTAATCCTCTTCCTCCAATATTTAATTGTAATCCTGCGTCATCGTTTTGAAATATGTTTATTCCAGGGATTTGACTGTATACTTGTCTTGCATTGTTAGATGCGAGGTTAGCCATTGATAGGTCCATCAATATTACTTCATTTTTCTTACCAGCATATACGTAAGTCTCTTCAAAATCTTTTAATCTTCCGATTTGAAAAACCTTTTTTTTATTCGCTCTTACTATTACCTCATCGAGTTTTTCAATTTGAGAATTAAGCTCTATGATACTGTAGTTTTTATTTCCAGAAAAAATTACAGATTTTAAATTATAACCCTCGATGTAGAATAAAATTTCAGTGTTATTTGATTCTAGAACTAAATCAAATAATCCATCGCTATTGGTTTTTGATAACTTATTTTCAGTTGAATTATAAATACTAACGTTTGCAAGTGGAGATTTTGTTAGTTTGTCAATTACTTTACCAGTGTAATTAGTTTGGGAAAAGCCAAAAAATGAAATTAAAATAAATATTTTATAAACCAGTAATTTCATCATCTAATGCTAAAATCCATTTTTTATGTTTAAAACCCCTTTCTTCATCTAATAAATTAACTTTTGGGTCAATAAATCTTTGACTTAGTCTTCCGTTGAGAGTAACGTAACTATCTGCATAAATTTCAATTTCTTTCAATCCGTTTTTTTTATAATATTCACCCACATGATGAGCATATTCTAATATAAAATCAGGTTGAAAGCTCATTTGTCTTTCCTGAAATTCAGAAAGAAATTTATCATTCATCACTATAAAACTGTTGCCATTGTTTTTATTTAAAACCTTAAGATTTGTAATCCCTTTCTTTTCCATTAGCATAACCCTCCATGAAAATCTGTAACCTTGTTCATTCCAAAACAATTCACCTGGATACAACAAATATCTAAATGGGAAAGATAATTGAATTATAAAAAAAATAGTAACAATAGCCAATACAAATGGATTTTTATTTGATTTGGTACTTATTATACTCTTTTTTTTATCCTTGAAACCAAAAAATTTTACAAATAAATCTATTTTTTTTATCATTTTATAGTGTGTTTGTGACTCAAAGAAAATCAAAGAACCAACAATCATTATGTAAGGAAACATACCTATTGGAAAAAGGATTGCAGTAAAAACATGGAAGAAAATAACCAAGCAAAAAGCAATAATTCTTGTTCTAGAATACAACAACAAAAAAGCGATTAATAAATCATAAAACATACCTCCCCAACTCATGCCGTAATGAACCCAATTTTGTTGCATTAAAGTGGAGCCTATTATTGGTAAATCATAGCTTGAAGTAAGCCATATTTTCAAAGGTTGTGCCTCCAAAAGCCAATCACTATTAATCTTCGCTAGTCCAGAGTAGAAATAAACAATAAATAGCAACATCTTAATGCAGTCAGTACACCATTTGGGTATTTTTTTAAATTCAAAACCCCGATTTCGTGAGTCCAATGAATAATAGGCATTTGCAGGAAGAAATATCATCAAAAAGCTTAGAATACTTATAAAATAATAGTGATTCAGATAAGTTGTTTTATCCATCAATTCAATGTAGGTAAAAGAGAGAAAGAAAATTATTATTGATATTCTGTATTTGTAGCCTACTGCAATGAATAGTGCAGATATTGTACAAATAAAAAAGAGTAAGTAGGTCAAATCCCCTATGGGCTTGATCCATTCAAAACCATAAAATGAAAAGTGAAATGATGGTTCAAGATAAAGTTTTTCAACCCAACCTTTGGTCAAAAATCTTATCATACCAAAAGTCATTAAAACACCAAAGCCTATCCGGAAAAGGGCTAGGCTTGATGAGTTTTGAGTTTGATTTAAATAATTTTTGATTTTAGAATTCAAAATCAATAATTTGTTTTTTAATCACCATCAGCATCTGTGTAATCTACAGCAACATTAAACAGTGATAACATGTCTGTTTTTAAATTGACAACTATAGTTTGTAGTGCATCAAAAGCACCTAGCATTTTAGTATTATCATTGTCAACTTG
>CACLQX010000024.1 GCA_902609185.1 uncultured Bacteroidota bacterium | reverse complement strand
TTTTCTTTGCAAAAGGGATGCACTAGTTCAAGATGTCCTGGCTTTGTTATGATATTCCAAAGATCATCCAGATTTGAATCAATTTTCATTTTGTATCCAACAGACCAAGATTTTTTTGGATTATCAATCATTGATTACTAAAATAATTTAAATTTATAGAAATGGTTTTTCAAAAGGAAATAATATTAAGCCCATACACTAGGGGATTTCATTTGATTACTAGTAAAATTATCAATCATATTCCGAAAGTCAATGGAATTGCACATTTGTTTATCAAACATACATCTGCTAGCCTGACAGTAAATGAGAATGCTGATCCAACTGTAAGAGATGATTTTGAAACCCACTTTAATCACATGGTTTCTGAAAATGAAAATTATTTTACTCATGTGTATGAGGGACCCGATGATATGACATCTCACATAAAAAGTAGTTTGATTGGATCTTCAATTTCCTTTCCTATATCAAACGGAAACCCTAATTTTGGAACTTGGCAAGGAATTTATCTGTGTGAACACAGAAACTCTGCGAGCAATAGAAAATTAATGCTAACTGTCATTGGTGAATAAAAATTAATAGTTATGAATAAATACATTGTTTTAATAATTTTTTTAGTTGCATCTTTATCTCATTCTCAGAAATTTGACGATACCGTTGAAAAACTAATTGAAGAAAATATTGATGAGATTATTGAACTAAGGCATTGGTTTCACCAAAATGCAGAATTGAGTAACAGAGAGTTTAAAACTGCTGAAAGAATTAAAAATGAATTGATAAAAATCGGATATAAACCTGCTAGTGGGGTTGCAAAAACAGGTGTTGTGGCTATCTTAAATGAGGGTAAAGAAGGCCCTGTTGTAGGTTTGAGAGCTGATATTGATGGTCTGCCAATAAAAGAAAGGGTCGACATTCCATGGGCATCCAATATGACTGGAGTTTACAATGGTGAGGAAGTTCCTGTTATGCATGCATGTGGTCATGATATGCATACTGCAATTTTATTGGCTACTGCAAAGATTTTATACAAACTTAAGGATCAGATTCCTGGACAGGTTAAATTTATTTTCCAACCTGCTGAGGAAGGTGCTCCAGTCGGTGAGGAGGGTGGAGCAGAATTAATGGTCAAAGAAGGCGTTTTAAAAAATCCGGATGTTGACGCAATCTTTGGTCTTCATGTTGGATCTGGCTTTAACGTCGGAAATGTTGCTGTAAGACCAAAAGGAATTATGGCAGCCGTTGATGAGTTTAGAATTGATTTAAAAGGTAAGCAGACTCATGGCTCTAGGCCTTGGGACGGGATTGACCCCATTGTAACTGCAGCTCAAATGATCAATTCCCTTCAAACAATTGTTAGTAGAAACTTGGAATTGACTGAAGCAGCCGCTGTAATTACAGTTGGTGCTATTCATGGTGGGGTTAGAAGTAACATAATACCTGAGGATTTGTACATGCTTGGAACAATAAGAACCCTAAGGCCATCTATGAGGAAAACTTTATTAAAAAGGTTTGAGCAAGTTGTTTTAAACTTGGCTGAGGCTAATAATGTTGAGGCCAAAATTACATATGGAACAAGCTACCCAATTACTTTTAATCAGCCAGAACTCTATGAAAATATGCTCCCCACATTAAGAAGAGTTAACAAGCCGGAAAACGTAATTTTTTTAAATGCAAGAACTGGTGCTGAAGATTTTTCATTTTTTCAACAGGAAATTCCAGGAATGTATTTCTTTATTGGTGGTTCAAAGGAGGGGGTCGATCCCCGAACAGTTTTACATCATAGTCCTGATTTCTATGTTGATGATACCGCTATGCAAACCGGTATAAGATCTATGGTTGCTTTAACTTTAGATTTTATTTCGAAAAAATAATTTGGCATAATTTTAGTTCCATTATGAATATGAAAACAAATTTTATAAACCTTCTATTTGCATTATTTTGCCTGTTCGCATTTTCTCAAACTAATTTTGATTTGGAAAAAAGTATGGTAAAATGGACTGGAAAGAAAATCACCAATGCCTCACACTGGGGTCACTTAAATTTCAAAAAAGCAGATATAAGCTTTGATGGAAATGCAATCAGCTCTGGAAACTTTATTGTTGACATGACCTCCATTTCTGTTGACGATATTTCTGGTGGTGGAAAAACTAGGTTAGAAAATCATTTGAAAGATGATGATTTTTTTAGTGTAGATAAGTTTAATAACGCTGTACTTGAAATCTTAGAAAAGTCAGAAATTGTAGGTAACAAGTATCTCGTTGATGCAAATCTTACCATTAAAGGAATTACACACCCTATTTCATTTGAAATGGATTTACTGGAAGATGGATCATATGTGGCAAAACTGATTTTTGATCGTTCCAAATATGATGTCCAATATAGATCTGGTTCTTTCTTCGAAAACCTAGGCGACCGTCTGATACTTGACGATGTTGAGTTAGAAGTTACCTTGGTAAAGTAAATCAGTTTTTTGGTGGAACTCTACCTTTAAAACTCTTTTCAAAAAAGTAACCTATTTCATAAAGTTTTTGTTCTTCAAAAGATTTTCCAATAATAGTTAATCCAGCAGGTTCATTATTTTTTCTAAGTTTCATTGGAATCGTTAAGCATGGGTTATGAGCCATAGCAGCGTAGCCTGCGTGATAATTATTAATTGATAGAACAACATCAAGATTGAATTTATCTATAGGAATATTAAAAAATTCATTGCCTTTGCTCATTAGCTCATACTTTAAGTCTTCAAAATCATTGATAGACATAGTATCCTTGATAATTTTTTTGAATATTCCTTGACCATAAGGTGATCTCTCAAGAGAATCCAATTCATTGTATTTGATAATTGATGATATGTCCTCAACTTCAAGGTTCTCATTCCCATATGAAAACAGATAATTTCTTAAGTCATGCCTCATATCTTCATCCAAAATTTTAGCAAAACCCTCTAATCTTATTTCCGGTGCATCAATATCAATTAGATCAAGTCCTTTTTCTTTTAGGAAATCAATAGAGTTTTTATAAAGAAGATCTCTTTCATAAAAACTTTTGTAATATCCTATTCTGTATCCAATTGTTTTGTTGTCGATGACGCTTTCTAACTTAATATCAAAATTCTCTACTGAATAGTCATCAATAGGATCAAAATCATTTATCGCATTGTAAATCAATATGTTATCAATCACAAACTTTGTCATTGGACCAGCCGTATCTAATGTTGATGATATTGGTATAATTCCAGCTCTGCTTACGTTACCAACAGTTGGTTTCATTCCCACAAGCGAGTTTGCAGAGGATGGAGATAAAATAGACCCCGATGTTTCAGAACCCAATGATCCCGCGGCTAAGTTTGAGGTCGTTGATACTCCACTACCTGAACTTGACCCACCAGTATCTAAAATCTTTCTTCCATATGGGTGTAAAGTTTGACCTCCCATAGCACTGTAACCATTTGGACATCCATAACAAAAATAATTTGCCCATTCACTCAAATTTGTTTTTCCAAGAATTAAAGCCCCATTTTCTTTTAGTTGTTTTACTATTGATGCATCATCAGTAAAGTTATTTTTTAAACTATGCGCACCAGCCGTGGTTGGCAGTCCTTCAAAACCTATATTATCTTTTAAAAGGATAGGAATTCCGTGAAGAGAATAGATATTGGTGTTTTTAATTTTATCTTTTCTTTTAGCTTCTTTAAGGATGTTTTTATTAATCGATATAATGGAATTTAAATACGTTTCTTGATCAAATTCTATTAGGTAAATTCTAGACAAGTAAAATAATGATAACTTATAATAAGTTAATTTTCCATCAATTATATTTTGTTGAATTTCAGGAATGGATTTTTCATAAACCAATGCTTTGACCAATTCATATTCACTATCAATAAAGTCTGATATTTCTTTTTCAAAGCCATTTATAAGTTTGTTTTTATCATTAGAAATTGACTGAATCCTTTTAAATTGAAGTCTTTTGTTTTCTAGTTTGGAACTGGTTTTTATCTCATCACTTTCATCATAATTTTGCCATTTGTCAATTGGATTTTGATTACATGATGATATTAGAATTATTGAAATGAGGTAAGTGATGTGTTTTATCATTGTTTTATATATTTTAAAATTTCTTCCATTTTCATGCCTCTCGATCCCTTTATCAGAATATTATTTTCATCAATTTTAAAATCTGAATTGTAAAAATCAGTTTTATTTTTGAAAAATCTTGAACCCTTCTTAGTATTTGAAAAAATGTAAAAATGTTCACCAATAAAAATACATTTTGAGTCGGGTGTGTCTTCGCATAATTTTATAATGTTTTTGTGTTCTTTGGATGATTCTTTGCCGAGCTCATACATGTCACCCAGAATGATTGCTTTTTCACCTTTAAATTTTGAAAATGATTTGATAGCTTCTTCCATGCTTGATGGATTTGCATTATAAGCATCAAGAATGATTATTTTACTATTAATTCTAATAATTTCAGACCTATTGTTTTCGGAATTATAATCTACTAAAGCTTGATTGATTTCGTTTTTATCCAAACCAAATTCTAAACCTAAAGCAATCGCAGCACAAACATTCGAATAATTATAGGATCCATATAGGTTAGTTTTAAACAAAAACTCTTCAAATAAAACATGAACTAAATCTTTATTGCTTTCATTAAAGGTGTAGTTGCAATTATTCCCACTTCCAAATACAATACTTTTATGATTGGTAAATTTATTTTGAGTTTTATCCTCGCTGTTAATCAGTAAAACCTTATCGTTTTCTATTATCCAATCATAAAGCTCAGTCTTAGCTTTTATTACACCGTCAACATTAATAAACCCCTCGAGGTGAGCTTTTCCAAAATTCGTAATATATCCGTAGTCAGGTTCACAAAGTGAGGTTAGAAATTCAATTTCACCAAAGTTGTTAGCACCCATCTCGATTACAGCAAATTCAGTATCATTTCTAATTTCTAAAAGACTAAGTGGCAAACCTATATGATTATTGAAATTTCCTAGGCTACAAATTGTTTTAAATTTTGAACTTAGCACTTTAAATATTAATTCTTTAGTTGTTGTCTTGCCGTTGCTTCCAGTTATCCCTATAACTTTAGCATTAGAATTTTTTCTGTGAAATCTTGAAAGCTTTTGAAGAACAATAAGTGCATCTGAAACCTTAATTATATTGGGATTATCATTGAACTCTGGGTTTTCATCATCTGTCACAGCCAAGCGAGCCCCATTTTCAAGTGCATCAATCACAAAATCATTTCCATTGAAATTATCTCCCTTTATTCCAAAAAAAATAGAACCATTTCTGATTTTTCTTGAGTCTATATCAACAAGATAATTTGATGATTTTAACTCTTGATATAATTCATGGATTTCAACCATAATTAAATATAAAGAATAAGTTAATGTGAACTAAGGAAATAATTACCTTCTTTTGGGCTTTGTTTGATTTCTGTCTTCACCCATGTAAGACATGGCATTTCTAAAGCCAATGAAGTTGGTGGCGAAATACTCAGGATAGAATCTTCTTTGAGCAGGATCCAAATAGTATGATCTGTCAAGCCAAGAACCACCTTTGTATACCCTTGCTTCATTACTGATTAGCGTTAATCTTTTTGTAGATGAAGATTTTGTTAAAGTAGGATCACTATACATAGGTCTATTTAAATTACTACTGCTACTTGCAAACTCTCTTGTAGACTCATTATCACCGTCTTGGAAATCTCTGTTTTCAGCTCTTGTGTAGTTAATTCTTTTTAAATCATCTTCTGAAAGATCTTCAGAAGCTATCTCACCAGGAAGTTTAAATATTTTGAGACGACCGTTCTCCATTACTTGAAATTGATCTTTAAAGTTTTCTCGATCTATTGTTGTAACCTTTCCTTCTCTGGTAATTTGAGGTTTGGAATAAATATTACCTCTGTAGTAGTTAAAGTCATTGGCTTCCTCATCAATTATGGGTCTGTAAACGTCAGCAACCCACTCAGAAACATTTCCAGCCATTCCATATAAACCAAAACTGTTAGGTGGATAAGCCATGCTACTTGTTGTGATTCCACTACCTTCTTCCGACCAACCAGCAATTCCTCCATAATCACCTCTACCAAGCTTAAAATTAGCTAACTGATCCCCAAGGGTCTTTTTTTGCTGTGACCTAGTATATTCACCAGACCAAGGAAATTTTTTCTTTCCTCTGTAAAGATTACCTTCCCTTAATTCTTCTAAGCCTAAGGCTGCATATTCCCATTCAGATTCTGTTGGAAGTCTGTAAGTTGGAACCAATAATCCAGTTTCAATAGAAACAAACTCAGGGTTTTCGGCATCTGCAGAGACTGTACCTTCGATAAGGTTTTCTAAATTACCACCATAGGAGGATTTTGGACTAACTAAATAACTAAGAGTATTGAACCCATAAACATTAGTTGAGTCGTTGTGCAGTTCTTTTAAAGCTTCTTCGTTTAAAAAACCCTTATCTAATAATATTTTTTCATTGACTCTGTTTGTTCTCCACTTTGAAAAGTTTTGTGCTTGAACCCATGATACACCCACGACAGGATGATTGTTGAAAGCAGGATGTCTGAGGTAATTATTAACCATGTCTTCATTAAATCCTAATGGGTTTCTCCAGACAAGAGTATCTGGTAATGCAGCAAAATAGATATTCCTTATATCTTCAGAATCTGATTTATAAAATTTTTTCTTCAACCAAAATAGGTATTCACGGTACATCACATTTGTAACTTCAGTTTCGTCCATAAAAAATGAACGTACATATTGTTGTGTTGGTGTGTTATTCCAATCATTTAAAACATTATCCTTGGCATTGCCCTTAACAAATGTTCCACCTTGAATAAAGACCATTCCAGGGGCAGATATTTGCCCTTTGTATTTTTTATTGTATGAAAAACCACCACCTTCTTTATCATTGATGCTCCAGCCTGTAGCAGAAGAGGAATTTTTACCACTACCCTTCATGCTATTTCTGTTACAACCAATTACTAAAAAGACAGCAAAAAGTAGAATTAATAAATTATATTTTTTCATATGCTGGTCGTAAATATATAAAGAATCGAAATTACTTTAAAATTTATACACATAATTTATGATACAAGAAATGTGCCTCAAGTAAAATATGCACCTAAATTTTTGTTTGTTTTTAAATAATTCATACCTTGGTTAACAACCAAAAAAATTAAAATTTCAATTAACTAAAACATGAAACATTTCACGATTTCTGTAGTCTTCCTTTTCTCTTTTTTTATTGCTTTTGCTCAGAGTGGTACTGTCGCAAGTAGTGGTACATCTTCTGGTTCAAGCTCATTAAATGTGGATTTCTCCTACGGTCAAATCTTTCATCAAAGTCAAATAGCAGATAATCTGGATTACAAGGAGGGTATTATTCAGTCATTTTATGTGAATGGTGATACAATTGAATTTGATTTTATTGGTGTTAAGGCTTATCCTAATCCTACAACCAGAATCATTTACATTAACCTAGGAGTCGATGATATCGGATCTGTTACATATGCTATAAGTTCACCAAACGGTCAATATGTTGGTGAAGGGGATGTCAATTCTAATCCATTTCCTTTGGATGTTTCAACTTTAGCAAACGGTGTTTATTTTGTTCACCTGTTTAAAAATCAAAAACTTAATAAAACAATTAAAATAATTAAATACTAATATCAATCTTTAAAAAATGAAAAAACTATTAACCTTTTTATCATTTACATTACTGTTTTCATCATTGTCTTACGCTCAAGTATCAAGTGATTTGAGTTATCAAAGTGTTGTAAGATATGCTGATGGAAGTCTTGTTGTTAATTCAGATGTTGACGTAGATCTAGCAGTTATTTCTAATGGATCAACGGTTTATTCCGAAAGTCACTCTACAACTACTAGTAAGAATGGTCTCATTTCATTGAGACTTGGTTCTAAGAACTCAACTGCTTTTGCCGCACTCAGTTGGGGTAGAGCAGCATTTTCTGTACAAGCAACAATCACAGTATTAGATCAATACAATTACTCGGTAACAACTGAAAGTGAGCTATTGGGTGTTCCTTATGCACTTTATGCATTAACTCCTGCAGGACCTGCCGGACCTGCTGGACCTGCTGGACCTGCTGGAGCACAAGGACCTGCTGGACCTGCTGGAGCTGCTGGAGCTGACGGAGCTGACGGAGCATCTGGACCTGCTGGAGCAGCTGGACCTGCTGGAGCTGCTGGAGCAACTGGAGCACAAGGCCCACAAGGTGAAACAGGAGCAACTGGAGCAACTGGTGCACAGGGTCCACAAGGTGAAACTGGACCTGCTGGATCAGGTGGTGCAAGTGCACTTAATGATTTGAGTGATGTTAGTACCTACTCAAATGGTGTTTGGATTAATGGTGGTAGTGATCCTGAATCAAACTCTCAGGGCTCAAACACCAATGTTGCTGTAGGTATTAATGCTCTAGACGCAGCCAGTAATGTTGACGATACGGTTGCTATTGGTTTTAATGCTCTAACCAGTTCAACATCAGGTCTAAGATCAGTTGCAGTTGGTCATAGTGCATTGAAAAACTCAAATGCTAACAACAATGTTGCTGTTGGTATGTCTGCTGGATCAAATCTTACAACTGGAAATAATAATGTATTGTTAGGATATAATGCTCAGGCTGGTTCTAATAGTGCCAGAGGCCAAGTTGTTATTGGTCCAAGCGCTGTTGGTGTTGATGGTGATAATGTTGTAACAATTGGTAATGCAAATGTTAGCAAGGTTTATATGGCGCAAGACCAAGGAGCTACTGTATATTTAAAGGGAATTGCTTTCGCTGATGGAACCTCAATGACAACTGCTGCTTCAGGAAGTGGTAGTAGTGGATCTTCTACACTTCTTGGATTGGATGATGTTTTGTCTGAGAGTAACTCTTTATATGTAGGTAATGACCCATCTTCAACGACTAATGCTGCAAATTTTAACCTCTCGGTTGGTGTAACATCACTTGATGCGATTACAACAGGTGACAATAACACTGCAGTTGGATATAATTCTTTAGGTGCCGCTAAAATTGGCTCATCAAATACAGGAATTGGAAAAGATGCATTAAAGTTAGTTACAAACGGAAACTTTAATACTGCAGTTGGTAATACTGCTGGTGATGAGTTGATTGGTGGAACTTCAAATACCCTAATTGGTCACAATGCCAGTACGAATTTAGCTGGATCAATCAATAGAACTGCGATTGGAGCGGGCGCGCAAGCCACAAAAAATAAGACTGTTGTTTTAGGAAATAGTTCAGTTGAAGAGGTTTGGATGGCAGGTGATAAGGCTGCTGTAGTATATGCAGCTAAGTATTATTTAACTGATGGAACTGAAATTGGTCAAAAAGGTGAAACTGGAGCTACTGGAGCTGCTGGAGCAATTGGGGCACAAGGTCCACAAGGTGAAACAGGAGCAACTGGAGCTCAGGGTCCACAAGGTGAAACTGGAGCTGCTGGAGCAACTGGAGCAACTGGAGCACAAGGTCCACAAGGTGAAACTGGAGCTGCTGGTAGTGATGCTACAGTTACAGCAGGAACAGGAATTGCAGTCTCAAATGGTGAAGTCAGTTTATCTGCTGCGATTAATGATCTTAGCGATGGTTTCTCAACAACTGATAATATATTTATTGGTGATATTACCTCGTCATCTGCAACTGGAACAAAAAACACAAGATTAGGTTTTATGGATGGTGGAACCACAAAAAAAGATTTGACAACAGGTTCACAAAATGTAACTGTTGGTTATAATGCTGGTAGACAGCTTCAAGCTGGTGGGACAAATGTTTTTATTGGTCATGCAGCTGGTAGATACATTACAAATGGAAATGGAAATGTTATGATTGGTCATAATGCAAATCCTACTACTGGAAATTTGACGCCAAGTAACAGAATTTTTATTGGCGCAAATGTTGGTCCAGGAACTAGTGGTAAAAATAATTATGCTATAATTGGTAATGATAACGTAACTGAATTGTGGGCAGCTGAAGACAAAGGAGCAACAGTATATGCTGCAGGTTTCGATTCATCTTCAGACTTAAAACTTAAAGACTTTATAAGACCACTAGATTATGGTCTGTCATACATTTTAAAGCTTTCCCCAGTAACTTATTATTGGAAAGACTCCTTCTCAGAAGATGACACTAGGCAAATTGGCTTAATTGCTCAGGATATTGAAAAAGTCAATTCTGAAATGCAAATAGAGAATCAAATTGTTAGCAAAGCTATAAGTGATGAAGATTCCATGAGTGTTGAATATTCTAAATTAGTTGTTCCGTTAATTAAAGCTGTTCAAGAACTTAATGAAGAAATTGAGAAATTAAAAGCTGAAATCGAGGAATTAAAAAAGTAAATTACTTAATAAATAAACTATGAGAAAAATTTTCATATTGATCTTTTCATTGCTAATAGTTAGTAGCTATTCTCAGGAAAGAAGGGTGATTACAACAGCTGTTCCCTTTCTTATGATTGCATCAGACGCTAGGGCTGCGGGAATGGGAGAACAAGGAGTAGCAACTCCAGTGGATAACTTTTCCCAACATTGGAATCCTGCTAAATATGTCTTTAGCGAAAAAGGTGGAGGAGTTGGATTTAGCTATACACCTTACCTAAGTAAATTAGTTAATGATGTATTTCTTGCAAATATCTCATACTACAATAAAATATCTGATAGATCTGCTTGGAGTGCAAGTTTAAAATACTTTAACCTGGGTGATATTGATATATTACAAAATCCACTTGATATTCCTATTGTTGAAAATCCGAATGAGTTCACATTGGATGCAGCATACTCCCTGAAATTAAGTGAAAACTTTTCTATGGCAGTTGCAGGAAGATTTTTACTTTCTGATGTAAAAATTCAGTCATTGGGAGATGAAACAGAAGCAGCATCTTCAGTGGCAGTTGATATTTCAGGTTATTACCAATCAGATATTGTTCAAACTGGCGGTTCTGAAGGAATTTGGAGAGCAGGATTTAATATTTCTAACCTTGGACCTAAAATGAAATATGCAGAGCAAGGAAATGAAAGTTTTATCCCAACAAACCTTAGACTAGGTGCTGGTTATGAATTTATTTTTGATAGTAACAATAGCTTATCAGCTACTTTTGAAATTAACAAACTACTTGTGCCAACCCCTAGTGAAGAAGTGTACAATTCATCTGGGGATTTAATTGCATACAGACAGCCAGACATCAGCTTTTTATCTGGTTTATTCAAATCATTTAACGATGCACCTGATGGTTTTAGTGAAGAGTTGAAGGAGTTGACTTATTCAATCGGATTAGAATATTCATTTAATGACTCATTCTTTTTGAGATCTGGATATTTTAGTGAACACGAATTAAAAGGATCAAGAAAATTTATTACTGCCGGAGCGGGCTTCATTACCAATGATTTAAAGATTGATTTGTCTTATTTGATTTCAACTTCTGATGTCATTAGTCCACTTGAAAATACGCTTAGAGTAGGCCTAGCATATGCTTTTGATTAAGATAATTTTCCAGTTTAAAAACTGGATTTTTTAAATTATCTTTGCAATTAATATATGAGGCCAATTACAAAAGAGATTTATTTAAACTGGTATGAGGAAATGCTCTTTTGGAGAAAGTTTGAAGACAAACTTGCATCTGTATATATTCAACAAAAAGTAAGAGGATTTCTACACCTCTATAATGGTCAAGAAGCCATCTTGGCTGGTGCCCTTCATGTTATGGATCTTGAGAAGGATCGAATGATTACAGCATATAGAAATCATGTTATGCCGATTGGAATGGGAGTAGACCCCAAGAAAGTTATGGCAGAGCTTTATGGAAAATCAACAGGTACATCAAACGGACTTGGTGGTTCAATGCATATTTTTTCAAAAGAACACAGATTTCATGGTGGACATGGTATAGTAGGAGGACAAATTCCATTAGGAGCTGGAATGGCTTTTGGCGACAAGTATTTTAACAGAGGGGCTGTCACACTATGTTTTATGGGAGATGGTGCTGTTAGACAAGGGTCTTTTCATGAAACCTTGAATTTAGCCATGTTGTGGGATCTTCCTGTCGTTTTTTATCGTTGAAAATAATGGTTATGCAATGGGAACCTCTGTCAAAAGAACCAGTAATCATACTGAAATTTGGAAATTAGGTTTGGGCTATGAAATGCCCTGTGGACCTGTTGATGGAATGAATCCTGTTAAAGTTGCTGAAGCTTTGGATGAAGCAATTTCAAGAGCAAGGTCTGGTAAGGGACCATCTTTATTAGAAATGAAAACTTACAGGTATCGAGGACATTCAATGTCTGATGCTCAAAAATAATACACAAAAGCGAATCAACATTAGCAGTAACACCTTCTTCTATCGCAATATGTAACAAAGTTCCATCATAAAAAGATTCAAACTCCATGGTAGCTTTATCAGTTTCGATTTCAGCTAAAATATCACCTTCACTTACCTTGTCTCCAACTTTTTTTAACCATTGAGAAACAACACCCTCTTCCATAGTGTCGCTTAGTCTTGGCATTTTAATTACTTCTGCCATTTAATCTAGTTTATGTTTTAAAAATGGATAGTCTTTTTGCTCATAAACAGCATCATACATCACACTAATTTCAGGGAATGGGGATTCCTCAGCAAATTTTTGACATTCTAAGACTTTCTCTTTAACTCGAGCATCCATGACTGAGATTTCATCTTCAGAGGCATAACTGTTTTGTAATAATATATCTTTTACCTGA
>CACLQX010000023.1 GCA_902609185.1 uncultured Bacteroidota bacterium | reverse complement strand
CCTAGATAACCTCTCATATATTTATTTCCATATGTTATTGAACTTTGATGTTCCATTCCTAAATATGGAACCTCAACTACTTTGAAACTATCTTCATAAAAAGGGTAGGGTCCAAACCAATGTTCAAATGCTTCCATCATTTTTGGGACTTGTTTAAAATGAGTTTTCGCTCTCTCTAAATTTTCCTTTAATACATAATAAACCAAATCTAAATCGCCTTTTTCACCATTGTAAACTTCGCTAAACATTGCATAGTCTGCAACGTTAATATTTACTCCATAGTTATTGATAGGGTTAGACACAAACCAATAGTATGTTTTTGAATCCTCAAATTCTACAATCTTTCTCAATCTACCATTTGAGACATCCATTAAATTTTTTGGAACATTAGCACTAATCAGCATACTGTCTACCTCATCGTACATGTGATCTTTTAAAGGCCACCAAATACTAGCCCCAATTCCTTGGTTGCTATTTGCTATAAAGTGATTTCCACTAGCATCTTTAGACCAAGTCAGTCCGCCATCCCATGGTGGTCTCACAGCTACCTTTGGATTTCCCTCATAAAAGACTTTGATTGTTTTAATTTTACCTTTTTTTTGTTTGCTCTTCAATTTGATAAAATGGGCATTACCCTCTTTATCAAAACTCAATTCTTTATTGTCCTGTAAAACCTTAGTAATATTTAATGGGGATTGTAAGTCAATCTGCATTCTGTTATTATTTTCTAAAACTCTGTAGTGAATAGTGTTAGATCCAGAAATGAATTTTTTCTCAGGTTCAACTTTTACATCCAAATGATAATAAGTTAAATCCCACCACTCCCTTTCCGGTGTTATAGTTCCCCGAAGACTATCTTGTCTTGTAAAGGTTTGCTGACTAAGAATAACACTTGACGATAGTACAAAAAGATAGGTAAAAAATTTTTTCATCAATTATTCGTTTTATAGTCATAAATTTAGAACATAAAATTATTATAATGTTTAATACGTTATTAAAAGTGTTTTTTACATTATTATTTTTGATTTCGTGTACAAATAATAATTCTGTAAGTAAATTATCTATGTCAGATTTTGGAAAGATGCCAAACGGTGAAATAATTAAAAAATTTAAGATATCTAATGCAAATGGTATTTCTGTGGAGGTTATTAATTATGGGGCAATAATAACCAATCTTTTTGTTCCTGATTCATCAGGATTAATAAAAGATATAGTTTTGGGATTTAATGACTTTAATAGTTATTATCAAAATAATCCTTACTTCGGGGCTATAGTTGGGAGGTATGGCAACAGAATATCTAATGGTACTTTCTTATTAGACGATGTTAAATATGAGCTAAAAAAAAACAATGGACCTAATTCTTTACATGGTGGTTTGGTAGGGTTTGATAAGGTTTTTTGGAAATTCATTGAACAAAAATCAGATAATCAATCACTATACTTTGAGTATCATTCTAAACATATGGAGGAGGGTTTCCCTGGTAATTTAGTTGTTGGTGTTGAATACAGCTTGAATGACTCTAACGAATTAAAAATTAAGTATACAGCATCAACCGATAAAAAAACAATTATCAACCTCACTCAGCACTCTTATTTCAATCTGTCTGGTGAAAGTAGTGGTGATATATTAGACCATGTTCTTAATATTAATGCTGCCTATTATTTGCCTGTCAATGAAAATATGATTCCCCACGGTCCATATGAAAAAGTTGAATCAACCCCTTTTGACTTTAATAATCCAAAAAAAATTGGATTAGATATTTTTGTCGATGACATTCAGCTCAAGATTGGAAATGGTTATGATCATTGCTTTGTTTTAGACAATATAGATGGTAAGCTTAAAAAAATAGGCTCTGTTGAAAGTCCCGTTACAGGAATAAAAATGGATATTATTACCGATCAGCCTGGTATCCAATTGTATACAGGAAATTTTCTTGATGGTAGTTTAGAATCAAAAGAAAAAAAGCAATATGAAAAACATTCAGGATTCTGCTTGGAGACACAACATTTTCCAAACTCCCCAAACCAAAAAGAATACCCTTCAGTCATTTTAAACAAAGGGGAAGTTTACAATACAGAGACAATATATAAGTTTTCTTACTAAACTAATCTTTTATAGCTGTAGCTTCATGCATAATATATACACCACTGCTAATATCAATCCTGTTTAACTCTAGTCTTCCGGTTACTATAACTAATTCATCCATCAAGAAGGATTCATGGCCTGGTTTTAGCCTTAATTCAATAGCTGATTCAGGTCCACCATATCCACAAAAAAAACAATCTGCATAAGGATTTTGAGAAAGTACGTAAATGTCTTCATCAGGGGATAATGTCAACATAAAACCAGTAATTCTAACCTCTTTGTTATCGAGCTCCTCAACAGATTTTCCAAAATAGGGTGTTTGATAATAACCGTCTACATCCTCTCTGTACTCAGATTTATAATATACGTCTCTTAACTTGATCCAATCAATATCAATTTGTGAAACAAGGCTTGAGCTAAAAAGAACAAAAAATGAAATTATTAGTTTATTCATCAGACAATGTTTTTGATATATTCATATTATAGACATTCACAGCTGGTATAACACATGCTAAAATACCAATTGAAATTGAAAATATTAGAAGTAATATTTCTTGATTTGATAATAAAACAGGTATCGAGATCGAATAATTTAAACTTTCCTCTAATAAATTGGATATTACCAAAATACCTACTCTGGATAGGATTATACCCCCAATAAATCCAATTATACATAAAATTATACTTTCATAGAATAACATCAATGATGTTTGAACTTTAGTTCCACCAATTGTTCGAATTAGTGCCATTTCGTACTTTCTTTCCTTTAAGGAATTTAATAAATTTAGAAAAAGACTAAGACCAGAAACAAACATTATCAAATAAGCCAAATAAATAAGCGTTTCAAATCCAATTCCAAAAATTTTAAATAATCTAGAAATTTCATAAGACGGAACAGCAGCCTGCATATTAGTTTCTTCATTTATATATCTCGGGAAGCTGATTATATTCATTGGGCTATCAAATTTTACTAGGATAGATGTAATTTCCTTTGAATCTTCACCATGTTCATGTTCTTCATCATGGTCGTGGTCATGTTCTTCATCATGGTTGTGGTCATGTTCTTCATCATGGTCGTGGTCATGTTCTTCATCATGGTCGTGGTCATGTTCCTTATGAATATCCCAAACACTTTCTAATGATGTAAGAATTAATTGATCGGCTACGGAGTTAGAAGTCTCTAATATGCCAACAACTTTAAAAACTGAATCTTCATGAGATTCACCATAATCACCCAACCCATGAGAACTTGTAAATTCGTCTCCTATTTTTAATTCTAGAATTTCAGCCACTTTATTACCCACAACAGCTTCTAAACTTTTCTTCCAAATCCTACCATCTTCTACATCACATTTGTATAATTCTAAAAATTTTTTCTCAGTTCCTACAATTTTAAACCCTTTGTAATTATCACCGAATGAAAGTTTTGTACTATTTTTTACCATTCGATTTCTTGTTATCGAGTTGGCATCTGCCAAACTAATATTTCCCGTTGGAGAATCTACGTGATAAACTGAAGATAAAATTAATTGTAGTGGACTTCCTTTTGCTCCAACAACCATATCAATTCCTTTTAAATTATTATTCATCTGATTTTCAATTGAAGCATTGACATGAATCAAAATTGAAATAATACCAACTGCTAATGTTAACAATACAATACTAAGGACAGTACCAACAGGCTTATGAAAAATATTTTTAAAACTTAGTTTAAAAATGTTCATAATGATAATGTATTTTTAAAATGTTTTTTCAGCCTATAATCGTGTGTAATGATGATTAATTTTGCCTTGTATTTAGAGGCTTGATTTTTTAAAATATTTATTACTTTATCACAGTTCAAATCATCAAGACTGGAAGTTGGTTCATCAGCCAAAATTAATTTGGGTGAATTAACAATTGCTAATGCTATTGAAACTCTTTGCTTTTCACCTTGGCTTAGATTCTGTGTTTTTTTGTTTGCTTTGTCCTCTATTCCTAAACTTTCTAATAAAGATTGGATTCTATTCTTATCACTTTTTTTAGAAATATATTGCGCTAATTGTAAATTTTCTTTTACGGTTAAAGAATTAATAAAATGAGGTTTTTGAAATACTATACCAATATTTTTTCCTCTGAACCGATCCATTTCACTCATTTTCAATTGGGATATCTTAGTTCCTAGCAAATCTATTTCACCATTTATTGGTTTCAATAGTCCAGATAAAAGATGTAGAAATGTAGTTTTACCAACGCCAGATGCTCCTAGTATTAAAAGATTTTCCTTAGATGTTTTAATATCAGGAAAATTCAATTCAAGGTTATTGTCATATTTAAATCTTAAATTTTTTGTTTCCAACATCTATATAAAATTATAATTTATAATGATTTAATTAAACCCCCATCAATTGTTATATTAACACCATTAATATAGCTTGCGTAATCAGAACAAAGAAAGGTTGCTAGGTAACCGAACTCATCTGGTTCCCCAATCCTTTTCAATGGTACCTGACTCTTCATATTAGCAATAACTTCATCAATTTCAATACCCATTTTTTTTGCCTTTTCTGAGTTTAGCTGTTCAAGTCTTTCGGTTTTAAAATATCCAGTTAAAATATTATTGACGGTAATATTTGATTCTGCAACTTCATTGGATAAGGTCTTCCCCCATGTTGTCACAGCTGATCTAATTGTGTTTGAAAGCGCCAAGTACTTTAGTGGTTCTTTGACTGAAACTGACGTCATATTTACAATTCTCCCCCACTGAATATTCCTCATATTTTTTAACGCTAAATTAGTTGTTAAAACAATATTTTTGAATAATAAATCAAATGCATTTTGATAATCATCAATTGTTACACTATTGACGTCACCAGCTATTGGTCCTTGTGTATTATTGATCAAAATATCAACTTTATTATCTCGAAAATATTCAGTTATTTTTTTTGAGTAGCTATTATGATCATTATAATCACATACCAAATATTGATGATTAACTTTTGTTTGACTGTTGAGACTCATGACTTTTTCTTTTAGTAATGCTTCATTACTTGACACTATTGTAACATGGGCACCACTTAGTGCTAGTTGTTTAGCAACAGCAAAGCCTAACCCTTTACTACTTCCACCAATAAGTGCTTTTTTATTTTGTAATGAAATTTTCATTAATTTTTATAAATAGTCTTCTCTAACAGGACTAAAAACATCCATAAGTTTGCAGTTACTCAAGGCCTCACCCTCATGTTTGACATTTGGGGAAATTACAACGTAATCATTTTTCTTGTAAACCTTACTATTCCCATCAATGCTTAATCTGAACTCACCATCTAAAACATACATTATTTGTTCATGTATGTGGGAATGTTCTGGCACTACGGATCCTTTCTTAACTTCCCAAAATGCCCAACTTATGTTTTCTCCATGAATTAATTTACCTTTTAGGCCAGGGAAAACTTCTTTGTAATCTAAGTTATTTAAATTCATAATATTATCTTTTACCATTAACAATTACAGTGTATGTAATATCTGCTGTTGCCTCCAAAGTTTTGGATACTGAGCAGTACTTTTCAAAAGAGAGCTGTGTTGCCTTAATTGCTTTCTTTGGATCCACATCACCATCTATAAAAACATCAGCATGAATTTTTTTAAAAACTGCAGGAAGTTCCTTCTGCTCCCTAAAACCTTTTACTTTAATTCGAAGATCCTTAAAATTTTGTTTTTGTTTTTTTAAGATAGAAATAATATCAATACTACTACATCCGGCAACTCCCATTAATAATAATTCCATGGGACTTACACCTTTGGGATCTAAATCAGTTTTATTATCAATTTCAATAAAATTTCCATTCAAATTTTCAATTTTTGAGTGATAATTATCAATATGTGTAAGCTTAATTTCCATTTTAATTTGATTTAGGCACCAACTTAGCTTTTAAGTCGGGATCATTAAAGTTGTTATCCAATGGGAAAATTGGCCTTACAATTTCTTTGTAATCTAGCCTTAATAAATCTTGATCAACACCTCCAGGTGTTAATGCCATTACCCAGTCTCCTCGAATGTCATAAAGTTCAGGAACTAAATATCCAATTTTGACTATTAGTATATCAGTATTTTTGGGATTTAAACCAAGTTTTTCAAAATCTGAAATATAATGATATGGTTTTCTTCTGTTTGTTACAATCACATTTATATTATTGACTTTAATAACAACTTCAGCATCCGCATTTGGGTCACCAAGCTCAACAGATTTTAGGGTTCCCTTTAATATAATCGGAGGAGAAAATCTATCATCGTGAATAGCACCAACATATCCGGTAACTTCGTCTCCAATTTTTGTATTCAAAGCATTTTTTATTAAATCTGGACCTGGTATAGATGCATATATAATTTCAGGTCCATTGATCTTATTTAGCTTCTCATTTTTCAAAATTTTATTTAAAGTCCAAGTCACGTCTCCTGACCCGCCTGCTGTTGGATTATCTCCCATGTCACTTATTATAAAAGGCTTTTTATTTTTTCTTTCATTTAAATAAAAAATTGCCTGATCAATACTATTTTCAAGAGTTGTTGTAGGAGCAACAAACTCAAAATCATTCCTTACGGACCAAAAATAATTAGCTATTTCCTCTGTAATTCCAATGACATTTTTTTTGTTATCTCCAATAGCAACAACTGCTGCTCGGTTTCTTGGCTTATCACCCCAGGCGTACCCAGTCCATATACCAATATCAATCACACCTTTTTTATCTTCCAGCTTTTCAATTTTACCATATAATGATTTTCCAGGCTCAACTCGTGTACTAGTTTTTTCACCTGGAAGAAGAATTGGAATATCTGACCAAGCTTTAAATTTCGGTTTCCCTTTACCGTTTTGAATTCTTTCAATCAAATTATCAAATGATCTTTTTTTAGATTCCATAGCATCCTCATGTGGTGCCATTCTGTAACAAGTTATTAAGTCTGTATTTTTAATAAGGTCATAGGAAACATTACCATGTAAATCCATGGTAGTTGAAATAATTGTTTTTTCACCAACAACATTCCTTATTCTCTCCACAAAATTACCTTCAGGGTCATCCATACCTTCAACATTCATTGCCCCATGTAAATCAAGAATTAATCCATCAAGAGGAAGGGTTTGTTGGGTAATCTGTAAAATTTGTAATACCATAGATTCATAAGCTGACCTAGTAACAACACCACCAGGAAGTGCTCTTGCCGTCATACTTGGAAACCAATCAGCTTTATCTATATAGCTTTGATCAAAGAAAGAATAATTTGAAAAAATATTTGAACTATACTTTATATTAAAGTTTTTTTCGGTTGAGTTTATGGGTGAAAAAGTACTGGCTTCAATCCAAATTCCAGCGATACCAATTCTAGGTTTTATATTCTCATTTTTACATGAAATGAAAATTAGAAATAGTATTAAGATTTTTTTCAAGCTTAATTTTATTTAATTGATTTCTCTTCTAGACCAATGAAAAAAGCATAATCGAGAGCTACTTCTTTCAATGATTCAAATCTACCTGAAGCTCCACCATGCCCAGTATCCATATTTGTTTGAAGTAAAATTTTATTATCTGACGTATTAAAATCTCTGAGTTTTGCAACCCATTTTGCAGGTTCAAAATACTGTACTTGAGAGTCATGAAGTCCGGTTGTTACAAGTATGTTTGTATAGTTTGTATTTTGCAAGTTGTCATAAGGTGAATAAGATCTCATGTAGTCATAGTAATCTTTTTCATTAGGATTTCCCCATTCATCATATTCTAAAGTTGTAAGTGGGATGGTCTCATCCAACATAGTAGTCATTACATCAACAAATGGTACTGCTGAAATAACCCCGTTGAATAATGTTGGTTCCAAATTTAAAACTGCACCCATTAAAAGTCCACCTGCTGAACCACCCATTGCATATATATGATCAGATGATGTATAATTAATATTTATGAGATGTTTAGCACTTGCTACGAAATCTAAAAAAGTATTATTTTTCTTAAATAATTTTCCGTCCTCATACCATTTTCTACCAAAATATTCGCTACCTCTTATGTGAGCTGTTGCATAAACAAAACCTCTATTTAAAAGACTCAATCTAGTTGATGAAAATCTTGGATCATTTGTTATTCCATATGAACCATAACCATAAAGCAGTAGAGGTGTACTTTCATTAAATTCTGTATCAATATGTCTAACAATAGAAATTGGTATCTTAACTCCATCATGTGATTCTGCAAAGATTCTTTCAGATACATAGTCGGACTCATTAAAAGTTTCATCCATAACTTGGGTCTTTTTTAGAACGTTCTTTTTCATTGTATTCATGTCAAAGTCTATGACTGATGAAGGTGTAGTGAAGGAAGTGTAGTTGTATCTAAGAAGTTTTGATGAAAAATCAAGATTAGTCGAAAGACTTAAATCATATGTTTCACTTTCTAATGGTAAATAATAATCTTTTTTACCGCTCCAAGACTTTATATTGATCTTCATTAATCCGTCATTTCTTTCAACAATCACAAAGTAATCATCAAAAATTTCCATATCCTCAATTAAAACATTTTCTCTATGCTTAACTAAATCTTTCCAGGCAGATAGCTTTGTATTAGATGTGCTTGTCTTCATAATTTTAAAGTTATAAGCGTCATTAATATTTGTTTTTATATAAAAATCATTTTTGTAATGATCAATTGAGTACTCATGACCCTCAGCTCTTTTTAAAAACAGTTTAGGTTCTACACTTGGATTATCAGCATCTATATATCGGACTTCACTAGTTAAAGTACTACCAGACCCAATAACTAAAAATTTATTCGATTTTGTTTTATATACTCCCGTACTGAACTCTTTATCTTTTTCTTCATAAACTAACTCATCCATACTAATATCAGAACCTAGTTTGTGTTTATGTACTTTATTTACTCTTAGAGTTACATCTTCCCTAGATGAATAGAAAAGGGTTTTATTATCATTTGCCCAAGTTGAACCGCCTGTAGTATTTTTGATTTGTTCATTATACATCTCACCAGTTTCTAAATTCTTAATTTTGATTGTATAAATTCTTCGAGATAGGGTATCAACTGCATATGCCATTTTCTTATTATCAGGACTGATTGAAATCCCTCTAAGTTGAAAATAACTGTAGCCTTTAGCAAGCTCATTCACATCAACAAGTAATTCTTCATCTGCATCAAGACTCTTGTATTTTCTTAAATAAACTGGATAATCTTTACCTTTTTCATATTTTCTCATGTACCAATAATCATTATAGTAATAGGGTACAGAAGTATCATCTTCTTTAATCCTATTTTTCATTTCTTGAAATAACTCATCTTGGAGTTTTTGTGTAGGTTTTAAAATTTTATCTGTGTATGAATTTTCATTATTTAAATAATCAATAACCTTATCATTGTCTCTTTCGTTTAACCAATAATAATTGTCAATTCTCACATCCCCATGAATTTCATGTTTAAATGGGATTTTTTCTGCTTTTGGGGGTTCTATCTTCATATTACAAGAGGTTAATAAAATTATTGATAGTATGAGGGTTAATTTTTTCATTGTACATATTTTAAAAATACCAGAGTGTGTGTCTAGTTTTATTGAATTTAACAAATTTACTAATATTTAGACCATCAGAAGTATATTTCTTGTGCCAGTCTAAATGTATTGGAATGGGCTTCAATTATATTTTTCAAATCATGAGAATATCCACCGCCCATACTTATTTGCAATGGAATATTATTTCTTTTACATAAATTAAGAATGATTTCATCTCTTTTTTTACATCCATCTATTGAAACTCCTAATCTTCCCAATCGATCATTTTTTAAAATGTCAACACCAGACAAATAAAAAATAAAGTTTGGCTGAAATTCATCAATAATATTAGGAATCACTGCATCCATTTTTTTTAAATATTCAATGTCACCTGTATCATCATCAAACTCAACGTCAATATTGCTTTTCTCTTTATGGAAAGGGTAGTTTTTTTTTCCGTGAAATGAGATTGTAAAAACACGATTATCAAGTTTGAAAATTGAAGCGGTTCCGTTTCCCTGATGAACATCCAGGTCGATAATTAATATTTTTGACGCCAAGTTATTCTCTAGTAGAAAATTTGCCCCAATTGCCTGATCATTCAACATACAAAAAGCCTCAGCCCTATCACGAAATGCATGGTGAGTTCCTCCTGCGATATTCATAGAAACTCCATTTTTTAAGGAATTAGAAACACATTCAATAGTACCCTGAGAAATAAGTTTTTCTCTCTTAATTAGTGACTTACTCATTGGAAATCCAATCGGTCGAGCTTCTTTGGGGGTTAATTTCAAATCACATAGCTTTCTGTAGTAAGTTTCTTCATGTGTAGTTAGTACATTTTTATCTTCAATACAACCAGGAATAAAAAAATTACTGTCGTTGCAAGTATTTTCTCTGATCAATTGTTCAGGGATAAGTTCATATTTAATCATTGGAAATCGGTGCTTTTCATCCAAAGGGTGTCTATATGATTTGTCGAAAGCAATCTTTAGCATAAATAATTATATTTGAATATGACCTCAACTATTGTGCTATTATTACTTTCTAACCTTTTGATTCTTTTGGCTACTCAATATGTTGATGAAAATAACTCAGATATATTATTAGCTGGATATAATACAATGTCCAAAAAAGAAAAAGAAAAATTTAATCTCAAGGGATATTTAATTTTTTTTAAAAATTTTTTCTGGAAACTAGTGTTGTACTCTTCAGTCATAACAATTATATCATCCTCAGTTTTGGATGAGTTTTACACAGTCATTGTTTACTGTACATGTATACTAATACCCTTACCATTTTTTATAATTAAATCGAATAGAAGTTTCAGGAAATAGATTTCTTGTAAAAAGTTCCTGATTCAACCGATGACCATAAAATTAAAGAAGCAACACTTCTGTAAGGCTTGTAATTGTTTACAATGATCTTGATTTCTTCTTTTGAATGGACATTATAATTTTTCTTAATACTGTTGATTAAAGCAATGTCACCAAATGAAAATATATCAGATCTAAACAGAACAAAAATTAAAAACATTTCACATGTCCATTTACCAACACCTTTAATTATAATCAGTTTTTCAAAAACCTCATCATTAGTCAAATTCTTGAACTCATATTTATTTTTTTCAAAAAAAATTAAAACATTTTTAATGTATTCAACTTTTCTAAATGATAGTCCAATTGATTGAATCTTATTGTTGTTAAGATTTATTATTTCTGAATTTGATAATCCATTAATTAATTCCTTAAATTTTTTTTTAATTGTTATGGCTGCTTTAAAACTTATTTGCTGTTCAATTATTAGATTAGAAATTGCCAAAGCATAATTTGAATTATACCTATCTGTTGCATCAATACCTTTACCCAACTTAGAAATGAGGTAATTCATAATAGGATCCTTACTTAAAAACTCGAATCCCTCTTTTAGAACATTTTCTTTGTTTAACAACATGTTTACAATGATACTGGCAAAGTTTTTGAAATTAAATTTAAAACTTTGAAACGTGAAAAAATCATTTCTACCAACTAAAATATGCATTAAATGCGGCTTGAGTTTTAATTGGCGAAAGAAGTGGGAAAAAAATTGGGAAGATGTTAAATACTGCAGTAAAAGATGTAGAGGGCGTTAGGTCATTAGTTTGGTTTCGAAATGACCTACGAATTTCGGACCATTACGGATTAGCAAAAGCCTCTAAAAATTCAAAAAGATTATTTGGTATATATTGCTTTGATTCAAAATTATTTATAAATAACAATCTTGGATTTCCAAAAATGAACGCCTTTAGGGCATCATTTATTTTAGAATCAATCAAAGAATTAAAAGCTGAATTACTAAAAAGAAATATATCATTAGTTGTTAAAATTGGTGAACCAAATAAGGCTATTTCGGATTTTATCAAAGATCAAAATATTAATACTATTTATTATCAAGATGAGTGGACAGATGAAGAAATTAATGAAGAGAAATTACTTTTAAGTAACATAGACTCTAATGTTAAAATTGAAAAATATTTTGATCAGTTTTTATATCACCCCGATGATGTAGATCAATCTTTTGTCAATGATATTTTTACAAGTTTTAGAAAATATTGCGAGAAAAATGTACTTGTAAGAGAAATAGTTGAACCAACCTTTTCATTTTCAAAAGAAAATTTAATTAATGACCATGATAATAAATTACCAACTTTAAATGATCTGGGTTTGAATAATTATGAAATGGATTCAAGAACTGCTTTTCCTTTTAGTGGAGGATGTTTAAGCGCAAAAGCTCGATTAAACTATTATCTATGGGAATCAAAAAAAGTTAGTTTTTATAAAAAAACTAGAAACGGATTATTAGGCAAAGATTATAGTTCAAAATTTTCTGCATGGCTTGCTAACGGCTCGATTTCACCCAGAGAAATATATTGGCAAATAAAGAATTATGAAAAGGATATAATGAAAAATCAGTCTACTTATTGGATGATATTTGAATTAATATGGAGGGATTTCTTTAAGTATATTTCCTTAAAGTATGGAAACAAAATTTTTAAAATTGGAGGAATTCTTGAAAAAGAATACAATTGGCTTAAAGATCATAAAAAATTTCAAAACTGGGTCGATGGCAGGACCAGTGAGCCATTCGTGAATGCAAATATGATTGAGTTAAAGTGCACTGGCTGGATGAGTAATCGAGGAAGACAAAATGTTGCAAGTTTTTTATCAAAAGAATTGTTTATAGATTGGAGATGGGGTGCTAATTATTTTGAATCTATGTTAATTGATTATGATGTTCACAGTAATTATGGGAACTGGATGTATGTTTCTGGTGTTGGTAATGATCCAAGGGATAGAAAATTTAATATAAAATTTCAAGCAGATAGATACGACCCAAATAATAAGTTTCAAAACTTATGGTTGCAGGGAAAATTATTTGTTTAAGATTTTGATTTTATATCTTTTTTCAGGTGATAAAAATTCACCATCATATTTTTCCCCATCCACATAAACATCCATTTTTTGTTCAATCGCGAGATTTAAGCCCGGCAAAATATCCCATATAAAACCTCCTATAGGATCAACATAGTGGTTAAAAGATCCTGTCAAAACATAATACATGTTAATCATTGAACACCCTAAAGCTCTGTAGTCAAAATTTTTATCACAGGGATCAAGCCCTTTTTTAAAATGTCTTGTGGACATTCCCACAATTTTTGATTTATTTTTAATTACTTTATCTCCTGA